>NZ_DATIHB010000089.1:0-3007 GCF_035481145.1 Nocardioides sp. | reverse complement strand
AGGAGGGTCGACGGAGGCCGGTGAGCTGCCCGACGTCAAGGAGCAGTACGTCTTCACCATCACCGACGGCGGCTACGCCAAGCGCTCGCGCATCACCGACTACCGCATCACCAACCGCGGCGGCGTCGGCATCCGCGCGGTCAAGCTCAGCAACGAGGACCGCGGCGGCCTGGTCGGCGCGTTCATCGTGGAGGAGGGCGACGAGGTCCTGTCGATCACCAGCGGCGGCCAGGTCGTCCGGAGCCCGATCGACGCCAACTTCCGGGCCACCGGCCGCGACAGCCAGGGCGTGAAGTTCGTGACGCCCAAGAAGGGCGACACGGTCGCCGTCGTCGCGCGCTCGGTCGAGGCCCGCGAGGACGACGAGGTCGAGGACCAGGCCGCAGAGGCTGCTTCGGAGGTCGAGGCGGACGCCCGCGAGGCCGCCGCCGAATCGCCCGACGTGGTCGACGGTGCAACAATCGAGGGCCAGGACGCTGTGGAAGACAGCGTGGAAGCCAGCACCGAGACCCCCGACGACGACACCGAGGAGTGAGTGATCCATGTCGGAGCGCACCGCGCCACCCGCTCGTGACACGACCCGACGTACGCCGGGGAAGCAGGCCGCCAGGCCCTCGCTGACCGAGCGGCTCCAGTCGACGCTCTCGAGCGCCGCCGAGGAGCACCGCGCCAACGCGGCGCCCAAGGAGTCGCGCGGCAGTCGCGTACGTCGTACGGCCGGGCGGCAGCCCCGTCGTGCGCGGCTGCGGCTGACCCGGGTCGACCCGTGGTCGGTGATGAAGACGTCGTTCCTGCTGTCGGTCGCCTTCGGCGTCGTCACGTTCGTCGCGATCTTCATGGTGTGGTCGGTGCGCGGCGCCGCCGGCGTCTGGGACTCGATCAACTCCGCCGTGGCGAGCATCGTCGAGGGCGACAGCGGCAACTCGACCTTCGACGTGACCGACTACGTCGGCATGTCCCGGGTGCTCGGGTTCACCCTGCTCGTCTCGGTCCTCGACGTCGTCCTGATCACCGCGATCGCCACCCTGACGGCGTTCCTCTACAACCTCGCGGCCGCCCTCCTCGGCGGCATCGAGGTCACCCTGGCCGAGGACGAGAAGTGATCTGACCCCGTCGCCGGTTGAGGTGCGAGCGCAGCGAGCCTCGAAACCCATCCCCGATTGGCACGGCCTGACCGCGGTCAGGTAATCTTCGGCGTCGCCGCTTGCGGCGAGTGCGGGCCTATAGCTCAGACGGTTAGAGCGCTTCCCTGATAAGGAAGAGGTCACAGGTTCAAGTCCTGTTAGGCCCACTCCGGTTCTTCGTCCCACCTGTGCACAGCATCCGAGGAGAGTCCATGAAGAAGCTCCTGCTGGTCGTCCTCGCCGCCGCCGGCGCGGTGCTCGCGAAGAAGAAGCTGGACGAGGGCAAGAACGAGCAGGCCCTCTGGGCCGAGGCCACCGACACCGTCGAGAAGGCCTGACGCTCAACACCGTTGGTCGAGGAGGTCGCGCAGCGACCGTCACGAGACCATCACGGGGCCTTGGCGCAATTGGTAGCGCACCTGCTTTGCAAGCAGGGGGTTAGGGGTTCGAGTCCCCTAGGCTCCACCACTTCTCTGGTCCGGTGATGTGTCCCCGGGGGCCGGCCCTACCACTCCTGGTGCTTGACGCTCACTCGGCGCCGTCGGTGGGCGCAACGGGACGCTCTGCGTCGAGCTGCGCGAGCTGCTCGGTGAGGAGGTCGCGCAAGCGGTCGCGCTGCGCCGCCTCCATCTCGCTCAGCGCGGCGATGCGTGCCTCGAGGTTGGCCTTCTCGTCCTCCAGCTGACCGATTGCCGCCGCGCGCTCGCTCTCGATCTCCGCGAGCTGCTCGGCCCGCGCGCGGGACAGCTCGTCCGCCATCGTCGCGGCTTCGTTGCGGCTGGCCTCCCCGATCTGGTGGGCAGTGGCCTGCGCCGTCGACACCAGCGACTCGGCCTCGGTCCGTGCGTTGGCCACGAGCTCGTCGGCCGTACGGGCCGCGACCTCCAGCATCCGTGACGGGTTCGACGAGGCGTCCGTCGTCGGGCGCCGATCGCCGAGCTCGACACCGACGTCGGAGGCAGGGACGTGGTCGTGGTCCGTCGTCGGCGTGTCGGTCTCGCTCGAGGGTTGATCAAGGCTCGGCATGTCTGTTCCCCAATGTGAGTGCGGCGCTACTGACCAGTGTGCACGAACGGGCTCGTAGAGCGAGCATGGTGTACGCCCCGATCTCGGTGTCGGTTGGCACGCAGGTGTCGCGCAGGGGTCTAGCCTCACGTCGTATGGAGGGTGCGCCGGGCAGGCGGCACGTGCAGCTGGCCGCGGACCCGGTCAGCGTTCCGGCTGCGCGCCGCTTCGTCGTCGACACGCTCACCGAGTGGGGTGAAGCGCACCACGTCGAGGACGCCGAGCTGGTCACGAGCGAGCTGAGCGGCAACGCGGCGCTGCATGCGGGTGCCCGCTTCATGTACGTCACCGTGGAGCGGAGCGACCGGGCGCCGGGGGTGTGGGTCGCCGTGGAGGACGACGGTCCGGTCGGTGCGGACGCGCTCCACGTCCGGACGCCGAGCCTCGTGGAGGACCCGCTCGACTGGACCGACCTGCCGGCGACCGGCCGCGGACTGGCCATCGTGGCGGCGCTCGCCGCGGGGTGGGGGGTCGAGCAGACCGCACGGGGCAAGCGGGTGTGGGCAGACCTGGCCGGGCCCGGTACGGCCACCGGCGCGCGAGAGCTGCAACGAGCCCGCCCGCACGATGCTGCTGCGCCGGACGGGGCGCTACCGCCGGGCTGGACGCTCGTGCGGCTGGCCGAGTGCCCGGTCGCGCTCAGCCTGCAGCAGGACCGCCACCTCGACGAGCTGGTGCGCGAGCTGCAGCTGCTGGGTGCCGACGACGGACGGTCGGAGTCGACGGCCCTGGCCCACGAGATCCGCGACCTGCTGGTCTCCCCGGCGCACGCCCGCGTCGTGGGGCGCCGAACCGCCGAGCGTGCCCGCGACGAGGGG
>NZ_DATIHB010000088.1:0-29346 GCF_035481145.1 Nocardioides sp. | reverse complement strand
CGAGGAGTGAGGCGGAGGTAGGGCGAGGAACGAGCCCTGCCGGAGCCGAGCCCCGCAGGATGCTCAGCCAGATCGAGCACGGCTGAGGCCGCGGAGTCGAGACCAGTACGCCGGGCGGCGGTCACCCCTCATGGGTGGCCGCCGCTCGCTGCATGTGCGACATGCATGTGCGTTTAGTGCAACGAGGTACCACGTCATGTCAGTGAAGTGCCCATAGACTGACATCATGGATCTGGCCATGTTCGGAAACGACAGTCCTGGCGAACTCGTCAGGATCACCGGATCTGACCCCGTCACCGGCTCCTGGGATCATCGGGCGTTCGTCCCCGAGCCGCTCAGCCACGACGGCCCCACCCTGTCCACGCCAACCTGGCGTGCCGTCTCAGAGGCCCGCGCCGCACTTGCCGCTCTCGACAGCACCGCGCAGCGGCTTCCCAATCCCACCCTTCTCCGCAACCCCACCCTCCGCAAGGAAGCCCAGAGCACCTCAGCCCTCGAAGGCACCTACGCTCCCCTCGCGGAGGTCCTCACTGCGGACGACGAGGAGCCTGGCTCAGCGGACATGCGCGAGATCCTCAACTACGTCCGCATGGCCAACCATGCCTTCGCCTGGGTAGGAGAAGGGCGACCGCTCACCCCCTCCTTCCTGAGCGATCTCCAGGGTCTGCTCATGATCGGGACACCCCTTCAATCTGTCTCGGGGCGACTGCGGGATGAGCAGGTGGTCATCGGGCTTCGCGCTGGCGGCGACCCCGCCTTGCCTCCCGTCAAGAACGCTCGCTTCGTCCCGACACCTCCAGGGCCGGGCCTGGAAGGGTCGATGCAACAGCTCGTCGACTGGATGAGCGCAGACCACTCCGCCGCCATCGATCCCGTGGTCGGCGCTGCCATGACCCACTATCAGTTCGAGACCCTGCACCCTTTCCGCGATGGAAACGGACGCCTCGGCCGACTGCTCGTCGTCCTCGACCTTTACGGGTCGGGTGTCCTCACAGAGCCGACCCTGACGGTGTCACCTTGGTTCGAGGCCCGTCGCGGCGACTACTACGACAGGCTTCTCGCCGTGAGCACGGAGGGCGACTGGGATGGGTTCGTCCGCTTCTTCGCGCAGGGCCTCCGTGGATCCGCCGATCTCACTCACCGCCAGATGCTGGCTCTCGTCGACGTCCAGCGTGAACTCAAGGAGATCGTCAAGGCCTCCCCTCTCCGTGCCGACAGCGCACAGTCCCTCGTCGACTTCGCGGTCGCCAATACCTCATTCACCGTCCGGCAGGTGCAGAAGGGCCTCCAGGTCTCCTACGGGCGCGCGAACACCTTGGTCGGGCAGTTGTCCGACCTGGGCATCCTCGCCGAGGTGGCAGCGTCGGGCCTTCAGCGCAGGTTCCACGCTCCGCGCGTGTTGAACGTCCTCGTGGCGAGCTCGTAGGACGCACACCATGTCCTACCGCCACGTAGTCCTGTTCAAGCTGCACGACGGCGCAGACGCACCTGCGGCCGTGGCAGCACTGGAGGCGGCACGGCCGCGATCGGGCGCGAGCCGCTGGGTGATCACCCCGAGCCTGGACGACCGCAAGGGGACCGTCATCGTCGAGGACGCGACGTTCGCCGACGAGGAGGCCTTCGATGCCTGGCGGAAGTCCGCCCTGCACCTGGCTGCGGTCGCGCACATGCGCGCCAACGCCGACTGGCTGGTCGGCGACTGGGTGGAGTGACCTCTCCCGGGCACGAGCCGGGATGCCGCGGTGCCGCCTCTCAGGCGGGCACCCGCCAGTCCTCGTCGGCTGAGGCGATCGCGAGGCGGCCACTGCCGTGACGCTCCTCCAGAAGCGCGGCAAGGTCGCGCAGCTCGGCATGGCACGCGCAGGTCAGGCGGCTGTCTCCTGCGTCCGGAACACGTCGGATCGTCATGTCCCCACTCCCTCCAGAACGGGGCGGCCCCTCCCAAGGCCACCGGTCCGCCCACGGTAGGTGGAGGTGTCCGGTTCGTGCCATCCGCCGAGCGGCGTAGTCCGGGTGGGCTACACCTCTCGGTGTTCGACCGTCGAGAGTGCCCCCAGTCAGGCCGGTCCGGACAAGTTGGTCACGCCCGGGCACGCTCTGTAGCCTCCGCTACGCGACCCCTGAGCCCGAGGAGCCCTCTTCCATGTCCCACAATGCCGCGCGCGGCGATGGTCTGCGCCTCGACATCCAGGGACTCCGTGCGGTCGCCGTCTCGCTCGTGGTGGTCTACCACCTGACGCCGATGCACCTGACCGGCGGCTTCGTGGGCGTCGACGTGTTCTTCGTGATCTCCGGGTTCCTGATCACCTCCCACCTCATCGCACGCCCGCCCCAGGTGCCACGGGACCTCCTGGTCTTCTGGGGACGCCGGATCCGGCGACTGCTGCCGGCGTCGCTCCTCGTGCTCGCGGTCACCGTCGTCGCGTCATGGGCGATCCTTCCGGACACCCGGTGGGAGTCGACCGCCCAGCAAGCGAAGGCCGCCGCGCTCTACGTCATCAACTGGCGACTCGCTGGCGACGCCGTCGACTACCTCGCCGCAGAGTCGGCCGCTTCGCCGGTGCAGCACTTCTGGTCACTCTCGGTCGAGGAGCAGTTCTACCTCGGCTGGCCCGTGCTGATCCTGTTGCTCGGCATGCTCGCCCTGGCGACGCGACGCGCCCCCAAGGCCTGCTACGCGCTGGGCCTGGGCGCGGTGGTCCTCGCCTCGTTCGCGTGGTCGGTCCACCAGACCGCGACGAACCCCGCCGCGGCGTATTTCGTCACCCCCACCCGGATCTGGGAACTGGGCATCGGCGGCCTCGTGGCCGTGGCCGCGAGCGCCGGTCTCTTCGCCCGGCTCAGTGCTCGCCTGCGCATCGCGCTCTCGTGGGCGGGCCTCCTGGGCATGCTCGCGGTGGGACTCACCTACACCGGCCAGACACCGTTCCCCGGCTGGCAGGCGGCTCTGCCCGTGGCGGCGGCCGCACTCGTGATCATGGCCGACGCACCCGCGGGCTTCCTCTCCCCACTGACGATCCTCGGCAACCGGGCCGTGCAGTGGCTCGGCGATGTCTCGTACGCCGTCTACCTCTGGCACTGGCCCCTCATCGTCCTGGTGCCAGCGTTGCAGAACCACGGGCGCACCCGAATCGACGCGATCATCATCCTCGCGCTGACCTTGGTGCTGGCGGCCGCAACCAAGGTCTGGGTGGAGGATGCCTTCCGCACCCCGGCGTGGAACCGCCGACTGGCCGGGACCTATGCCTTCGGCGCCGCCGGCATGGGCGTCGTGCTTGCGCTGAGCACGCTGGTCATCGCCCGCGTCCACCACCTTGAGGAGAGCAACCAGGAGACGTTGGCAGCCGCCCTGGCCGAGCATGACCCCTGCCTCGGTGCTGGCGCCACCGACCCAGTGAACCGGTGCGCTCCGACAACCGCACCGCCGATTCCCAGGCCTGCGCTGGCCGCCAAGGACAAGTCGGAGGCCTACCCCGAGGTCTCGGGCGGCAAGGACTGCTGGTCGTACACCCCTGACTTCCCGGCGATCACCTGCACGTTCGGTGATCCCGACGGCACCGTCGAGGTTGCACTCACCGGCAACTCCCATGCCGGCCACTGGCTCCCGGCGCTGGACCGGATCGCGAAGCAGCGGCACTGGCGGGTCACCACCTATCTCGCCTCGCGGTGCGCACTCGCCGACGTCGAGCAGACCTTCGACACCCACGCAGACGCCGTCAGCTGCCGGCGCTGGGGACGCGAGACCACCACGCGCATCGTCGCGTCCTCGCCCGACCTGGTCGTCGTCTCCAACCGGATCTCGGTGACGGCGTGGGGTGCCCCATCGGTCGTCGCCAGCCTCCCGGCGTACGAAGAGGGTTACCGTCGCCACTTCCAGAAGTTCGTCACGGCAAAGCTGCCGACCGTCGTCCTGCGGGACACCCCTGCCCCGACGCGGACGGGCATCGAGTCCATCCCCGACTGCGTCGCCGAGCACCCGGAGGACGCCAAGGCCTGCTCCGCACCGCGCTCCAATTGGCTGCCGCCCGATCCGGCCATCGACGCCGTCACGGGCCTGTCCAGTCCCTTGCTGAGCAGCATCGACCTCACCGACCGGATCTGCGAGGGCACGGTCTGCCGCGGTGTCGTCGGCGGCGTGGTCGCCTACTTCGACGGGTCACACATGACGGCGACCTTCAACCAAACTCTGGCCCCGTACCTCGGGCCTCAGTTGCGGGAGATGCTTCGATGACGAATTCGTCCGCCCCGGCTCGCTCCGCCTCGGCACCTCGTGACGCCTGGCTCGACAACATAAGGCTGGTCGCGATCATCCTCGTCGTCGTTGGCCATGCCGTCGGCTCGAGCCGCAACAGCAGCGGCGCGGCGCTTGCGCTGTCCAACTTCCTCTACGCCTTCCACATCCCGCTGTTCGCGATCACCGCGGGCTGGACCGCCCAACGACTGCAGGCCTCCCCCGCCGGTCTCTCGAAGATGACCTGGCAACTGCTCGTCCCCTACGCGATCTTCCAGGTCATCGCCCTGGCCAACGGCCACGCGGACGGCCTCGACCTGGAGTGGCAGTTCGCCGTGGCGACGTTCGCACTGTGGTTCCTGATGTCGCTCTTCCTCTGGCGCCTGCTCGCGCCGTGGTTCCGGGGCGGTGCGGGCGGCCTGGTCGCCGCTCTCGCCATCGCTCTCGCCATCGGCTTCGTCCCCGAGATAAACGACACCCTCTCGCTGTCGCGCACCCTGTTCTTCTTCCCCGCGTTCCTCGTCGGCGCGACGTACGGCGACAGGCTGGCCGGCTGGCTCCGGCCGGTCGCGGTCCGTGGCGTGGGGGCCGCGACCCTCCTCGCCGCCATGGCCTACTGCGCCGTCAACGCCGAGACGATGAACCGCTTGCTCCAGCTGGGTCGCGATCCCTACGAGGTCGTCGGCATCCCCGGCACCGAGGGAGTGCTCGCCCGCCTGCTGACCATCCTGGCCGGGATCGGACTCGCGTTGGCCTGCGCCGCGCTGACCCCGCGCGGGCGGATCCCCTTCCTCACCGGCCTCGGCGCCTACACGATGTACGCCTACCTGCTGCACGTGGTGATCCGTCGGCTCCTGATCTCCTGGGACCTCCTGCCGGTCGCACACGACACGACCGGCGCCCTCATGATCGTCGCGGGCGCAACCGTCCTCACCATCGTGCTGATGACGCCGCCGGTGCGCCTGCTCGTGCGGCCCCTCGTCGAGCCGGCGTGGGTGCGCGACCTCGCGCTCGCACCGTTCCGTCATCGAGCGGGCGGGCGCCGCGCCTCCGCCGCCTGACGCTCAGCGCTCCAGCAGGTCGTCGACCACGCGCGCAGCGACGTGACCGTCGTCGAGGGGGCCGTACTGCGCGACGAACGCGTCCTGCTTCTCCCGGTAGCGCCCGGCGATGCCGTCGAGGTCGTGCAGTGCGCTGACGAGCTCTTCCTGCGACGTCAGGATCGGGCCAGGAGCCTGCGCCTCGAAGTCGAGGTAGAAGCCGCGCACCTGCGTGGAGTACTCCTCCAGGTCGGGGCAGAAGAAGAGCTGGGGACGACCTGTGAGGGCGTAGTCGAACATCGTCGAGGAGTAGTCGGTGATCAGCGCGTCCGCCGCCGCCATCAGGTCCTGCGCGTCCTCGTAGTCGGTGACGTCGAGGATTCGTTCACGCAGCTCATCCGGGACGCGGACCATGCGCCCCGTGACGTGGTGCGCACGCACGAGGAAGACGACGTCGTCGGGCAACTGGGCGGCGAGCTCGGGAAAGTCGAGCCCCGATCGGAAGGCGTACTTCTTGCCGTTGCGGACGTTGTCACGGAAGGTCGGGGCGAAGAGCACCAACCG
The DNA here is from genome assembly GCF_035481145.1 of Nocardioides sp. Classification (GTDB taxonomy): domain Bacteria; phylum Actinomycetota; class Actinomycetes; order Propionibacteriales; family Nocardioidaceae; genus Nocardioides. Next base: position 23,511 of record NZ_DATIHB010000088.1, on the reverse strand, counting down.
GGTCCCCGTGCGTACGCCGAGACGGGCACGCGTGGCTGCACGCCGCGCGTCGATCCCCTCACCGGCGAGCACGTCGTTGCGGGGGTAGCCCAGCTCGAGAACCTCGCCGTCGTAGCGGAAGGCAGAGCGAAAGCACTCGGTGGCATACGGGCTCGGCGACACCAGGGCACTCCAGTAGCCGGTCTGCCGGGTGACCCGCTCGAGGTAGCCCTCCTTGCGGCCGGTCTGGCTGATCGCATCGTGCTGCATCCGCTTGAGCGGCGTACCGTGCCAGCTCTGCAGGTAGAAGGTCCGGCGGGCGGGCTTGACCTCCAGGCCGAGATTCTGGTCGGAGACCCAGAAGCGAGCGCGACCGAGTGTCCAGTAGAAGCGCGGCGTCTTCGGCGTGACCTTGCGGGTGCCGAGGTCGACCGGCCGGAAGGTGCTCGTGGTCGACCAGACGGTGCGCAGGTCGCTGTCGCGCCGGACCAGCTCCTCGTAGATCGCGCGCGGGTTGCCCGCGTACTGCTTGCCGCTGCCGCTCTCGAAGACGATGGTGTTGCTGCGAGGGGTGAGCCGCGCGACGGCCATCAGTGCCTTCATCGCCGGACGGAACGCCCCGCTCTTGCGGAAGCTCGCGTAGAACCGCCCCGCCGGCTGCGACGTCCGCATGCGAGTCGCCATCCCGCGTAGGCCGCCCGCGTCAGCGACCGAGGCGTAGACACGCGCACAGTTGTCACGGTCGGCGTGTGCGATGACACGCGCGATCCGGCGGGCGTTCTCGGCAGGCATCGCGAATCCGGCCTGCCAGTCACGCTCGAGCTCTGCCAGGACGTCCTCCGCATGGGCGGCGACGTAGCCCGGCAGGTCGGCGACCGGATCGAGGTGGGAGGGGTGCCGGCCGAGGAAGCGGTCGCGGTCGAACTGGAAGTAGTAGACCGGCCGCCCCTGCAGCGCGAAGTCGAAGCCGACGGAGGAGTAATCGGTCACCATCGCCCGGTGCTCGCGCATGAGGTCCTGCACGTCACGCTCGCCCTGCCGCAGCACGGTCACCCCGTCGGGGGCGTCGAAGAGCGCGGTGTGGTGGGCGAGATTGGGGTGGAGCATGAAGGTCACGGGCTCGCCTGCGTCGACCAGCCGCTTGATCCGCTCGTCGTGCAGCAGGCCCCGCCAGCGCTCGAGGAACTCGCTCTCGACGAAGAACTCCGGGCGGAGCAGCCACTCGCGCCATGTCGGGATGATCAGCAGTCCGCGCGGCTCTCCGGCGGACGGCGCCAGCAGGCTGTCGAAGCGAGGCAGCCCGGTCACGCGCACCTGGCTGGGCAGGTAGCCGAAGTCGTTGATGATCATCTCGCGCTCGCGTGCGGAGGTGACGTGGAAGATGTCGCACTGGAAGTCCGAGATGCGACGGCCGTAGTTGGCGACCATGTTCTTCATGCCCATGATCCCGTGCTGGAGGAACACACGGACGCCGTTGGCATAGCGGACCAGACGCGGGTCGGGGGTGGGCAGGAGGTACTCCGGCAGATGCGTGGAGACCAAGCGGGTGGCCAGCAGCGCGTAGCGGACGTGCTCGATCGACCCACGGACGACGACATTGCCGAGCTGATCGAGCCGGTCCCGGTGGGGCGAGTCGGCGGTGATCACGTAGTAGACCCGCTTGCCGGGGTGCTGCTCGCGGACCCAGCGGAAGAAGTGGTAGCCGTTGTCCTGGGCGCGGTCGGGCAGCTCACCGACCAGCCAGACACCCTTCCAGAGCCGGAGCAGCGGCATCAGCCACGCCCACCGGAGCAGGCGCCGCATCGCCTCAAAGGCGTGCGGCTCGAAGTGGTCGACCTTGAGGCTGATCCGCTGGCCCTTGAAGGTCAGGTAGGGGACGTAGTGGCTGGTCTGGTCCGTGCCGATGACCGTCATCGGGCGGAGGGACCGGGCGCTCGCGGGGACTCCTTCGGGGAGCCGTAGCTCGCGGCGGCGCTCCTCGCCGTCAGCGAGGAGCAGTGCGACGTGGATCGGAACGTACTCGCTCTCGCGCGGCAGCTGCTCGGTGACGGTGGCCATGTCGACCCGACCCTCGACCAGGTGGACAAGGCGACGCCCGTGCTGCGCGCTCGTGGCGCTCTCGTCGCGGGTGACGCGCAAGGGAACTCGCACCGACTCGCCCGACCGCCGTTCGGTCAGGACCATCTCCGCGTCGATGAGCTCGTCGTCGGAGTCGACGCGCATCTTGATCTCGAACGAGGACCCCTGCGGATGGAACGCGAGCGTCTCCGTCTCGAGGCGTGCAGTCGTCGGGTCGGCCGTGACACCGAGCATGGTGAAGCCGAGCGGACCGACGTGCAGGCGCACATGGACCCCGTCGACCTCGGTGGACAGCAGACGCCACGGACGTTCAGTGATCCGCGCCTGGCCGAGCTTGTGCCGGACGACTTCACCGTCAGCGCGCACGCTCTCGATCCCGAGGCTCATCCGGCCAGTCTCCGCAGGCCACTGGGCGACGACCTCTCGCAGGTCGACGATCGACTCGTACATGTAGTCGCCAGCAGTGCTCGCGACGACCGGGAAGCGCTGCCCCTCGTCGCCAAGCCCGACCACGAGTGCGGTCATCTCGACCGCCCTGGACATGGAGTACCGGACCAGCAGGTTGTGCCCGTCCACGTCGAACGCAAGCCGTTCGATGCTGTTCATCTATCCTCCGCGGACTCGATACGTGCCACGCGCAGGTTACCTGCCGCGGCCCGTCGCGGCCGGACATGGGCGGACGTCGGCGGCGGGGCCCCGGCGTACGGCCGTAGGATCGGGGGCGTGACCCAGTTCGACAACGTCTCCGTGATCAAGCAGGCCAACGTCTACTTCGACGGCAAGTGCGTCTCCCACAACATCGTGCTGGAGGACGGCACGAAGAAGTCCGTCGGCGTCATCCTGCCCTCGCAGCTCGTCTTCACCACCGGTGCGCCGGAGGTCATGGAGCTCGTCGCCGGCACCTGCCGCGTCCGCCTCGCCGGCTCCGACGAGTGGACCGACTACACCGGCGGGCAGTCCTTCGACGTGCCCGGCGACTCGTCCTTCGACATCGAGACGACCGAGACCCTGCACTACGTCTGCCACTTCGGCTGAGACCTCCCGACCACGCACAAGGCCCGCCGCTCCCCTCTCGGGGAACGGCGGGCCTTCGTCGTACGCCGTGGTGTGCGTCAGCTCCGCGACAGCGGCCGGAAACTGGTCAGGTTGAGCGCCACCTTCCACCGCTGCAGCCGGCTGAGCGGCTCGACCATGCGTGTGCGCTGGGCGTCGACCTGCTTCCACAAGTCCTCGGCCTGCTCGTCGGTCGGCTCCGTCCGGCCGAAGGTGCCGGCGTTGGCGAGGCGAGCGAGCGGGGCCAGGCCCTCGACCGGGATCGCGGCTGCCTGCTCGCGTCGCGTGGCCCGGCCGCTGACGGCGTGGCCGTGGTCGCGGGCATGGTCCAGCAAGTCGCGCCAGGCGGCCGCGACGCGGGCCGCCGCCGTGCCTGTCGTACGACGGAGGCGGGTGCGCCGCTTCTTCAGGAAGATGATCAGCCCGAGCACGGCCGCGACCAGCAGCAGGGGCAGGACGATCCACTTCAGGATCCAGAAGACCCAGCCGGGGATCTCGAAGTCTGACTCGCGGTGCTGGTCGAGCCGGTCGAGGCTGTCCTCGACGGGGTCACCGGCGCTCGAGGGCGGACGGACCGGCGCGGGCGGCGGGATGACCTTGCCAGCAACGAGCTTCTTCTGCTGCGGGGTCTCCTGCTCGGGCGGGGTGTCTCCCATGAACCTCTCGCGCGGGAGGGTGCGCCAGGTGCCGTCGGCGGCACGCAGCTCGACCCACGCTTCGACGTGCTTGCCCTTGATGACGCCGTCCTCGGGCACCTTCGCGCCCATCGCGACCCGGGCGGGGACGCCGGCCTGGTTCGCGAGGATCGCCATCATCGCGGCGTACTGCTCGTCGTTGCCGGCCATCTGCCGGTCGGCCGCGGTGAACTCGCTGAGGCGTGCCAGCGAGTGGCCGGGGCGGAACTGCTCGGCGCCGTCACCGCCGTCGGTGTACTTGCCCGACGTCTTCATCTCCTCCGCGATGGCGAGCACCCGCTCCAGCGGCCCGGTGACCTCGGGGCCGGCGAGCTGGCCGGCCAGCTCCGAGAACCGGTTGGCGGCCTCGATACCGGGCAGCGAGCCCTCCCAGGTGGTGAGGCCCTTCTCCAGCCCGTCCTCGGGCAGCACCGCGGTGAACGCGTAGGTGTCGCCGGGCTCGATGCCACCCGGCACGACGCCGGTGTTGGTGGCCAGGTTGTAGCGGAACGCGTCGGTCTGGTCCGCCAGGCCCTTGCCGAGCTCCAGTCCGGTGAGCGCGCCCGCCTCCGGCAACCAGACGCTGCGATAGGCCTCACCGACGGTGACCTTCGCCTGGACCTCCTTGCCCCGGACCGGGTTGTCGATGACGGAGCCGACCTTCTGGAACGTGTCGGCGTTGCCCGGCTCGGTGCCCGACTCGTTGGCGGCGCCGAAGACGATCCCGTTGTAGCTGTCCATGCCCGCGAAGCGCACGCGTGTGCCCTCGGGCAGGCCGTCGACCTCCAGCAGCGTCTTGTCCCAGAGCTTGTACGACGGCGGGCCGGCGTACTTCTCGGTGTGCTTGCGGAAGGAGGCGAGCGGGGAAGGGTACTGGCCGACGTCGAAGGGCGGCTCGATCCACGTGCGCAGGACCGTGCGCTCCTCCCCTGTGCCGGGCAGGTGCGGGCCGACGACGACAGCGCCCAGGGCCGCTGCACCGCAGAGGCCGGCACCCATGAGGACGCGGCTGGTGTTGCGGCTGCCGATGGTCACCGTCTGCGACAGGCGCCGCGCACGGACCACGACCCAGGCGACTCCCACGGCGGCGAAGAGCAGGCCGATCACGACCAGGTGGGTGGCGTGCTGGACGCCGAGCAGGATCACCGACGCGAGGAGCGCGAGCGACCCGACGAGCGGGAGGTACGCCGAGCGCAGGCGACGCGCGAGCGTCAGGGTGCCGGCGCCCGCGACGAGCCCGAGGAGGTACGGCAGCGCCAGCAGCGGGCCCCCGTCCACGGGCGGGAGCGTCGTGAGGAGCTCCTTCCAGCCGTGGACGGACTTGTCGGCGAGGTCGACGAGGGTGTCGGGCAGCGGGAGCGCAGCGGTCGCGCTCTCCGGACCCGCGACAGCGCCGCCGAGCAGGAAGAACGCGACGACCACGAAGAGCGCCAGCACGACGAAGGGCTGGGCGAACTCCGCCGCGAGGTGCGCCAGCAGCGCACCGAGGAGCAGGCCGAGCAGGCCCGCGAGGAGAAAGGTCCAGCCGTGGAAGGTGTCCTGAAAGCCGACCATCGCGATCGTGCCGAGCACGAGCACGAAGAGCAGGTCGACCAGGCCACGCCCGGTCGGGACGATCGAACCCGTGCGCATCACAGACCCCACTTCAGCAGGCCGGGGAGCTCGGACAGTGCGCCGAGCGTCAGGAGAGGAAGGTCGGCGACCGACTTCAGCGACGCCGACGCGGTCGGGTCGACGACCATCGCAATCGTGCCGACCTCGATCGGGAAGTGGGCCGCTGCGCGCTGGAGCGTCGTGAACGGTGCGTGCGGGCCCGTGACGAGGCAGACCAGGCTGGTGTCGGGCGCGAGCCGCGAGCCGCGCCCGGCCACGTCGACGAACCGGTGCTTCGAGAGCTCGGCCCGGGAGCAGGCATCGAGCGCCGAGCGACCGGTGCCACGGGTCATCGCGTGCTCACCGCAGAGGAACGTCGCGTCGTAGCCGTCCATGATCGCGCGCACCAGGAGCGATGCGGCGGCACTGATCGCCAGCTCGAAGTCCTCTTCGTCGCGGTACGACGCAGGGTCGCTGTCGACCACGATGTTGAGGTGCGAGCGGCGTGTGTCGAGGAACTGGCGGACGAGCAGCTGCCCGTGGCGCGCCGAGGAGCGCCAGTGGATGTGCCGCAGGTCGTCGCCCGGCGCGTACTCGCGCAGCGCGTGGAAGGCGAGGTCGCTCTGGGAGATGTTCTCCGAGGTGTTGCCCTCGAGGTCGCGGATCAGGCCCGCGCCGAGGGGCTCGAGCGGCGTGATGACGGGGTGCACGAAGATCTCGTGGACCTCCGACCAGGTCACCTCGCGGCGGAAGAGGCCCAACGGGTCGCCGCGACCGGTGGTGACCGGCCCGACCTCGATGACGCCACGGCGTTCGGTCGGGACGACGAAGAGCTCGGCGTGGGTGTTGCCCGGCCGCAGCGCCGGCAGGTCGAAGGCGACGCCGCCCCGGCCGACCGGCAGCTCGAGCCGCACGGGGAGCAGCGGGGTCTTGGCCTGGTTGCGGACCTCGACCTCACCGGTCACCGGGTCTCCCACGGTGACCCGGGGCGGCTCGGTCGTGAGCTTCACCTCGAGGTTGGTGTGGCCCACCATGAAGAGCGCGGCCAGGACCAGCAGGGTCACGATGCCGGCCGCGACGATGGCCATCTCCTCCCAGCCACCGAACGCCGCACCGAGCCACGCAGCCACGCAGATCAGCAGCAGCGCACGCGCGGCCGGCGTGACCGTGGCCCACGCAGGGCCGAGGCGCGTGCGCACAGGCCCCGCCACGGCTGCCGCCTTCTCCCGCGCCGACCCGAGCGCGGGCGCGACCTTGCCCAGCGCCGTACGTGCGCGGGCGCGCAGCACGTCCGGACCGCGGTCCGACCTCGCCGCGCGCTTCCCCGTCAGCTTGCCCATGGGTTCAGGCGACCCGCTCGCTCGGCGGGGTGACGTCCTCGAGGAGCTGGCTGATGACCTGCTCGACGGTCACGCCGTTGAACTGCGCCTCCGCGTCGAGCAGCAGGCGGTGGCAGAGCACCGGGACGGCCAGGTCCTTGATGTCGTCGGGGATCAGGTGGTCACGACCGTCGGCCAGCGCCCACACCTTCGCCGTACGGACGTAGGCGAGGCAGCCGCGGACGGAGAGGCCGAGCTTGACATGCGGGTGACGGCGCGACTCCTCGGCGAGCTGCGAGACGTAGCGGACGATCGCGGCGTCGACGTGGACCTTGTCACCGAGCTCGGCCATCTGGGCCACGGTGGCCGAGGTGATGATCGGCTCCACCAGCGTCGCGCGGTCGCGGACCGAGGCGTTGAGCAGCAGGTCGACGGTGTTGGCCTCGTCGGGGTAGCCCACGGAGGTCTTCATGAGGAACCGGTCCAGCTGCGCCTCGGGAAGGCGGTAGGTGCCGGCCTGCTCGATGGGGTTCTGCGTGGCGATGACCATGAACGGCTTGCCGGCGTCGTGGGTCGTGCCGTCGACGGTCACCCGGCCCTCCTCCATGACCTCGAGCAGAGCGGACTGCGTCTTGGGCGAGGCGCGGTTGATCTCGTCGGCGAGCACGATGCTGTGGAAGATCGGGCCGGGGTGGAACTCGAAGACGCCCTTGTTCTGGTCGTAGACGGTCACACCGGTGACGTCGGAGGGCAGCAGGTCCGGGGTGAACTGGATGCGGGAGTTCGTGCCCTGGATCGTGTTGGCCAGCGCGCGGGCCATCTGGGTCTTGCCGGTGCCCGGGTAGTCCTCCAGCAGGAGGTGGCCCTCGGCGAGGAGACAGGTCAGGGCGAGCTTCACGATGTGACGCTTGCCGAGGACGGCCTTCTCGACGTTGTCGGCCATCGCGTCGAACGTCTGGCTGAACCACTGGGCCTGGTCGGGGGTGAGGGACATCGGATTCTCCTGAGAGGGATGGGGAGGGTCGAGGGTGCTGGCGGTCAGAAGGTGTACGTGCCGGAACGGGCGCCGTTGCCGCACGCGACGTAGAAGGTCGTGCCGGGACCGGCCCAACTCTGCGTCTGCTTGGCGCCGTTGGACTGGGACCACGTGGTGCCGATCGGCGTTCCGTCGGCGAGGAAAGCTCCACAGGTGGCGCTGCTGGCGAAGTTCGACGCGAACGCCGTGATGTACCAGCAGGTGCTGGAGCAGGGCACGGAGGCGCCCGCACAGGTCGTGCCGTCGCCACCGCACGCCGCTCCCTTGGCCGCAGTGATCGTCGGCTCAGCCGGGGCGGTGATCGTCTTCTGGACGGTCTTGCTCGCGCGACCGCGGGCGCTGTCGCTCACCGTCAGCGTGTAGGTGTAGGTCGTCCCTGCAGAGAGGGACGACGTGCCCGAGGACGCGTGCGGCGCGGTGCCGGTCGAGCCCGTCGAGACGGTGACTCCGTTGCGCTTGAGCACCCACGACGCCGGGGCGCCGTTGGGCACGATCGAGAACGACCACTGGCCCGTGGGAGGAGTACCCGGCCCCGTGGTCACGCCGAGGCTGACCGCACCGATCGGGCCGTAGGCAGTGAGCGAACGGCCGGCGCCGAGCGGGGAGATGTAGTCCATCCGGTGCCCTGCCGCACGTGCGGACGTCGCCTCGGCGTTGCGGGCCCGGACTTGGAACGTGTGGACGGCACCGTCGTTGACGAACGTGTTGCTGCACGAGGTGGCCGTGGTCCAGTCGCAGACCACGGTCGTGCCCGACGGGCTGGTCCGGCGCACGCGGTACTGGACCGGAGCGGGGCCGTTGGCGGCCACTGGGCCCCAGGAGATGGCGACCACCTTCTGCCCACCTCCGTTGACGTCCGTGCCCGCAAGGCTGGGCGCGCCCGGCGTACCGGGCTTCGCCGCGCCCATCGCCTGGACTGCCCGACGGTCACCGAGGGCGCCCGACCGGTAGACGGGGCGGACGCTGACCGTCGTCGCCGCCCCGTTGCGGAGCCCCTGGACGACGTACGAGCGGGCCGAGGGGGCGAGCCGCACGACCCGGTCGCCCCACGCGATGCGGTAGCGCGCGACCACGCGCGAGGTGTCAGGCGCCGCCCAGGCGACCTTCGCCGCGTGGTCGACCTGGCTGACCACACGCAGCGAACGCACGGCGGGTACGCCGGTGGCCTGCGCCGGCGCGCTGAGCACCGTGAGCCCGACGAGCGCGAGCAGCAGGGCAGCCATGGTGACGAGCGGGCGTGGGGCTTTCATCGGTTCTCCTGAGGAGCGAGCGGGTGGACTCGGTGCACGGCGACGGTCACCAGGCATTGGGCGACCGATCGGACTCAGAGCCTGGGCCGTCGCACTTGATGAAGAAGCTGTTCGGGTCACCGGCCCACCACCACGACTCACGCGAGTCGTTGCCGCCCTGGGTCCAGTTGCTCTGCGTGATCCTGCTGCCGTCGGAGGCGCTGTGGTACGAGCAGCTCACACCGCCGCTGAAGCCACTGGTGTGGATCACGATGTACCAGCAGGTGCCCTGGCACGGGACGACCGCACCGGTGCACGGCCGCTCGGAGCAGTCGCGTCCCTTGGTGACCGAGACGCTGAGGTTCGGCCCGCCGGTCTCGGCACGGTTGGAGGTGACGCTCGGCGTAGCGCCACGGTTCGTGTCTCGGCCGTCGTCGACATCCCGGATGGTGACCGTGTAACGGACGCCGGTGTTGTAGTCCAGCGTCTCGCCCTCGGATGCGCTGTAGCCGTTGTCGCCCGAGGTGCCCGACCAGCTGCGGCCCGTCGCCGAGCTGGTGACGGTCCACCTGATCGGCGCACCGTTCGCGTCGCCCTGGAGCCTCCAGCTCGTGGTCCGGTCACCGCGGGACCCGGTGGTGGGTTCTGCCGTGAAGGTGCTCGGAGCACGCACCGGGCCGTAGGGCCGGACGCTCATCGTGTTGGAGCTGGCACAGAGGTTCGCCTGCCCGCCGTTGCACGCCCGGAGGGTGATCGCGGAGTCGGCACCATTCGCACCGACCTGGATGGTCCGGGTCTGCGTCGGCTCACCGGCCTTGTTGAAGCTCGTGGCCCAGGAGCCACAGGTGGCCCCACCGTTGTAGGAGCAGGTGACGTTGTTGGCGGCACCGTGCGAGGCCCCCACCCGGAAGGTGATCCGGACCGTCTGGTCCACACCCGTGGGGGTCACGCTCTCGATGACCGGGGCTGCCGGCGGTGCCGAGGCCTCGATCGCGGTGCCACTGCCGTACGACGAGATGTGCATCGCCTTGCCGGCGTCGGTCGTCTCACGGGACGAGTCGGCCTCGGTGTTCTTGGCGCGCACGGCGTAGGTGTAGATCGTGCCGTCGTTGGTCACGTCGTCCGCGCAGGAGGTCGCGGTGATCCAGGCGCAGACCACGGTCTCTCCGGGACCGCCCGTGCGCCGGACCTCGTAGGAGACCGGGCCCGGACCATTGGCACCCACGGGCGACCAGGAGATCCCGATCGCCTTCGACGCGTTGTCTCCTCGGTTCGTCGGTGCCAGCGAGGGAGCGCCCGGGGCGGCGGGCTTGCCCGCACCGGTGCCGGTGACGCTCGTGGAGGGGCCGTTGTTGTTCTGCACGCCCTTCTTGTTGAGCGCCATGATCTTGACCGTGATCTCGTCGCCGTTGGGCGCCGGGAGCGTGTGCTGGAGCGTGCCGGGGCCGAAGTCCTTGACGCCGCCGGGCCAGGAGACACGGTAGGTCTGGACGTCGCTGCAGTCACACGCAGCTGGCGGCTGCCACCGCACCGTGAGCGCCTGGTCGCGCTGGAGGACGACCTCAGGGTTGAGCGGCGGGCCGGTGAGCGCATCGGGCGTCGCCTTGGCGGAGTTGCTCCACTCCGACCAGCCACCGTTCTGCTCGGTTGCGTTGTGCGCCCGCACGCGGAACGTGTAGGGATCGCCATTGGTGAGCCCGGTGACACGGCACGGCGGGCCGGCACAGGTGAAGATGCCGTTGCTCGGCCCCTTGTACTCCACCTCGTAGCCGTCGATGCGCTTGCCGTTGTTGTCCGGCGTCTGCCACGTGAGCGCGACCGTGTTGGCCAGCATCTCCTGGCCGGCGACGAGACCCTTCGGCGCATCCGGACGTGCGACGACGGCCAGGACGACCTCACCGGTCGCCAATGCGCGCCCGCTCGACGTGCTGCCGCCGACGTCGCTGACCTCGAGGCGGTAGCGCATGATGCCGTCGGTGTCCGGCTTCGGCGTGAAGGTGACCTTGGAGCCCGAGATCTCGGTCGCTGCCGATGCATTGCCTCCGAGGGCGCCTGCGTGCATGACCTTGATCTCGCGCGTGCTCGACGGGAGCGGCGAGGTGACGTACTGCGCGACGTCGACCGTGACCGCCTTGGTCGCCTCGGTGTCGAGGCGGATCGGCGCGAGCTTCGCGTCGGGGAGCGCGATGACCTCCACGTGGAGCTCACCCGTGGCGTCGTGCCCCTTCGCGCCCACGGAGATGACACCGGTGTCGCCGCGGCGGGCGTCGCCGCTCGCCACGAGCTGCACCAGACCGTCGTCGGTCGAGACCTCGACGCCGTTGACCTCCTGCTTCCAGTCGGCGGTGAACTCGAGCTCGTCCGCCTCCGCGGGATCGGCGGTCCACACGTGGCAGATGGAGGCCACGTCGAGCGACCTGCTGACGCCACCCTCGGGGACCTCGATCGGCACGGTGGGGCAGTTGATGACGGGCTTGAGCTCGCCGACCTGGACCGGCACCGAGATGTACGCCGTGTGCGCTTCGGGGTCGGAGAGCTTCGCGCGGTCGGAGACCTCGAAGACCACCGAACCGGGCCCCTCGCTCTTCGTCGCACTGACCGTGAGGGTGTCCTTGTCGGCACCCCTGACCGAGAGACGTTCGATCGGAGAGGCGGTGATCCCGTCGGCCGTGGTCAGCACGACGTCGTCGCCCTCGGGGTCCTCGACCAGCTCGCTGAGGTCGACGTCCTTCGTCTCGCCGGGCTGGAGCTTGATCTCCGCGCCGGGCTTGAGGTACGGCGCACCGGTCGGACGGGCCGGGACGTAGATGGCCGCAGCGGCGGCCGCGCCCTCGCCGTCGACGACGCGGTAGGCCAGCACCTGTGCGACGTCCTTGACCGGGATGACGGCCTTGCCGCCGGTGATCCGGGCGCTGGTCTCCTCGTCGGTGGCGACACCGGAGAGATCCTTCAGCTCCAGCTCGCTCTCGGGCCCGTCGACGTCGAAGACCGCCGCGAGCACGTCGACCTCGACGGTGCCGGCGCCCGCCTTGGGGGACGCGAAGAGGTCGTGGGTGACCGGCGGGTTGTTGTAGCCGTCGCGGCCCTTCACCGTGACGACGCCACGGGACTCCGCGAGCCCGTTGCTGATCGTGTAGGTGACGTTGCGGTCGGCGTTGTGGTCCGGAGCGTCGACGCTGAGCGGACCCTGGTCGGACCGGAGACGGACGTCCTGGCCCTTGTCCTCGAGCGGCAGGATCTCCACGCGGGTGCCCGGCGTGCGCAGGTCGTTGCCGAGGACGTCGATGTCGACGGTGTTGTCGGGGTCGGCGAACCAGACGTCGTTGATCGCGAGGGGGGCCTGGGGCTCGCCCGCCTGGACAACGCCGACGCGGACGGTGCCGGTCGCCTTCTCGCCATACTGGTCGGTGACCTCGTAGCTGAACTCATCGGTGCCGACGGCGTCGGGATACGCCTGGAAGGTCAGCGAGTTGGCGCCGAACGCCATGATCCGGCCGAGCTTCGGCGCGGTGGCCACGCCGGTCACGGCGACCGAGTCACCGTCGGGGTCCGAGCCCACGGGGGGCAGCTTGAGCGTGACCAGGTCGCCCTGGACCACGCGGCCCTCGAGCGTGCGCGGGGTGGGGACCAGGTTGGGGTTCTTCGGCGCCGGCGGCGGCGTCACGTGGACCTTGAGCAGGCCCACCGAGGGATCGGCGGACGGATCGCCGGTGTTCTCCACGACGTAGGGCACCTCGACGTCGAGGGCGCCGGTGACCTCGTCGGGTGCGACGTAGCGCACCTGGCGGCCGGCGACGTAGGCCGTGCCGAGGTCCGTGTCGGCCGGACCGAGGACACGGAGCTCACCGAGCGTGGCGGAGTTGACGTCGAGAAGGAGGCCCACCGGGTCGCCGGACGGCGTGGCGTCGTTGTCGAGGACGGGGGCAGCGGCCGTGTCACCGGCGCGGACCGTGATCCGGTCGACCTGGGGAACCGGCGAGTTGGCCTTGCCGCTGAGCGGCTCCCGCTGGGTGACGTTGATCGACCCCTCGGCCGTGGCGTCGCCGTTGCTGATCGTGTAGGTGACCGACTGGCTACGCGGCGTCATCTGGCCGTCGATGGCGTTGACGCGGACCCAGCGGCCGTCGATGACCGCCACCTCGAGCTGGCTCTCGGGGTCGGAGGGCTTCGCGTTCTGGACGACGAGCATCCGGCCGCGCGGGTCGAAGTCGTTGGCCAGGACGTCGACGGTCACCGGCGACAGCCCGTGCACCGCGGTGGTGTCGGGGGTCGCGACCGGGCGATCACCCTCGGGCGTCGCCGGCGTGATGTCGACCCGGATCTGGCCGTCGTCGCGGTCCGCCGCGCCGAAGCCGGCGCGGTAGCTGAGGAAGTAGGTGCCCGGCTGCGATCCGGTGACCGTGAGGCGACCGGACTCCAGGTCGGACGCGACCTGCAGGCCGCCGACCGGTGCCACGCGACCCGCCAGCGCCAGGTGGGCTCCGGGGTCGGAGCCGTCGGCACCCGGGACGTCGTTGTCGAGCGGCTTGATCGTGATCGGGCCATTGACCTCGCCAGCGGCGACATCGGGCTCGGCCTTCGCCGGCACGGTCTCCTTGCCCGCCGGCACCACCTGCACGCGGGCCTTGCCGGGCACGCTCCCCTCGCCGGTGGTCACCGTGTAGTCGACGGTGTGGAGGCCACCCTTGGTGCCCGTCGGGGCCTCGACCCTGATCATGCCGAGCGCCGTCGTGCTGACCTCGAGGTCCTTCGCGTCGACCGACTCGACCACGACCGGGTCGCCGTAGTCGGGGTCGCGCCAGTCCGGAGTCACCGCCAGCTCGACGACGCCGCCCGAGGCGACGGGGTACGTGCGGGACTCGACGTTCTCGCGCAGGCGGGGCTTGCCGCTGCCGGCGTCGTCACGGATCTTGAGGGTCACCTCGCCGTCGTCCTGCGAGGTCTTGCCGCCCTGGCCGTCAGAGATCGTGTAGCGGAACTTGGCCGTGCCGCCCGCACCCGGCGCCACCGTCGCCAGCAGCGACTGGCGGTCGGGAGCGATACGGACCTCGACGGAGTCGTTGGTCACGCCCTTCACGTCGACGATCGACAGGATGCCGTCGGAGGCGATCAGGTCGTTGTCGAGGACGTTGAGGATGGTGGACCGGCCGCTACGCGCGCCCAGGTCGTCGGGCTTCGCCTCCGGCGGCTGGTTGGTCTTCGCCTTGGTCTTGTGGGTGTCCTTGTCCTTCTTCTTCTGGGGCTGCTCGCGGTACGCGTCCCAGTTGGAGATCAGCTTCGGCTCGGAGTCGGTGACCTGCCAGGTCATGCCGGACTTCTGGTCGTTGAGGACGATCTGGTTGCGGTTGGTGCGGAAGACCAGCTCGGCGCCGTCCTCGATCGTGAAGGTGTGCACCTCGGCCTCGGCATCACCGCAGGCCGACGCGATCGTGCCGCGCTCGCCGCTGCCCCAGGCGGCGAAGGCACAGCCGTTGGACATCCGCACCGGTGCGGCGGCATCTCCGCCGCCCTCGGCGATGGTGCGCTTCTCGCCGCCCTCGACGGCGACTGCCACGAGCTCGTCAGGCGTCGCCACGTAGACCTCGTCGGCGCTCGGACCGGCCTGCTGGAGGCGCGCGTCCGTGCCCACGTTGCCCAGCCACTCCGACGCGGTGAAGAGGTTGCCCTTGTCGTCGAGGAGGACCGGCACGTCGCCGACCACCGTCATCGCCTCCAGCGCGCCCTCGTAGTCGGCGTCGAGGTCGGCCACCGCCGGCTTGTCGAAGCCCGCACCGGACATCCTGGCCAGCGTCACCACCTGGCCCTCGTCCGTCGACGCCGCGTAGACCGTGCCGTCGCGCCCGGCCGCGCCGACGGCGTCGCCACCGACGGTGGCCACGGGCTTGGCTTCGTTGCCGACATCGGCGAGCGACGTCGTGCCGGTCTCGGGATCGGCCGTCGTGGCCCAGAGCTTGCCGGTCGTGGGGTCCAGGACGCCGAGGCTGCCGCCACCGAAGAACGCCGACGACCCGGCCGTCGAGACCGCCTGCTCGTCGAGCGCCTGGGCCATCGAGACGTCGATGGGGGTCACCGTGCGCGAGAGTCGGTTGATCGAGAAGACCGCGGAGCCGTCCTGCAGGACGTCGAGCTCGGGGATCGAGGTCACGGAGTCGCCGGCGAAGACGCTGCCGTCGATCTGGCCGACCGGAACGTTCTGACGGCCGACGGCACCCATCGACTGGTTGGTGATCCAGATGCCGCCGTCGTTGAGCTCGGCCTTGTGGACCGGGTAGCCGTCAGCCGTGACGGCGTACGCGACCAGGACCCCGCAGACCAGTGCCAGCGCAGACCACGACGCAACGGTCACCCGATGCCGTCGGACGAAACCCGGACGCTCCCGAGAAGCCACGACTATCCCCCTTGTGTGAAGCAAGTACTGCGACAACTTAATGCCATTCCGTCGAGCGGTCGACGGGGAGTACTACCCGTCGACCGCTCGACGGACCTCCGCTACGTCCGCGTCGATCTGCCGGCCCCCAGGTTCTGCGTGCGGGTCCCGTTGTCGCACTGGACGTAGTACGACGTGTAGTCCTCGATGGCGAACGACGTGTAGGTGTTGCCGCTGCCCTTGGGCTGTGTCCACGAAGGCCCGAAGGCTTCCCCGGTCGAGGGGCGGTGCAGCTGGCAGCGCGTCTGCGTCGGGAAGTTCTGCGAATTGATCCGGAGCGTCCAGCACAGGCTCACGCAGAGCTCCGTCCTGGCACACCCCGAGGTGCCCGCGCGGCAGCTCGTGTGGTCGTAGGCGTAGAGCTCCTTCGGCATCGGGGCGGTCTGGATCTCCTTCATCACGGTCCTGTCGCCCCGGGCGCCGGCACGGACGTGGAAGTAGAACGTGTACCAACGGTCGGCTGAGGCGGTCCAGCCCGCCTCACGGGTGAACGCCTTCGTACCCGAGGTGCCGCTGTCCACCACGATTCCTCCGGTGCCCTGGCCCATGCGGCGCGTGATCTCGAAGTCCACAGGCTTGCCGTTGGGGTTCGCCGAAGCCCGGTAGAAGATCTGCTGGCCCGACTGCCACACCTGGAGCGTGACCGCACCAAGGGGACCGTAGGTGGTGACCGTCCTCGGCGAGCCGGTCTTGCAGGCGAGGGCGGGGTCGCTGCTGCCGTTGCACGCCTTGAGCGCGACCGAGGTGGCATCGCCGTTGCGAAGCCCCGTGACCAGCATCGTGCCGGAGCCGCCGCTGCGCGGGCCGCTCCACGAGCAACTGCCGACCGTGCAGGTGACAGTGTTGGACCTGCCGTGCGAGGCGCCGGCGGTGAAGGCGATCTTCGCCTGGCCGTCCTTGCCGGTCGGGGTGATGCTGTTGATCACCGGTGCTGCCGGCTGTGCGGAGGCCTCGATGGAGGAACCCGGCGACTGCGGCGAGATGTGGAACGCCGCGCCGCCCGCCGTCGCCTCGCGCTGGCTGTCGGCCTCGCCGTTCTTGGCACGGACCGTGTAGGTGTAGGTGGTGCCGTCGTTGGCGATGCCGGCGTCCTGGCACGACGTGGCGGTGGCCCAGGCACACACGACCCGGCCTCCTCGGCTGACCTCGTACTTCACCGGGCCCGGCCCGTTGGCACCCACGGGCGACCACGCCACCGTGACCGACTTCTGGCTGCCGCCGGCGACGTTGGAGCTGGACAGGCGGGGCCTGGCCGGCGCTGCCGGAGCACCGGCGGCGGTGCCGGTCACGGAGTTCGGCGGGCCGTCGTTCTCCTTGATGCCCTTCGCGTTGAGCGGGACGATCGTGATCGTCACCCGCTCCCCGTTGACCGCGGGCACCTTCGTCTGGGTCACGCCCGCAGGGATCCGGCGGATGCCCATGCCGGGTGCGGAGACCTGGTACTCCTGGACCTTGCTGCAGTCGCAGCTGGCCGGCGGATCCCAGGCGACGGTGATCTCGCCGTTGCGCTGCAGCAGGATCCGGGGGTTGCGGACCGGGCCCGTGAAGGCGTCGGGCTCGCCCGTCACCTTGGTGCTCGCCTCGGACCAGCCCACGGCGTTGTGTGCCTTGACGGAGAAGGCATACGGCTTGCCGTTGTCGAGGCCGGTCACGCGGCACGGCGAACCGGGGCAGCTGAACGTGCCGCCGTTCCAGGCCACCTCGTAGCGGTCGATGCGCTCGCCGTTGTTGTCCGGCGTCGTCCAGGTCAGGGCGACGGTGTTGGCGAGGATCTCCGAGCCGATCCGGAGGTCGGTCGGGGCGTCGGGCCGGTCGACGACGGCGAGCTGCACGTCTCCGACGGCGGTGGACCGGGCGCCGGGCTCGGGACCGACATCGCTGACCTCGAGGCGGAAGCGCATGGCGCCGTCGAAGCCCTGCTTCGGCGTGAAGGTCACCTTCGAACCGGCTGTGCTCACGGCAGCCGTCGCCCCACCCACCGGCGTCGCGGAGAGGACCGTGATGTCGCGCTTCTCGCTCGGGATCGGCGAGGTGACGTACGGCGCGACGTCGACCGAGACCGCCTTGCCGGCCTGCGTGTCGAGGCGGATCGGCGCGAGGCGCGGAGCGGGCTGCTCGACGACCACCACCCGCAGTGAGCTCGTGGTCTCATGGCCCTTCACGCCCACCCGGACCAGGCCTGCAGCGCCACGCTGGACCTGGGCCGAGGCCTCGAAGCGGACCCCCGAGCCGTCGACAGACGCGAGCGTCACGCCGGGGATCTCTCCGTCCGGCGCCCAGTCGACGGTGAACTCCAGGTCGTCGGCGTCGGCGGCGTCCGCTGTCCAGACGTGGCACACGGTGGCGATGTCGATCGTGCGGCTGATGCCCCCTTCGGGCACCTCCACCGCTTCCGTGGGGCACGTGATCTTCGGCGCGGGCTCGCCCACGGTGACGGGCACGGAGATGTAGGCCCGGTGTGCCGAGGCGTCTCCGAGGTCGGTGCGGTCGGCCACCTCGAACATCACCGCGCCCGGTCCCTCGCCCTCGGAGGCGGTCACCTCGAGCGAGGTCGTGTCGAGGGCCGTCACCGCGAGACGGGTCTCCGGCGAGGCGGCGATCGTGTCGTCGGTGGTCAGCCGGACCGGGTCACCCTCGGGGTCGATGACGAGGTCCTCGAGGTCGGCAGTCACCGAGCTCCGGGGGTCGAGGGTGATCTCGGCGCCGGGCTTGAGGTACGGCGCGCCGCTGGGCCTGGCCGGGACGTAGATGGCCGCCGCGGCGACACCGCCATCAGCATCGGAGACCCGGTAGGCCAGGACCTGCGCGATGCCGGTGACCGGGACGACGACCTTGCCGGCCTGGATCCGGACCTGACCATCCTCGGTGCTCTCCGCGTCCGTACCGGCCTCGCCGGTGCCGCCGACGGCGCTCAGCCGATCGCCGGTCACGTCGACCAGCTCGAGGTCGGATTCCGGCCCGTCGACGTCGTACGCCGCACCGAGAACGTCGACCTCGACGCTCGTTGCGCCCGGCTTGGGCGTGGCGTAGACGTCCTCCACGACCGGAGGGTTGTTGAAGGGGTCGCGGCCCTTGACGGTCAGGACTCCACGCGACTCGTCGATGCCGTTGGTGATCGTGTAGACCACGCGCGTCGTGCGGTTGTGCTCGGGCGCAGCGACGGTGATCGGCCCGGTCTCGGAGCGCAGTTCGACGCCCGGGCCGACGGCCTCGAGCGGAAGGATCCGCACCTGCGTCCCCGGGCCCCGCAGGTCGTTGGCGAGGACGTCGACGTCGACCTCGCGGCCGGGCTCGGCGAAGAGGCTGTCGTCGAGGGCGAGCGGGGCCTGTGGGTCGCCGGGCCTGACGACGCCGACCCGGACGGAGGCTGACGCGGTCTTTCCCCAGCGGTCGGTGACGGTGTACCGGAACTCGTCGGTGCCCTCGGTGTCGGGGTAGGCCTGGTAGGTCAGCGAGTTGGCGCCGAACGACAGGATGCGTCCGTACTTCGGGGGCGTCTCGATGCCGGTGACGGCGACCGAGTCGCCATCCGGGTCGGAGCCGACCGGCGGCAGCGCGAGGGTGACCTTCTCGCCCTGCACCACGCGGCCCTCGAGCGCGCGCGGCGTCGGCGCCTGGTTGGGGTTGGTCGTGGACGGCGGAGCGGTGACGTGGACCTTGACCAGGCCCACAGCCGTGGGCGCGGTGGGGTCGCCGGTGTTCTCGACGACGTACTGGACCTCGGCGTCGACGGCGCCGCGGAGCCCCTCCGGAGCGACGAAGCGGACGCGACGGCCGGAGGCGTACGCCGTGCCGCTGCCCTTCGGCAGGACGCGGTACTCACCGACGTACGACGCGTCGGCGTCGAGGACCAGCGCGACGGGGTCCCCGGACGGCGTGGAGTCGTTGTCGAGCACCGGGATCGATGCGGTGTCGCCCGCCCGGACCGTCACGCGGTCGACCTGGGCGACGGGCATGTTGGCCACGCCGGTCAGGGCCTCGTGCTGGGTGACGCTGATCGAGCCCGTGGCCTCGTTGACACCGTTGCTGACCGTGTAGGTCACCGACTGGCTCGCCGGGGCGATCGCCGGGTCGGTCGCGTTGACGCGGATCCAGCGGCCGTCGACCACGGCCACCTCGAGCTGGGTGTCGTCCGACGAGGGGCGTGCGTTCTGCACGACGAGCAGCCGGCCCTTCGGGTCGTAGTCGTTGGCCAGGACGTCGACGATCATCGGCGCCTGACCGTGCACGTTGGCGTTGTCGGGCGTCGCGACCGGGGTGTCGGAGTCCGTGCTCGCGGGTGAGATGTCGACCCGGATCTGGCCGGGCGAGCGCTTGGCGGCACCGAAGCCCGCGTTGTAGTCGAGGAGGTAGCTGCCCGGCGTCGCGCCGCGCACGACGAGGCGGCCCGACTCCAGGTCCGTGTCGACCTCGAGGCCACCCGTGGGCGAGACCTGGCCGGCGAGCACGAGCGTGGCACCCGGCTCGGAGCCGTCGGCTCCGGGGATGTCGTTGTCGAGCGGGCGCACGACGATGGGCGCGCCGGCCTCACCGGAGACGACGTCGGGCTCGGCCTGGGCGGGCAGTGTCCTCGTGCCCGCGGGAACGACCTCGAGCGGAACCGTGGCCGCGACCGACCCCTGCCCCGTCGACACCTCGTAGCTGATCCTGCTGACCCCGCCCTTGCTGCCGGCCGGCGCCTCGACCCGGACCAGGCCGAGGGCGGTCGTGCTCACGCGGAGGTCGCCCGTGCCCTTGACGGAGTCGACGACGACGGGGTCGCCGTAGGCGGGGTCGCGCCAGTCCGGCGTGACCGCGAACTCGACAACGCCACCTGCCGTGACCGGGAACGTGCGGACCTTGGCGTTGTCGCGCAACACCGGCTTGCCGCTGCCCGGGTCGCTGCGCAGGTGGAGCGTGACCTCGCCCTCGTCCTGCGAGGTCTTGCCCTCCGTGCCGTCGTCGATCCGGTAGCGGAACTTCGCCGTGCCGCGGGCACCGGGGCTGACGGTGGCCAGCAGCGACTGCCGGTCAGGGGCGATCCGGACGTCGACGCCGTCCTGGTTGGCCTCCGTGACCTCGACGATGGACAGGATGCCGTCCGTGGCGATGCGGTCGTTGTCCAGGACGTGGAGCACCGTCGTGCGGCCGTCGCGAGCGCCCAGCTCGTCGGGCTCGGCCTGCGGCGGCTGGCTGCTCTCCGCCTCGGTCTTGTGGTCGTCGGCGTCCTTCTTCCTCTGGGGCTCCTGGCGGAAGGCGTCCCAGTCGGAGATCTTCTCCGGCTCTGCATCGGCGACCGTCCAGGCCATCCCCGAGGTCTCGTCGTTGAGGACGACCTGGTTGCGGTTGACGCGGAAGACCAGCTGGGCGCCGGGCTGGATGGCGAACGGGTTGACCACGGCCTCGCCCTCACCACAGGCGGTGACGAGCGTGCCCTGCCCGCCCTCGCCCCAAGCGGCGAAGGCACACCCGTTGGCCATCACGACGGGCGCCGCCGGCTCACCGCCACCGGCGACCTCGGCGACCGTGCGGGTGGCGCCGTCGGTGACCGCCACCGCGACCAGCGAGTCGGGGGTCGCGACCAGGACCTCGTCACGCTGCGGGCCTGCCTGCTGCAGCACCGCACCGTCACCGACGCTGGCCAGCGAGCCCGCGGCGGTCAGCAGGTTGCCCTTGGCGTCCGCCACCACGGGCACGTCGCCGACGACGGTCATCGCGGCGAACCCGCCCTCGGCCTCGACGTCGAGCGGGGACCGGTCCGGCTTCCCGAAGCCGCTGCTCGCCGCCACACGCTGGAGCGTGACCAGCTCGCCCTTCGCCGAGGACGCCGCGTAGAGCGTGCCGTCGGGACCGGCCGCCACGACTGCACCGTCGCCGACGGTGACCAGCGGCCTCGCGTCGCGGGAGACGTCGGTGAGGGACGACGTACCCGTCTCGGGGTCGGCGACGGTGGCCCAGAGCTTGCCGGTTGCGGGGTCCAGGACGCCGAGGCTGCCGCCGCCGAAGACCGCGCTGCTGCCTCCACCGAGAACGCGCTGGTCCTGCAGGCCGGCGCCCATCGAGACGTCGATCGGCATCAGGCTGCCGTTGGCGCGGTCGACGGAGAAGACCGCCGACCCGTCCTGCAGGACGTCGAGGTCGGGCAGCCGCTTCTCGCTGGAGCCGTCGAAGACGCGCGCGTCGATCTGGGCGATCGGGACGTTCTGCCGGCCCACGGCGCCCATCGCCTGGTTGGTGACCCAGATGCCGCCGTCGTTGAGCTCGGCACGATGGGTGGGGTAGCCGTCGGCGGTCACCGCGTAGGCGACGAGCAGGCCAGAGACCACCGTCAGTGCTGTCCACGACGCCACCGTCGTGCGGTGTCGTCGCAGCATCCCCCGAGTCCGCACTGCTCCCCCTTGAAGCCATCCGAGCGCGGAACAACCTATCCCGAACTGGTCCAGACGTCGACGGGGAGTACTCCCCTTCGCGCACGGACCTATAGTCCGACTGGACTGGACGTGTCGCGCCCCGGCAGGGAAACCTGTCCCTTCCAAGGACGACACCCTGCGCCGGCCCGACCGGCGCCACACGGGAGAGCGGGTAACTGTGGAGCTGGAGATGGGCGCCGCGTCGCATGTCGGCGCGGTCCGGGCGCTCAACGAGGACTCCTGCCTCGCCGGCACCCACCTGGCCATCGTCGCCGACGGCATGGGCGGCCATGCCCGCGGTGACGTCGCCAGCCGACTCACCATCGAGGCGTTCCAGGTGCTCGCGGACCGCAGCGACCTCACCCCCGCCGACGTACGCCGTGCCCTGGCCGCCGCCAACACCGCACTGCTCGACGACACCCGGGAGCACCCCGAGCGCGATGGCATGGGCACCACGCTCACCGGCATCGCGCTCGTCGACCACTTCGGCTCTCCGCACTGGCTGGTCTTCAACGTCGGCGACTCGCGCGTCTACCGCCTGAGCGACACCGGCCTGCAGCTGCTGACCCACGATCACTCCGAGGTCCAGGAGCTCGTGGACGCTGGCCGGCTCACCGACGCCCAGGCTCGGGTCCACCCGCTCCGCAACATCGTCACGCGCTCGCTGGGCAGCGACCCGGCCCCGGAGCCCGACGTCTGGATCTTCCCGCCGAACCCTGGCGACACGTTCCTGCTCTGCTCCGACGGGCTGACCAACGAGCTCGACGACGCCGGGATCCTGGCGCTGTGGCGCGACCGCACGACCGCCTCCGCCGAGTCCGCGGCCGGTCGCCTGGTGACGGCCGCGGTGGATGCCGGTGGCCGCGACAACGTGACCGTCGTCGTCGTACGCCTGGCCGGGGAGCACACCGACGACGGCGCGCTCGCCACCACCGGACCCCGCTCCCGCTTCCTGGAGGAGAACCGATGACGACGACCTTCACGCCCGGCGATGCTGTGGGCGTGTGCGGTCCCGCCGCCCACCTGATCGCCGCCATCGAGCTCGACGACCCGCGCCTCCCGCGGCTGTGGGAGCTGCTCTCGCGCGGCGCCGCCGACACCGTCGACGAGGTCCTTCACGCCCTCCTCGAGGGTGGCTTCACCGCCATGCCGGCCTTCGCCCTGGCCTCCACCAGCGGCACGACGACCCGCGTCGTCGTGCGCCACCCTGCCGTCATTGTCGTGACGGTGGGCGACGCGGTCGAGGAGCTCACCTCGACCCCCGGGGGCACCTGGTCCGACGTGGTCGTCGAAGGTGCGTCCGCCGTCGTGCTTCGTGCCAGCGAGGGAACGGCGTCGGGCGTGCAGCTGCCCTTCCACGCGGGCATGGCACCGGCGTCGGCCGTCCGACTCGTGCTGGCGGAGGACGCAGGCACGCCAGCCGGAGCCGAGCCTGCCACCGCCCAGCCTGTCGAGGTCGCGCCGGAGATCGCCGAGGTCACGCCGGACGCCGAGGTTCCGGCGAAGCCCGCCGAGGAGCCGGCTGCGAAGACGTCGGAGGTCACGCCCCACACCGCGATCTGGCGGGGCAGCGAGGCGACCGAGTCCGAGCCGGCCGATCACGAACCGGGCGACGCCGAGGCCGAAGCCGCAGCCCAGCCGGACGCCGAGGTGGAAGCCGAGGTGGAGGCACGGCCCGAGCCCTCGGACGAGCCCGAGGCCATGACGGTGATGCGCCCGGCCGTCCAGCCCCC
>NZ_DATIHB010000087.1:0-18883 GCF_035481145.1 Nocardioides sp. | reverse complement strand
GGCGTGCGGCCGGACCGGATCCTGGTCGCCGGCGCCAGCGCCGGCGGAGGCCTAGCGGCGGGCGTCGCGTTGGCCGCGCGTGACCGCGGCGGCCCACGGCTGTGCGGTCAGGTGCTCGACTATCCGATGCTCGACGACCGGGGCATCACCGCGTCGACCGGCCAGTTCGACGGCATCGGTGTCTGGGATCGGATCAGCAACGAGACCGGGTGGCGGGCCCTCCTCGGGGATCGGCGGGGCGGTGAGCTGGTGTCGCCGTACGCCGCTCCGTCCCGTGCCACCGACCTCGGTGGTCTCCCACCTGCGTTCATCGGCGTCGGTGCTGCGGAGATCTTCCGCGACGAAGCCATCGACTATGCCGACCGGATCTGGCGGGCGGGCGGGGACGCAGAGCTCCATGTGTGGGCCGGCGCGTTCCACGCGTGCGACATCTTCGCCCCCCACACCAACGTCGGACGCACCATGATCCGGACCCGCAACACCTGGGTCGAGAAGGTGCTGGGGGACTGAGCCCGTGCAGGAGCTGCTTGGCCGGATCTCCCGGCTCGACCCCAGCGCATGCCTCGGGCTGCGCGTGATCGCCTGCTTCGACGAGTTGATCGTCGGCCACGTCAACACTCGCGCCCTGCTGGCGGCAGCCGCGTCGCTGGCCGGCTGTACCGCGGGCTTCCGGCAGTGCGACCCCCCGCGCGCGCTGCGGATCACGACGAAGGGGGAGTTCGCCAAGATGCCCGCGCCCGAGGTGCGGCCGGACTTCAGCACGACGCTGGCCGACGGCATTCTGGTGTGGCTGGAGCGCGAGGGCGATCCATGGCCGAACGACGCCATCGTCCTCGAACGGCTCGCCCTCGCGGTCCGGATCCGGCATGGCCGCGGAGCCCGCGAGGTCGACAACCGCCGCCACCTCGGCGTGTTGGTCGACCGCGAATCCTCGCCTGACGAGCGGCTGAGCGCCGTGAGTGCGCTCGGACTCGTGGCTGCCCGGCGCTACCGGGTGGTCGTCGCGCCCTTGTTCGCAGTCTGGCAGGGCCGGCCCGGAGGCCCGGAGGATGTCATCGGGACCCGTTTCGGGCCGATCCACGCGGTCGTCGTGCCAGATCGGTACGAGCCGTTCGAGGCCTCGCCTTGCGGGATAGGCGTGGCCGCGGGCATCGATGCCCTGGATCGTTCCTTTCGTACGGCGACGGTCGCGCTGCGGCTGTGCCTTCCGCCCGAGGAACCGCTGGTGGTCGCCGACGCCTACGGTGGCCTCATCGAACTCCTGGCGGAGGCCGGCGACGACGCGCACCACGGCGACGCCGACTGCCTGGCCACCGTCGCCGAGCATCCGTGGGGACTTGAGACGGTCGGCGCGATCGTCACGACGCAATCGGTGCGCGAGGCGGCGCGGGCGCTCGCGATCCACCACAGCACGATGCAAGGTCGACTCGATGTGATCACGGCAACGCTCGGCTTCAACCCCCTCGAGGGGTTTGGCCGCACTCGCCTCGGCACCGCCTACCTGATGCATCGCCTGCGCCGGTCGAGCGTGCTTGAGCTCCCGGCCCCGATCCCCGGCGTTGGTGGCACGAGCCCCACGCCCGGGGGATCTTCCAGAAAATGACCGACGGCGGCCCGGCGATGACTCAACCCTCGCTCCCATCGTCAGGCTCCGCCGGAGGGCCAAGCGCACGCCCGAACTGTGCGAAATCTGGTCGGCGAGGCGATTGACGTCGCGCGCCGGAGTCGCCCAGCCCGAGATGCTCACCCGTCGTCGGCCGCGCTGGACACTCCGACGCGGCTGGCGGCGCCTCCATGTCTACGGTTGCAGTGTTCTTGAGGCGAAAGGTCGATCGCCTCATATTCGCTGCATCTCGACAAATGTGTTGAGATGCAGCGAAGATTGACGAAGGCGCCGCGAGCAACTTAGACGAAAGCGTCGCCTCCATTGCAGTTCGTCAAAGTAGACAACCGACTTGGAATCAGGCGAGCGCCTTGTTGATGGCCTTGGCCAGCGAGGCCCAGGCGGTCATCTCGTCGGCGGTCAGGGCGTCGGTGCCTCTGGCAGCGAGCCAGCGAACGAAAGCGCGCGCCAGCTTCCACTTCGAGGCCTCAGGGTGTTCCGCCTGGAGAATCTCCATGATCGGTCGGGCAGGCTGCGCAACGATCGTTGCTGTGCTGTCCCACCCGCACTCACTCTTGGCGATCCGAGCGAGCGTCTCGCGCAGCAGGTCTTCAATCTCCGCGCGGTGGACCGTTCCGATGTGATCGCCCGTGCGGAGGATTCGTTTGCTGGTCAGCAGTTGCCAGAGCGCCTCTTGCTCAGCAGCCTTGTCGCCTGCGGCGTCGGAGTCGAGGAGCGCAGCGACCTTGAGGTTCTGAGTGGTCAGGACGGTGCTGTAGTAGACGACCTTGCTCGCGCTTCCTGCGGGGACGAGTGCGACACCGTCCTCCAAATGGTCGGATCCGACCTCGGCGAAAGCGGTGTTCAGGGCTTCGACGTAGAGCAGGTCGGTGACGCCTTCGACGACCAAGTTCTTCTGGTGGCTGAACAAGCTCTGAGCAAGATCGTAGCCAAGGGCTGCCTGGAGCGGGTAGATGGACTTTGGGTCGTCCACCGCGAGCCGGGTGTGGACCTTTGTTCCGGTCTGGCGGTCAGTCATCTCGACGATACGAACGAGATCGAGTTCGTCCGAGCCGACCATGAACGGGGAATGGGTCGTATAGATGATCTGGTTGCCCTCGGCGAGGCGGGAGACCGTCTTGCGGAACTCCTGCTGCTTGAGGGCGTGGAGGCTCAGTCCGGGCTCGTCGAGCAGCAGGACCGCGTCACGGAGGTTGTCACGTGCTTGCGCGTGAAAGACGACAAAGAAGGACACGAGCCAGCGGAAACCTTCGCTGCGCTGGTCAAGTTCGACTGGAATGCCGAGGTCGTCTTCGACCAGCGTCTGCAGGTATTGGCCGTCCACGTCGAGCCGCAGCGTGAGGGTCTCGTCGTTCCATACCTTGCGGATCTCCTGCGTCAGGCGCGCGCCAGCTGCCTGCAGGGCTCGCTTACGTTCCGTGACCCTCCGCTCGTGCGCGGCAAGCGCTTCGTTGTACTGGGTCTGCGCGCTGACATCTGTGTCGTAGTTGTGCGGCTTCGTCGGTTGGTCGGACTCCATCTCTGAGAGTTCCTTCGCGGTGAACCCGAGGAACTTCAACAGCTGGAGGTTGCCGAAGTCGTAGTCCATGTCGATCTCGCCGGTTGCTTCACGCTCGGCGAGGCGGTTGAGGTGGATGCGTGGCCGTACGGAGAAGTATGAGGAGTAGTAGACGAAGGGCGGCATCTTGCCGAGGAGGTGTTCGCCAACCTGGTCGAGAGCGACGGCCTTCTTCCGCACGGCACTCAGCTCATCCCAGTGGCTTTCGGCGGCTGACCCGTCGCTGAACAGGGGCAGCGTTGCGTCGAGATGCGTCTTGAGGTCGGCGGCAACCTGACCCTTGATCGCCGTCGTGTCGGACAGCGAGTCCTTCCATTCGATGAGGGCCTTGGCTGCAGTCTTCGCGTCCTCGTTGGTCTGCTTGCTCATGGCAGCGGCGAGACGCACGATGGCCTTGTCTGCGTCTCCTAGCATGGGCGCGGACGGCAGGCCACGCACCGTGTAGGTCCTCTTGCCGGTCAGCAGGGCAGTCATCTCTAGCCTGATGCGGTCAGCGCCGTCGGGCAGGGTCAGCCCTTCGAGGTCCTTGGCCTCGGGCCGCATGACGACCTTGGCGACAGGAAGGTTCGCCGTGTCAAGGTTGCCTCGCCGGATGTCGTCAACCATGCCGGCAGGAGCATCGAACAGCCAGTCGATCTTCCTCGTGTCGTCAGTGGGACTGGCGTACTGGAGGGCCTTGAGCACGGCGGTCTTTCCCGCCTCGTTGATGCCGACGAGGATCGTCTTCTCATCCTCGATCTCGAACTCGCCTGTGTCACGGACACAACGGAAGTTGCTAACCGTGGCCGATTCGATGCGCATCGTGCGTCTCCCTCTCCTGATTGCGGCGATCTGCCCGCGAGCAAGCTATTCGGTACCACCGACAGTTCCTGCCGAACCGTCGGCTCATGAGGCCCCCAGCCGATCCGGGGCCAAGGTTGCCAAGCGGCGGAGGTCAGCCACAAAGACCAGGACTTCGCGCTCGAGTTGCGGTCGTTGCATCGAACTGAGCATCCGTGCGGCCGCTGCGGTCAGCGGCGCCGAGACGTGCTCGAACGGTTCGGACGTCAGCGCCACCTTGCAGGCTCGGATGACGGCGAGGAGTTCGATGTCGACGAGGTAGCGAGGGGCCGCGGGGGCCAGACCGCGTCGCATGTGTCGGAAGCAGGCAAGCTCGAGCGCCGCGAGGGCGCTGATGGCGACGTCGTGGATCGCCTCGCAGACAGCATCGCGTTCAGCAGGCGGGTTGGTGACCAAGGGACGGAGGGCGGCTGAGACGGCATCGGCGGCCTCGGCGAGACGCCGGATTCCTTCGTCCGTGGCGATCCGATCGGCCCGACCCCAGCCCAGGAGTACGGTCGCCAGACCGACCATTGCGATCACCGCCCCTCCTGCGTCTCGCAGCCCGAAGGCGACCGCGGTTCCCACGAATGTCACGGCGATGGCCACGTGCGTGAGCTGCTGAAGATTCCCGAGCTCGCGCCACCAGGAGATGCGGGCCAGAGGAACGACCGGGAGCTCGGCAACCCGGACCATCAAGGCAACGCCCAAGGCCATGGCCGCCACCAGTGCCGCACTAGCCAGCAGGGACTCAACCGATTGCGACCACTGTCCCTGAAACACAGCGACGGCCAGCAGACCAACGGCGAGAAGTGAGAGGAAGAGATCCAACACGACCAGCGTGATCATGAGGAACCACCCGGTGAGACGAACCACCCGCAACAGCCGTGCGACGCGCCTGACTCCGTTGTCGCCCTTGTTCAAGAGGTCTGTGACGCCTAGCAGGAGGATGGCTGGGCCGAGGCCAGCTCCAAGTGCGCCAAGCCCAGTTCCACCCCGGGTCAATCGTTGCCAGGATCACGACTCCGCAGACGGTGACGGTCGCGCCGACGACAGCCTGCACGTAGCCACTGCGTCTCGAGATCTCACTTCGCCGGCGCCCTGTCGGCAATTCGTCACGAAGGTCAAGCGCTCTCCGCATCAGTAGTCCGTGCGGTGCTCGGGCTCGTCTCCGGGAAGTTGCTTGAGATGCGGCCGTGCCTCGTTCGAGGTCCCGGAGCGGCTCAGCGTCGACTGCGGTAGTCACGCCGCGTCCTCACCCTGCGCGCGAATCACGGCGGCGATCTGCTCGGCCATCTCCTCCACCGCCATCGAGTCCGTCGTCAGGGCGACCTTGTCGGCCAGCGACGGACTGTAGGCGCGCACCCGGTCGCCGGTGAGGTTGTGCCAGATGGGCAGGAGGGTCTGCTCGCCAGCGACGGTCCGGGTGACGAGGCCGTCGAGCTCATGGTTGGTCCACCCCTTGGCGAAGAACCGTTCGGAGAGGATCACGATCCCGAAGCGGCTCGTCCGGATCCCCTGGTCGATCTTTCGACGGAGGCTGTCGCCGACGGTCAGTTCTGTCTTATCGAGCCACACGCTGACACCGAGGTCGACGAGGGCATCCCTCAGCGGAACGGCGATGGTCTCCTTGTCCTCGCTGGCGTGGGAGATGAAGACGTCCCAGGTTTGACCGCCCAAGGTGTCTCCGTCGGGCTCGACGGGCTCGCGAACCTGGACGTCGCCGATCGGGCTTCGTTCGCGGATCGGGGGCAGCATGCCGGGCGAAGGCGGCTGAACCGCGACACTCGCTCGGACTCGCCCAGCGAGGCCACCGAGGTCGACGACGACAAACCAGTGGCCGCTGTTGGGGATCGGGAGGCGGACGGGCGATCTGGTGGCGCGGCCGCCGTGGAAGGAAAAGCGGCGGCCGGCCTTCAGGGCGTGGTAGTTGCTCGCGGTCATCAAGCGGACGTTCGCCTGCTTGTCGAGGGTGACGACGGCAACTGCGCCCTTCTTCTGCTGCTTCAGGTCGAAGTAGAGGTGCTGCATGATCCGGCGCTCACTTCCTGTCGCGCGGAGGGTTGGGGTCGTTGCCGGGCGCGATGGTGTCGGAGTCGCGGATGTGGCCGTCGCGGCGGTGGATGACGACCTCGCCGCCGCCGGCGTTGCCGACGATCTCTCCGGCGCGGCGTACCGCGTCGGCCTGGGTGTCGGTGTGGGCACTGGAACGCTGGGCGCCGGGAGCACGGACGTCCCAGCCGCCATTCTGGTTGGGGACGACGTGCCTGCGGTTGTTGTTGCTCATGGTCTTCTCCTGCGGGATCTCATCTTGTGGGTCTGGCTCGTCCGGTGATGAGATGCAGGTGCAAGTCGCATGCGATCACCTCGCGTGCCGCGGGCGTCTGGTGGCTAGACCAGGCGCCCGCACTGCGTTGGATGACAGTTTGGGCCCGAAGATTTTCACGCGATTTGATCTGGCTCGGTGCGGGCGCGTCGGCACCACCGTGCGGCGTGTCGACCCTCATGCATCCCCAGTCTGACCTGCGCGAAGCGTTATGTTGTTTTCGCGCGATTTATTGGAGGTCTTGGATGTCGAAGGCGACGGTCACCCGGCTGGATGAGGCATCGGACCGAGACGTCCAGACTGCGGAATGCGCCAACCCACGGTGTGATGAGGTCATCCAGCGCCGTGGCGGACGGGGACGCCCGCGGGATTATCACGACGATGAGTGTCGTCGAGCCACGGCAGAAGTGAAGCGGCGCCTCGAGTCACGCTTGGATCATTACAAGGAACAGGTCGCGATCCTCAGCGAGCGTTACGCCCCCTACGAGAAGGCGCCCGGCATCGGCGAGTCGAGTCGACCTGCCGACGCAACGAGGCTCACTGCCGAGCAGATTCGGATCGCGCGTGAGGCCGTCAGCAAGGTGGACGGTGCTGCGCCGTTCCTCCGCAAGCACGATGGTGAATTTGCGGCTCAGCTGATCGAGCTCTTCGATGCCGTCGCTCCGGTCGTTCGCTCACATCTCTGATGACCTACCAGCGAAGGCGCGAGCTGCGGCCACGACGTTGGCTCCGCCACCATCGAATTCGCCGTTGCGGAGCGCGTGTGCTGGCGCGACGTCGTCGAGGTACGGATTGCGGCCTTGGAACCATGCCTGGATCACCGGGGCGGAGTCCTTCTGGCCGAGAAGGGACGCCGCCTGGTGGGCGACGCGTAGTCGGTCGACGACGTCATTCGGCGGCGCGCGACGGTCGGGTCGGCCCAGGCGCGAAGGGTGCGCGTGTCTGCCGCGGAGCTCAGATAGGCGACCAGCTTGGCGCCGAGGAGGTCGCATAGCTCCGCGACGAGCTCGCGAGTCGCATCGCATTCTCGCCCGGGGCTTCGCCGCCACCTGTCGCCGATGCCTCGAGTTGCGCCTCGCCCCGGTTGTGTATCGCCCGGCGGAAGGTGGTGATGGCGGCGTCATAGGCGCCGGTGTTGAGCCGGGAGAGCGGGACGCCGTCGTGGTCGTAGGTGCGCCACATCATCCCGGTCATGAACACCCAGAGGTGGCTGGGCGGGACGGTGAACGTAGTGCGCGGGCTGATCCACACCAGGTCGGTCCCGCGCGGCGAGAGGGCGATGGTGTCTCCTCGTTCGTCGCTGTGCTCGTGGTCAGCCGGCAGGAAGTTCATGGCTGCGAGTGGCTCGATGCCGCGGTGCAGGAGGTCGCTGAAGTCGTACTCGGACCGGGTGGTCGGTTGAAGGTCGTCGGTGAGGAAGCGAAGGACGGCGTCGGCTCGGTCGAGGCCACCGAGGATGTCGTCGGGTTCGGCGACGCGGGACCAGTGCTGGAGGAACTCGACGAAGATCTCGGCCTCCTCGGTGTGGTGCGCGCCGTAGGCGCGTTCACGTACGGTGCCACCGGGTTCGGGGATGCGGGCGGTGAACGCGAAGTCGCCGAACGGGCCGGGCGTGGCGAAGTCGAGGATGACGCTGATGCCGTCGGGCTGAGGACGACGAAGAGGGGCTGCGTCGCCCGAGGCTCGGCAGAGCTGTCGGGGTCGTCATCGGTCGGCATGTCGGCCTCCTCTCAGCTGTCTCGGCTGTTCACTTCCCGGGCTGATAACGATCTGCTCATGGTGGCCCGATCGGTCGTCCTGGTTCGCGTTCTCCACAGGCACCAGATCTTCGGAGAGGCGGATGGCGTGAATCTGGACGGCGATGCTGATGGCGTCCAGATCGTCGGCCGTGCAGCTGCAGCGTTCGAGGTGCTTCGGGACAGTCGTCCCATCTTTGCAGTGCCGACCGTCAGAATCCGCGGATCCGCCGTGGACGTCGGATCGCCCGGCCAACGGTGTGAGCTGGCAGGGCGATCCGACGTTGGGTCAGGCCGCGATCAGCAGCCAGCCTCGGCGGACCGACTCCTGGTAGTGATCACGAAGCTCGCGCTGGGCGAGCTCGTCGAGGTTGTGCGGCAGAACGCAGCCGCCGCCACCGGGTCCGAATCCCGGGCTGGCGTCGGGAAGGCACCTCAGGTTGGGGTGGACCTCACGAGATACCTGGATACAGACCTCATGCTCGTGGCCACGTCGACAGACGACCATGGCGCGAACGCGGTGCTTCGTCATCGTCGCCACGGCGGTCACTTCCCCTTGGTGCCGTACGGCGACTGGTTGGTCGGCTTGAGGCTGACGCCGATCTCGGAAGCGTGAGACTCGACGGCACCTTCGGTGCGGCCGAGCTTGAGTCCCATGACCCGGGTCGGGGTGTTCTCCTTCGCCAAGCGGCGGAGGGCCTGATCGTCCTCGGAGGACCAGGGCTTCTGATGGTTCGGTGGCGGCTTCGCCATGTCGGAGCTTTCTCCAAACACAGTCGCCGAGCCCTCGACATCGCAGGCTTCCGCGCTGGGCTCCATCTGGGAGCTCGCCACGGTCGCCTGCTACGGTTCCCAGACAAGTTAGCCGCTTGTATCCAGGCCCCGATCGCCGGCTCACCCCGGAGGTCGGGGCTTGCTGTATTCGGTTGTGGTCGGCAATCCGATCGAACTACATCGGTGTAACCAACCTCGGTCCCCATCGTACCGACGGAGCCCGACATCCACAGGTGTGATGCACGCGGTCAGGTGCTGCTGCGTCCGAGGTCCGCTGATCCCCTCGCCAAAGTAGATGGATCCAGTGTTGAAAGATGTTGCGTCGGTTTGCAAAAATTCGCTGCATCTCGACAACGGCGCGACTCAGCGCTGCATGTCGACGAAGCGCGAGTAGTGGCCCTGGAAGGCCACGACGATGTCGCGGGTCGGGCCGTTGCGGTGCTTGGCCACGATGATGTCGGCCTCGCCGGGACGGGTCGACTCGCGCTCGTAGACGTCGTCGCGGTGGAGCAGGATGACCATGTCGGCGTCCTGCTCGAGGGAGCCGGACTCACGGAGGTCGGAGACGGCAGGGCGCTTGTCGGCGCGCTGCTCGGGGCCACGGTTGAGCTGTGACAGCGCGATGATCGGGACCTCGAGCTCCTTGGCGAGGAGCTTGATGTTGCGGGAGAACTCCGAGACCTCGAGCTGGCGCGACTCGACCTTCTTGCCCGAGCTCATCAGCTGCATGTAGTCGATCACGATGAGCTTGAGGTCGTGCTTCTGCTTGAGCCGGCGCGCCTTCGCGCGGATCTCCATCATCGTCATGTTGGGCGAGTCGTCGATGAAGAACGGCGCCGAGGAGACCTCGCCCATCTTCCGCGCGATCTTCGCCCAGTCGTCGTCGGTCATCTGACCGGTGCGGATGTGGTTGAGCGGCACCTTCGCCTCGGCGCTCAGGAGACGCATGGTGATCTCCGAGCGGTTCATCTCGAGGCTGAAGAAGCAGCTGGTCAGGTTGTTGTGGATCGACGCGGCGCGGCAGAAGTCGAGGGCGAGCGTCGACTTACCCATCGCAGGACGGGCCGCGACGATGATCATCTGACCGGCGTGGAGGCCGTTGGTCAGCTCGTCGAACTCGGCGAAGCCGGTCGGCACGCCGTAGACACCGGCCTCACGGTTGCCGATCGCCTCGATCTCGTCGAGGACGCCCTCCATCACGTCGCCGAGGGGGACGTAGTCCTCCTTGCGGCTGCCGTCAGCCAGGCCGTAGACCTCAGCCTGGGCCTGGTCGACGAGGCCCGCGATCTCACCCTCGCCCGCGTAGCCGAGCTGGACGATCTTGGTGCCGGCGGTGACCATGCGCCGCAGGACCGCCTTCTCCTTGACGATCTCGGCGTAGTACATCGCGTTGGCCGCGATCGGCACGTTGGCCGCGAGCGTGTGGAGGTACGGCGCGCCGCCGATGCGCTCCAGCTCGCCCTTGCGGCCGAGCTCGTTGGCGACGGTGATCGGGTCGGCAGGCTCGCCGCGACTCAGGTTGAGGTCGACGATCGTGTCGTAGATGACCTCGTGCGCGGGGCGGTAGAAGTCGACGCCGCGGAGGATCTCACCGACCTCGGCGATCGTGTCCTTCGACAG
This sequence comes from Nocardioides sp., assembly GCF_035481145.1. Classification (GTDB taxonomy): domain Bacteria; phylum Actinomycetota; class Actinomycetes; order Propionibacteriales; family Nocardioidaceae; genus Nocardioides. The sequence goes on along the minus strand of NZ_DATIHB010000087.1, from coordinate 8,426 downwards.
CAGCATCGAGCCCAGGACGCTCTGCTCGGCCGCGTTGTCCTGCGGCGGCGTGCGGTCGCCGGGGCGGCGTGGCGCCTCACCCGGCTCGTACGACGCGGGGCCGTCGCCCCACGTGTCCGCGGGCTCGGGCGCCGGCGGAACATCGTCGTACTCGGTCACGCTCATGGGCTGACCGTAGGCCCTGCCCCCGACATCCCCCAAAGAATTGACCGGAGGTTATCCACAGGCCATGTGGAGAAGCGGGGGAAACCGTGGACGACACGCGCGCACGATGTGCACTGCCTGCGGAGAAGCCTGTGGAGAAACCTTCGCCTACCCTTGGTATGGGCCATCTGACCTGCGTAAACGCGCATCCACACCTGTGGACGGAAATCAGTTTCCGGCGTGTCTCCGGCGCACCTCGTCAGACCGGACGCCATGTTGCCTTGTCGACAATGACCAAGTGACTCATCGGTATTCACAGCTTCTCCACCGGTCCCCGGCGCGTTCCTGCAGGGCCGACCCGACACGCGGCTGACCTGCACGGATACGGTCGCGGGGTGAGCAGGCACCCCGACGACCGCGCGGCACCACGGCCGCGGCGCAGAGGGACCGACGCCGAGATCCTGCGCCTCGCCTGGCCGGCCTTCCTCGCCCTCGTCGCGGAGCCGCTCTTCGTCCTCTCCGATGCGGTGGTCGTGGGTCACCTCGGCACCCCTGAGCTCGCGGCCGCCGGCATCGCCGGCGCGCTGATGACGACCCTCGTCGGCCTCTGTGTCTTCCTCGCCTACGGCACCACCGCGTCGGTCGCTCGCCGCGTCGGCGCCGGCGACACGGCAGGTGCGCTCGCTGGAGGCATCGACGGCCTGGGGCTGGCTGTTGCGATCGGTCTCCCGGTCACCGCCGCGGCCTGGCCCCTGGCCCCGACGCTCGTCCGGATGCTCGGCGCCAGCGAGCAGGTCGCCGGGCCGGCGGCGGACTACCTCCGGATCGCGGCCATCGGGACGACACCACTGCTGCTGATGCTCGCTGCCACCGGCGTGCTCCGCGGCCTGCAGGACACCCGGACCCCACTCGTGGCCGCCGTCGCCGGCAACATCCTGAACATCCTGCTCAACGTCGTGCTGGTCTACGGCGTCGGCCCCTTCGACGGCCTGGGCCTGCTCGGCTCGGCGCTCGGGTCGGTACTCGCCCAGGTCGCCACCGCAGCCCTCCTCGTCGGCGTGGTCGCCCGGGGCGCCCGCCGCGCCGGTGTCGCCCTCGCTCCCGACCTCCCGGGCGTGCGCGCGGCCGGCCGCGCCGGCGTACCCCTGGTCGTGCGGACGCTCACCCTGCGCGCCGCCCTCCTCCTCACCGTGTACGCCGTCGCCGCGCTGCCGGCGGACCACGGCGGCGCCGACGCCGGGCTGGCCGCACACCAGGTCGCGATGGCGGTGTGGGGCTTCCTGGCGTACGCGCTCGACGCGATCGCGATCGCCGCCCAGGCCATCACCGGCCGTGCGCTGGGTGCGGGCGACCGGTCCGAGGTGCGCGCGCTGACCACCCGGATGCTGCAGTGGGGCGTCGTGGCCGGGGTGGTCACGGGCGTCGGCCTCGCGGCGGTCTCACCGTTCCTGGGCCGGCTCTTCACCGAGGACCCCGACGTGCTCGACCTGCTGCTGCCGGTGCTGCTCGTCGCTGCGCTCGCCCAGCCCGTTGCCGGCGTCGTCTTCGTGCTCGACGGTGTGCTGATCGGCGCCGGTGACGGGCGCTACCTCGCCGTGGCGGGGCTCCTCACGCTGGTCGTCTATGCGCCGCTGGCCCTGCTCGCCCCGTCGCTCACCTGGCTGTGGGCGGCCTTCGCGCTGGGCTTCATGGCCGCGCGCGCCGGCGTACTGCTCCATCGCGCGCGCGGCGAGCGGTGGATGGTCATCGGCACTACGCTCGCCCGGTGAGCACCGCTGAAACACCCGTCGTCCGGCCCCTGCTCCTGATCGGCCTGGGCCTGGTCATCAACGTCCTGAGCCCCCGGGTCGACGGCTGGGACGTGCTGCCCGACTGGATCGGCTGGGTGCTGATCCTGATCGGCACGTGGGTCTTCGGGCGGAAGCTGCCGAGCGGCGGGCTGATGCTCGGTGCGGCTAGACTCGCCCTCGTGGTCGCGGTCGCCCAGTGGCCACCCGCCTGGCAGGTCATCGACCCGGTCACCGCCGCCAGCGAGGAGGTCTCCGCCTCGGAGGCCTCGCTGCTCTGGGCACTCTCGTTGCCCGCGCTGGGCTGGATGGTGCTCTACTGCCTGGCCGTCGCGGGCGTCTCGAGCACGGAGGCCGGCACGTCGTTCTGGTGGAAGTACCTCGCTGCGATGAACGCGGGCGCCGCCGTCCTCCCGATCCTCGTCTACGGAGCCGACATGAAGGGCCTCGAGGGGCTGCTCGGTGTCCTGATCCTGCTCGGGCTGCTCGGTGCCACCGTCTTCAGCTTCCTGCACTCCGGCCGGGACTGGGCCGTCCGCCGCCAGCCCTCCTGAGCAGTCCGGCGGCCCCGGCCCGTACGCCGCCACGCCGCGGCCCGTACGCGCCGCCGACCACGAACGCCGCCACGCCCCGTCCGCGCGACCGATCGCCCGACTACGGCGCGCTCAGTGGCACTTCTGCGCCCGTACACGGGCGCGGAAGTGCACGTAACTGCGCTTTACAGCTGCCCGCGGGCGCGGGCGATGCCTCCGTGCGCCCGCCGCGCCTCACCCCGAAATGGCAGCAGCCCCGGCCTCCTCGCGGAGACCGGGGCTGCTGTGCGTCAGACGCTGCGTCAGGCGGCGACGACGTTGACGGTGGCCGTGGCCACGACGTCGTCGTGCAGCTTGACCGTCACGGTGTGGGCACCGAGCGACTTGACGGCGGTCTTGACCGCGATCGCGCGCTTGTCGATGCCCTCGCCGGCGACAGCCTCGAGGGCGGTCGCGATCTCGGCGACGGTGACCGCACCGAAGAGACGACCCTCAGCGCCGGCCTTGACCTTGACGGTCGCGGCGTTGCCCTCGAGCTTGCCCTTGATCTCCTCGGCGTGGCCGAGGTCGCGGGCGGCACGCGCGTTGCGCGCGGCCTTGATGGACTCGACGGTCTTCTCGGCACCGCGGGTCCACGCGATCGCAAAGCCCTGCGGGAGCAGGAAGTTGCGGGCGTAGCCGCCACGAACCTCGACGACGTCGCCAGCCGAACCGAGGCCGGTGACTTCCTGGGTCAGGATGATCTTCGCCATGTCAGTCCCCTTTCTCAGCGACCGGTGGACGTGTAGGGCAGGAGCGCCATCTCGCGGGCGTTCTTGATCGCGGTCGCGATGTCGCGCTGCTCCTGGACGGAGACGCCGGTGACACGGCGAGCGCGGATCTTGCCGCGGTCGGAGATGAACTTGCGGAGAAGAGCGGTGTCCTTGTAGTCGACCTTGGTGACACCCGCTGCCTTGAGCGGGTTCGCCTTCTTCTTCGGCTTGCGAATAACAGGCTTCGCCATTGTGGTGCTTCCCTTCTAGAAGCCCGGCTCACGCCGGAATGGTGATGAGTTTCGTCAGCTGCGCAGGGCAGCTGTGGGGAATCAGAACGGCGGCTCGTCGCCACCGACGCCGGGCGCACCCCACGGGTCGTTCTGCTGCGGGGCGGGAGCCGAGGGAGCACCCCAGCCGCCACCCGCCTGGCCGCCGCCACCCTGGGCCGGAGCCGCGGGCGTCGCCCACGGGTCGTCCTGGGGAGCGCCGCCACCAGCAGGACCACCCTGCGGGGCAGACTGCCCGCCGCCGAAGCCACCACCGCCGCCACCCTGACGGGTGGCGCGGGCGACCTTGGCGGTTGCGTACTTCAGGGACGGACCGACCTCTTCGACCTCGATCTCGAAGACGGTCCGCTTCTGACCCTCGCGGTCCTCATAGGTCCGCGACTTCAGGCGGCCCTGCACAACGACACGCATGCCGCGCTGCAGGGACTCGGCGACGTTCTCCGCGGCCTGACGCCAGACCGAGCAGGAGAGGAACAGCGCGTCGCCGTCCTTCCACTCGTTGGTCTGGCGGTCGAAGGTGCGGGGGGTCGACGCGATGCGGAAGTTCGCCACTGCAGCGCCCGAGGGCGTGAAGCGGAGCTCCGGGTCGTCGACCAGGTTGCCAACTACCGTGATGACGGTCTCGCCTGCCATGTCAGGTCCCTTTTCTGATTCGTGGATGTCCGTGTCGGGCCATCTTCTAGGTCACCACCGACAAAAGGCGAGAGGTGAGCCACGGAAGAAGATCAGGCGTCGGCGCGGAGGACCTTGGTCCGGAGGATCGACTCGTTCAGGCCGAGCTGACGCTCGAACTCCTTCACGGTCGCCGGCTCGGCGTTCAGCTGGAGGACGGCGTAGATGCCTTCCTCGTTCTTCTTGATCTCGTACGCCAGACGGCGACGACCCCAGACGTCCACGTTGTCGACGGTGCCACCGTCGTTGCGGATGACGTTCAGGTACTTGTCGAGGGACGGCTCGATGGTCCGCTCGTCAAGGCTCGGGTCGAGAATGACCATGACCTCATATGCACGCATAGCTGTCTCCACCTCCTCTGGACTCGGCGGCCACGGTATTTCCGTGGCAGGAGGGCTACTGCGATGTCCCCCGTCGGATATGCCGACAAGGGACAGCGAAGGCTACCAACCGGGCCGGACGCCGCCCTAATCGCGCGCGCCCACCAGGTCCGCAGCGAAGCACCTGTCGGTCCACCTTCCTAGACTCGTCCCCATGACCGCACGCGTTGGAGCCCACGTCGACCAGACCGACCCGATCGCGGAGGCGCAGGCTCGCGGCACCGACGTCGTCCAGTTCTTCCTCGGCGACCCGCAGAGCTACAAGGGCCCGGTCATCCAGTACGCCGGCGGTGCCGAGGCGCTGCGTGCCGACGCCGAGGCGGCCGGTGTGGACCTCTACGTCCACGCGCCGTACCTGATCAACGTCGCCACGACCAACAACCGCCTCCGCATCCCGAGCCGCAAGCTGCTCCAGTCGCACATGGACGCGGCCGCGGAGATCGGCGCGAAGGGCCTGATCGTCCACGGTGGCCACCTCAAGGACGACGAGGACCCCGAGATCGGCTTCACCAACTGGCGCAAGGCCGTCGAGGCGACCGACATCAAGATCCCCCTCCTGATCGAGAACACCGCCGGTGGCGACAACGCGATGACCCGCCGCCTCGAGGCGATCAAGGGCGTGTGGCACGCCATCGAGGGCACGGAGCAGGCCGACCAGGTGGGCTTCTGCCTCGACACCTGCCACGCGCACGCGGGCGGCAACCCCCTGGAGACGATCGTCGACGACGTCCGCGCGATCACCGGCCGCATCGACCTGGTGCACGCCAACGACAGCCGGGACGCCTTCGACTCCGGCGCCGACCGCCACGCCAACCTCGGCGCGGGCCACATCGACCCCGACCTGCTCGCCGCCGTGATCCGCGACGCGGGCGCTCCGGTCGTGCTCGAGACCCCGGGCGGCGCGACCGACCACCAGGCCGACATGAGCTGGCTGCGCGACCGCCTGTGAAGGCCGTTCGTCACGCCCACGCCACCGGCACGCCGCCGCGCGGACACCCCCACGGCCTAGTCTGCGCGGCATGACGCTGACGCTGTACGTCGACGGCGCGCGGCTCCGCGACCACCTCACCGCGGTCACGGAGCGCGTCCACGACCTGGTGCCCGTCGTGCGTGGCAACGGGTCCGGGCTGGGCAACAGCCGGCTCGCGCTCGAGGCGCAGCGGCTCGGGGTCGACGTGCTCGCGGTGGGCACGGGCGACGAGTGCCGCCAGGTGGCCGGCCTCTTCGAGGGCGACCTGCTGGTGCTGGCGCCGTACCGGCCGTTCATCGACGCCCCGGACGTCGCGCCCGGGCGGCTGGTCCACACCGTCAGCCGGCTCGAGGACCTGCATGCACTCCTGGACGCCGATCCCCGCGCCCGGATCCTGCTGGCCCGGATGACCTCGACCCGGCTCCACGGCCTCTCCGCGCGCGAGCTCCGGGCGGCTGCGCACGAGCTGGACCGACGGGCCGTCGGCACGCCCACGGGCCCGACCCTCGAGGGCGTGCTGCTCTCCTTCCCGGTCGCCGGGGGCGGGCGGCTCACCGAGCTGCACCGGCTCGCCCAGGACGTCCTCGTGAGCGGCCTGCCCACGCGCACGTTCTGGGTCGCCAACCTCGGTGAGCCGGAGGTGCTCGCCGCGCACGGCGCCTGGCCCGAGCTCGAGCTCCGCCCCCTCCTGGGTGACGACCTCTGGCTGGGCGACGCCGACGCCCTCACCGTGCGTGCCCACGTGCTCGACCTCCACCGGCTCGAGCGCGGATCGACCTTCGGCGAGCAGGGCCGCACGGTCCCCCGCCGCGGTCACCTGCTCGTGGTGTCCGGCGGGCTCGCCCACGGCATCGGGCTCGAGCCGCCCAGCGCCGACCTCAGCCTCAAGGCGCGCGCCACGTCGCTCGCGCGCGGCAGCCTCGACGCCGCCGGCCTGGTGCGCTCGCCGTACGTCGTCGACGGCAAGCAGCGGTACTTCGCCGAGCCGCCGCACAGCCAGAGCTCGGTGGTCTTCCTCCCCGAGGAGGCTCAGGTGCCGTCGATCGGCGAGGAGATCGAGCTACGCGTACACCTCGCGACGACGACCTTCGACCGGACCCTCGTCAGCTGACGGATCCGTCCTCCGCACCACGTCGTACGCCGGCCGCCGGATGTCGCGGACCACGACCGCGACCAGCCACAGCTCGCAGGCGACGCGGACGATGATCGCCAGCCAGTAGAAGACCGGCTGGGTGCCACCACCGGAGGCGAGCTGGTTGTCGAGGTACCACCACACGCTGGCGAAGTAGAGGAGCTCGCCCGCCTGCCAGGCCAGCTGGTCGCGCCAGCGCGGGCGCGCCATGACGGCGAGCGGGAGCAGCCAGAGGACGTACTGCGGCGAGTAGACCTTGTTGAAGACCAGGAAGCCGGCGACCACGAGGAAGCCGAGCTGGGCCAGCCGCGGGGTCTCCGGTGCACGCAGGCCGATCACCAGCACCACCAGGCACCAGAGCCCGAAGCCGACCAGTGACACGTTGTTGACGAGCGCGGTACTCACCGGCACGCCGGCCTGCGCGAGCACCAGCCAGAGGCTGCCCAGGTCGGCGCCGCGCTCGTCGTTGAACCGCCAGAAGTGCATCCACTCGTCCCAGCCGGTCGCCATCGCCGGCAGGTTGGCGAGCAGCCACGCGAGGGCCGTCGCGGCCGCGACGGTCAGCATCGTGCGCCAGGCACGGCTGCGCAGGCAGATCACCACGATGCCGCCGAGCAGGAAGAGCGGATAGAGCTTGGTTGCGACCCCGAGCCCGATCAGTACGCCGGTCAGCACGGGCCGCTGCCGGCTCCAGGCGAGCAGGGCCCCGGCGACGAGGGCGACCGCGAGGAGGTCCCAGTTGACCAGCGCGTTGACGACCAGCACCGGCGAGGCGGCGAAGAGCGCCGCGTCGTAGGGCCGGCGGCGGTGCACGCGGGCCAGCGCCCACGCGGCGGCGAGCGTCGCGACCGCGAGCGACAGGGTCGTGGCCACCACGAAGCCACGCTGCTCGCGGAGCACGCCGGGCTGCTGCAGCACCTGGTCGGCACCCACCTCGGCCCGCGGCTCGACCGAGCCGTCGCCGAGGAGCCAGTGGGAGACGTGGGCGGCCGCCCACGCGGCGTACGCGATGCCGACGGGGTACTCCATCACCTCGTACTTGGCGCGCACCTCCGCGTCGTCGTCGTACGGCCAGAGCAGCTCGGCGAAGCCGCGCCCGGTGTAGAGGTAGGGCACGTCGGAGTAGCACATCGCGACGTAGCGCTCGTGGCCATCGGTCCAGTCGTCAGCCCAGCAGGGCTGCTTCTGGAGCATGCCGAGCGCGAAGGCGAGTGCCGCCAGCGCGAGGACCACGCGGACCGGCGTCCACCAACGCGCCGGCCGGGCGTGGCCGCCGACCGGGCCGCCGATGCCCTCGCTCAACGCGGTCAGGACCGGGTCGTCGAGCGAGGGCTGGACGCGCTCTGTCACTGGGTGGTCGCGCCGTTGTTGCCGTTGCCCGGCGGGTCAGCGCCTCCGCTCGTCTCGGTCTCGGTCGGAGTCGGCGACGGGCTGCAGGTGGCCGGCGGGAAGAGGTCGTTGCAGGGGTCCTTCGGCGGCGGGGTGTTCTTCGGCGGCGTGCTCGGCGTGAGCGTCGGCGTCGGGCTGGCGGTTGCCGTCTTCGTCGGCGTGGCCGTGGCCTTGCACCGCTTCTGCTTCGGGTCTTCCTGACAGCTCGGCTTCGGGGTCCTCGTCGGCTTCGGCGCGTGGCCGGACTCCGGCGCGTCACCGTCGACGTTCGCCGGCGGCGGGAAGCTCTCGACCGGCTCGCCCTCGAGCGCCTCGCGCATCGCGACCGCCCAGGTCATCGCGGGGTAGTAGCCGCCGAACTCGCTGTCGATGTAGCC
>NZ_DATIHB010000086.1:0-10896 GCF_035481145.1 Nocardioides sp. | reverse complement strand
CGGCGGCGAGGCGGGCGACGGCGGCGGGTCCACTGCGGCCGATGCCCGTCCAGTTGGCGAAGCCGTGGATCTGTCCGGTGAAGCACTCGTACTCGACCTCGACGCCGGCCGCCATCAGCTTCTCGGCGTACGCCTCGCCCTCGTCGCGCAGCGGGTCGAAGCCCGCGGTGCACACGTACGCCGGAGCGAGTCCGGCCGGCACGTCGGCGTCGATGACCGCGTAGCGCGGGTCGGTCAGCTTCTCCGGCGTGGGCGCGTAGGCCGCGGACGCGACGTCCATGAAGTCGCCGGTGAGGAAGAAGCCCTCACGGAAGAGGCCGTGGCTGGGCGTGCCTGCCTTCGGGTCGGTCGCGGGGTAGATCAGCAGCTGGAAGGCGAGCGGCAGCCCCTCCTCGGCGGCCTGCAGCGCAACAGCAGCCGAGAGGTTGCCGCCCGCGGAGTCGCCGCCGACCGCGAGCCGTGCGGGGTCGGCGCCCAGCTCGGCCGCGTTCGCGACGACCCATCGGTAGGCGGCCATGCAGTCGTCGTACGCCGCAGGGAAGGGGTGCTCCGGAGCGAGGCGGTAGTCGAGCGAGAGGACGCGGACGCCCGCCTTCTCGGCCAGGACCCGGCAGACCGCGTCGTGGGAGTCGAGGTCGCCGACGACCCAGCCGCCGCCGTGGATGTAGACCAGCAGCGCCTCCGAGCCGGAGCGGGGGACGTAGAGCCGTGCGGGGACCCCGCCGGCGTCGACCGGACGCACGGAGCCGATCGGCTGGCTGCCGCCGACGATCCGGCTGCTCGCCACGGTGTGCGAGCGTGCTCCCGCGAGCGGGCCACTGCCGAACGCGGGCTCGCGCGTGAGCTCGAGCATCCGCAGGACTGCCTGGGCCTCGAGGTCGAGGGTGTTGCCGTCGACGACGACGGGCCTTCCGGCGAACGCCCGCAGCGCGGGGCGGGGCAGGGCGAGCAGGCCGCGGAGGGTCAGGGACTTCAGGGGCACGAGGAGGTCGAGTTGCACGGAACGACGCTAGTCCCGCTTCACGTCACCTGGTGTTCATCGTGAGGTGAAACACTCGTCGCGTGACTCATGACGTCCTTCCCTCGCACGCCGGCGGCTCGATCGACGAGGGCCCGCTGCTGGCCCCGGCGCCGGGCGCATCCGAGACGTTCGACGTCGAGCCGCCGTACGTCCCCGGCGAGGAGGCGCTGGCGGCCCTCGAGGCGTACCCGGACCGGTTCCTCGACCGTGAGCAGTCGTGGCTCCACTTCAACCAGCGGGTCCTGGAACTGGCGGAGGATGTCAGCCTCCCGCTGCTCGAGCGCGCCCGGTTCCTGGCGATCTTCGCCAGCAACCTCGACGAGTTCTTCATGGTCCGCGTCGCCGGCCTCAAGCGCCGGATCGCGGCGGGCGTCGCGGTCCGCTCGGCCAGCGGTCACCTGCCCAAGGAGGTCCTGGAGACGATCTGGGCAGGCACCCGCGAGCTGATGGACCGGCACGCCGCGGTCTTCCGCGACCAGATCATTCCCGCGCTGCGTGGCGAGGGCATCGAGCTGGTGCGGTGGGCCGACCTCGACGAGGAGGAGCAGAAGTACTGCAAGAAGCTCTTCAAGGCGCGCATCTTCCCGGTGCTCACGCCGCTCGCGGTCGACCCGGCCCATCCCTTCCCGTACATCAGTGGCCTGAGCCTCAACCTGGCCGTCGTCGTGCGCCACCCGAAGACCGGCAAGGAGCACTTCGCCCGCGTGAAGGTGCCGCCGATCTTCGACCGGTTCGTCTCGCTCGGCAACCAGCGCTTCGTCCCGCTGGAGGACGTGATCGGCGAGCACCTCAAGAAGCTCTTCCCGGGCATGGAGGTGCTGAAGGTCCACACCTTCCGGGTCACCCGCAACGAGGACCTCGAGGTCGAGGAGGACGACGCGGAGAACCTCCTCGCGGCGCTCGAGAAGGAGCTGCTGCGCCGCAAGTTCGGTCCTCCGGTGCGCCTCGAGGTCGAGGAGTCGATGGACGACGAGGTGCTCGAGCTGCTCGTCTCCGAGCTCGGGGTCAGTGCGTCAGAGGTCTTCCACCTGCCGGGCCCGCTCGACCTGCGCGGCCTCCACGACATCGCGGACCTCGACCGTGACGACCTCAAGTACGCCGCGTTCGTGCCGTCGACGAACCGCCAGCTCGCGCCCGTCGAGTCGGCCGGAGCCGTCGACGTCTTCAAGGCGATGCGGCGCGGCGACGTCCTCCTGCACCACCCCTACGACTCCTTCTCCACCTCGGTGCAGCGCTTCATCGAGCAGGCGGCCGCGGACCCGCACGTGCTGGCGATCAAGCAGACCCTCTATCGCACGTCCGGCGACAGCCCGATCATCGACGCCCTCGTCGATGCTGCGGAGGCCGGCAAGCAGGTGATGGCCCTGGTCGAGATCAAGGCGCGCTTCGACGAGTCCAACAACATCCGCTGGGCCCGCAAGCTCGAGCACGCCGGCGTGCACGTCGTCTACGGCCTGGTCGGCCTCAAGACCCACTGCAAGCTGGCCATGGTCGTGCGCGACGAGCCGGACGGCATCCGCCGCTACACCCACATCGGCACGGGCAACTACAACCCGAAGACCGCCCGTCTCTACGAGGACTTCGGCCTGCTCACCGCCGACGACGCGATCGGCGAGGACGTCGCCCACCTCTTCAACAACCTCAGCGGCTTCTCCAACAAGGCGAAGTACGCCGAGCTGCTCGTCGCACCCGACTCGGTCCGCGACGGGCTGGTGGACCAGATCCACCGCGAGGTCGCGCACCACCGCGCCGGGCGTCCGGCGTGCGTCCGGCTCAAGGCCAACTCGGTCGTCGACGAGGGGATCATCGACGCGCTCTACCTCGCGTCGCAGGCGGGGGTGCCGGTCCAGCTCCTGGTCCGTGGCATCTGTGCCCTCCGGCCGGGTGTCCCCGGTCTCTCGGAGACCATCGAGGTCCGCTCGGTGCTCGGCCGGTTCCTGGAGCACAGCCGGCTCGTCTCCTTCGACAACGGCGGTGAGCCGGTCGCGTGGATCGGCTCGGCCGACATGATGCACCGCAACCTCGACCGTCGTGTCGAGGCCCTGGTCCGGCTGCCGGGTCAGGCCCAGGTGGGGAAGGTCCGTGAGCTGATGGACCTCGCGTTTGCCCCGGAGACCTCCGCTTGGGAGCTGGACGGCGACGGGGTGTGGCGCCACAACGGTGGCACCGTCGACCTCCAGGCCGAGCTGATCGCCGCGCAGCGCCGCAAGCGCTAGGCACCCCCGGCGATCGGGCGGGCGCGGCAGCGCGGTCGCTCGATCAGCAGGAGGCGAGCAGGACCGGCCCCTGGGTCACCTGGGTGAGCGCGTACGCCGAGGGCTGGGCTCGCCCGGTCAGGACGACGTGGCGCCCGTGCTGCTCCGCGGCGTCGAGCCGGAAGAGCTCGCTGTAGTCGAGCATCTGGCCGGGATCCTCGCCGGCGGCCAGCCGCTGGCGGGGGAGCAGGTCCTCCTGTGCCTTCCCGTCCGACTCGAAGGCGAGCGCAGCGGTCCAGGCGCGGTCGCTGCCCAGGGCCACGAGGTAGCCGTCGAGGGGGTTCACCCCGCCAGTAGCCTCGACCAGCTGGGCGGCCCGGGCCTGCGCGCCCCCGTCGGCGGTCGCGAAGGAGAGCTCGGCACAGGCGCGGTCACCGGCCAGGCCCACGGCAGCCAGCGGGTCGGTGAGCTCGCCGGCGAGCTCGAAGTCGAGGTGACGACCGCCCTGGGCCGCCCGCACGGACTCCTCGAGCCAGGCCGCGCTGTCGGAGCTCAGCAGCAGTCCGTCGTCGGCGAGGAAGGCGGCGTTGGCGAAGAGCGGCTCGTCGATGCCGAGCCCGGCCAGCACCTCCACCTCGCTCTCCCACACGCCACCGTCGAGCCGGTCCTGCGCGGGGGGAGTGAAGCCTGCGGTCTCGTAGGCGCGCGCGACCCGGCGCACGTCGGGAAGGCGCACGATCAGCACCTCGCCGCCGGTCGCCTGGCCGAGCAGCTCCCAGTCGACGGTCTCGGGGCCCCAGCGCAGCTGAGCCTGCAGCGCCTCCGCCGACGCGCCGAGCACGGTCGCGGCACCGAGGTCGGCGTCCTCCATCGCCGCCTCGCATGCGGTCCACGCGCGGCAGTCGCGGTCCGTGCGGATCGCCTGCCAGTCCGTCCACAGCACGCGCTGGGCGCTCGCGGGCAGGAGCCCGGTGGCGCGGGAGAACTCCGACGACCGCGGCCACACGGCGTACCCGACGGCGAGAGCGGCCAGCACCACGAGCACGCCGACCCGGACCACGAGACCCCGGCGCGTGCGTCCGGTCAGGAGCTGGCGGACGGTCACGGTGTGGTCTCCCTCGGAGCGGCGTCGCGGGAGCCATACCCTAGCGCCATGTCGAGCACGTCCCCGGCCGCCGAGCGGCCCGTCGTGGCTGCCGGTGCCGTGGTCCTGCGGCGCCGTGGGGGCCTCCTCGAGGTGCTGCTGGTGCACCGGCCCAAGTACGACGACTGGTCCTTCCCCAAGGGCAAGCTCGACCGCGGTGAGCACGCCGCCGTCGCGGCCGTCCGGGAGGTCGGCGAGGAGACCGGCCTCGCGGTCCGCCTCGGGCGTCCCCTCGACGACCAGCTGTACGTCGTGCAGGGCGGTCGCACGAAGGTCGTGCACTACTGGGTGGCGCGCGCCCTCGACGGCGACGACGTCTCGGCGTACGTCGCCAACCGGGAGGTCGACCAGGTGGTCTGGCTGCCCGCTGAGGTCGCGGAGGAGCGGCTCACCTACGAGCGCGACCGGGCGACGCTCGCGCAGGCGGCGAAGCGCCGCCGACGGACCTCCACCCTCATCGTGCTGCGCCACGGCCGTGCCCGGGCCCGCTCCCGCTGGCGGGCCGACGACCGCTTCCGCCCGCTGCTGAAGATCGGCGAGCACCAGGCCGACCGCCTGGTGCCACTCCTGGCGGCGTACGACGTGACCCGGCTGGTGAGCTCGAGCAGCACCCGCTGCGTCACCACCCTCGTCCCGTACGCCGACGCGACCGGCCGGCGCGTGGTCGCCGACGACGGCCTCTCCGAGGAGCAGGCCACCGATGCAGGGGTCGCGTCACGGATCAGGCACCTGGTCGAGGCGGCCAGGCGCACGGTCGTGTGCAGCCACCGCCCCGTGCTGCCCAAGGTCTTCGACGCCCTCGGCCTCGAGGACCCTCGTCTGGAGCCCGGCGAGATGGTGGTCGTGCACCACCGGAACGGGAAGGTCCTCGCGACGGAGCGCCACGCCCTCAGGTGAGGCCTGCGTCACCCTTCGACCGTCGGGACTTCCCGGATCGTTTCCTGCTCGTTCATCTTCGCCGACGAATTCGGACACTTCGCGTCCCTAGCGTCCAGCGCGACAGTTCAATCCGAACATCAGGAGTATCGAAGTGAACGCCACTTCCACCCGCCGGGTCGTCCCGGCCGTCGCCGCGCTCGCGCTCGGCCTCTCCCTCTCCGCCTGTGGCGGTGCCTCCGAGCCGAGCGGCGACAACGCCGCTGAGCAGGTCTCGGGCTCCGTCGCCGTCGACGGCTCGTCGACCGTCTACCCGATGTCCGTCGCGGCCGCAGAGCTGCTGCGCGAGGAGCAGCCGAAGGTCCAGGTCACCGTTGGTGAGTCCGGCACCGGTGGCGGCTTCGAGAAGTTCTGTGCCGGCGAGACCGACCTCTCCGACGCCTCGCGCCCGATCAAGGACGACGAGGAGGCTCCGGTCTGCGAGAAGGCGGGTATCGAGTACACCCAGCTCCAGGTCGCCACCGACGCGCTGACCATCGCGGTCCACCCCGACCTCGCCGTCGACTGCCTCACGGTCGACCAGGTCGGCAAGCTCTTCATCAAGGGCTCGAAGATCAAGAACTGGAAGGAGCTCGACCCGTCGTTCCCCGACGAGAAGATCTCCTTCTTCATCCCGGGCACCGACTCGGGCACCTATGACTACATGGCGAACGACGTGTTCGACAACGAGTCCGAGGAGCTCCGCGCGGACGTCGAGTCCTCCGAGGACGACAACGTCCTCGTCCAGGGTGTCTCCGGCACCGAGGGTGCCGTCGGCTTCTTCGGCTTCTCCTACTTCGAGGAGAACTCCGACAAGCTGAAGGCCCTCGAGGTCGACGGTGGCGAGGGCTGCGTCGCCCCGTCCGTCGAGACTGCCCAGGACGGCTCGTACACCCCGCTGGCCCGCCCGCTCTTCGTCTACGCGAACAACGCGAAGTACACCGAGAACGAGGCCACGAAGTCGTACCTCGACTTCTACGTCGAGAACCTCGCGACCATCGCCGAGGAGACCGGTTTCATCCCGCTCTCCGACGAGCTCTACGAGGGCACGAAGGCCGCCCTCTCCGGCATCAAGTGACCCCTGCCTCGGAGGACTCTCCGAGGAAGGTCCGTTAGGACAGACTGTTGAACGCCACCACCTCGGCTGGCCCGTCCCCTCACGGGGCGGGCCAGCCCGGCTTCCCGAATCTGGCGCCGAAGACGCGCATCGGCGAGATGGTGATCAAGACGCTGCTCACGGCAGCGGCGATCACCTCCGTCGCCATCACCGTCGGCATCCTCTATGCGCTGCTGCGACCCGTGATCGACTTCTTCGGGGAGGTGCCCCTCTCCGAGTTCTTCTCCCTGCGCGACAGTGAGGAGTCCAGCTTCGCCACGGCGATCTTCCCGTGGGTGGCGGCGACGCTCCAGGTCACGGCCATCGCGCTGCTGGTCGCCATCCCGTTCGGCCTGGGGGCGGCGATGTACCTCTCGGAGTACGCCTCGCGCCGGGCCCGGAAGGTGCTCAAGCCGACGGTCGAGCTGCTCGCCGGCGTTCCCTCCGTCGTCTACGGCTTCTTCGCGCTCTACTTCGTGACGCCGACGCTGCTCAACGACCTGCTTGACCTGAAGGTGAACTTCACCAACCTGCTCGCAGCCGGACTGGTCCTCGGCGTGATGATCATCCCGACGATCGCCTCGCTGGCGGAGGATGCGCTCAGCGCCGTCCCGCACGCGATGCGGCAGGGCTCGTTCGCGCTGGGCGCCAACAAGATGCAGACCACGCTCCGCGTCGTCTTCCCCGCTGCACTCTCCGGCATCGCTGCGGCGGTCGTGCTCGGCATGTCCCGCGCGATCGGCGAGACCATGATCGTCGCCCTGGCGGCCGGCTCGCAGAAGCACCTGACCTGGAACCTCCAGGAGGGTGCACAGACCATGACCGGCAAGATCGCCCAGACGCTGGGTGGCGAAGCCGCGGTCGGGTCCGACAAGTACAACCTGCTCTTCGCGATCGCCCTCACGCTCTTTGTGATCACCCTGGTCATCAACGCGATCAGCATCGCCCTCGTCCGTCGATTCAGGCAGGCCTACTGATGAGCGTCGCAACGAAGACAGCCGCCGACGTCACCTCCGCGACCGTGGCCACCGGACGGAGCAAGGACCGCACGCCGGGCTCGCTGATCTTCCTGGTACTGCTCTGGTTCTCGCTCTTCTTCGGCGTGGCGGTGCTCGCCACGCTGATCATCAGCACCGCGATCGACGGGGCACCCCGTTTCGACGGCAACCTCTTCAGCCAGTACGAGTCGCACATCCGTGAGGACGAGACCGGCTTCCGGGCGGGCATCCTCGGATCGCTCTGGCTGATGCTGACCACCGCGGTGTTCGCCGTGCCCCTGGGCATCGCGGCAGCGCTCTACCTCGAGGAGTTCGCCGACAACTCGAAGTGGTGGAACCGGCTGATCGAGCTGAACCTGCAGAACCTCGCGGCCGTGCCGTCGGTCATCTACGGCATGCTCGCGGTCGCTGTGCTCGCGATGTTCGCGGTCGACCGGACCAACACCGTCATCGGCGGTGCGCTGGCGCTGGCGCTGCTGATCCTCCCGGTCATCATCATCACCACCCGCGAGGCCGTTCGTGCGGTGCCGACGGAGATCCGCCACGGCTCCCTGGCACTAGGCGCAACCGTCTGGCAGACCACCTGGCGCAACACGCTGCCCTCGGCCATCCCCGGCATCGCCACGGGCACGATCCTCGGCATCTCCCGCGCGATCGGTGAGGCCGCTCCGCTGGTCGTCGTCGGCCTCTCCTTCGTGGCGTGGGACCCGAGCGGCCTGAGCTCCGAGATCACGGCCCTGCCGATCCAGATCTACTCGCTCGCAACCAACTCCAAGCCGGAGATGCAGACCGCGGCCAGTGCCGCGATCATCGTCCTCCTGGCGATGGTCCTCGGCCTGAACGCCGTCGCCATCTTCATCCGCAACAAGTTCACCCGATCCTGGTGAGGAACCCCATGTCCAAGACTCCCCACACCTTCAGCATCCGCCCGGGTGATGACACTGCCGGTCACGTCGACTCCATCGCCGACGTCCACGCGGCGGCCGAGCGTGCGCTGCCCGACCTGCCGCCGGCGCCGATCATCGAGGCGATCGGCCTCAACGTCTTCTACGGCGACTTCCACGCCGTGCACGACGTCAACCTCGCCTTCGGCAAGAACGAGATCACCGCGATGATCGGTCCCTCGGGCTGTGGCAAGTCGACGGTGCTGCGCTGCCTCAACCGGATGAACGACCTGGTCACCGGCGCGCGCGTCGAGGGTGAGATCAACTACCACGGCCAGAACATCTACGCGAAGGGCGTCGACCCGATCGCGGTCCGCACGCACATCGGCATGGTCTTCCAGAAGCCGAACCCGTTCCCGAAGTCGATCTACGACAACATCGCCTACGGCCCGCGGGTCACCGGCATGAAGGTCGACAGCATGGACGACCTGGTCGAGCAGTCGCTCCGCAGTGCGGCCCTCTGGGACGAGGTGAAGGACAAGCTCAAGCAGTCGGCGTACGGGCTCTCGGGTGGTCAGCAGCAGCGCCTCTGCATCGCGCGCACGATCGCGACGAAGCCCGACGTGATCCTGATGGACGAGCCGTGCGCCTCGCTCGACCCGATCGCGACCTCGAAGATCGAGGACCTGATGCTCGAGCTGCGCGAGGACTTCACGATCGTGGTCGTCACGCACAACATGCAGCAGGCCGCGCGCGTGTCCGACCGCACGGCGTTCTTCACCGCGCGCCCGGACGAGACGACCGGCAACCGTACGGGTCTCCTGGTCGAGTTCAACAAGACCTCGAAGATCTTCACCAAGCCGCACGACCAGCGCACCGAGGACTACATCTCGGGCCGCTTCGGCTGATTCCCCGTACGACGAGCGCCTCGACTGCTGCGGCAGCCGGGGCGCTGCGTCGTTCAGGGGCGGGCGTACTGCACGTGCGCGTGGTCGGTGGTGAACCCGAGGCCCCGGTAGAGCGCGAGGGCGGTCGTGTTGTCCGCCTCGACGTAGAGGTGCACGGCGGGGCAGCCGGCCCCGGCGAGGTGGTCGAGGCCGGCCCGCAGCAGAGCCCCGCCGACGCCCTGGCCGTGGCTGGCCGGATCGACCGCGACCACGTAGACCTCGCCGTGACCGTTGTCGTGGACCTTGGTCCAGTGGAACCCGAGCAGGCGGCCCGTGGTGGCGCCCGCAGGGTCGACGGCCACGAGCAGGCCGGCCGGATCGAACCACGGCTCCGCCATCCGCTCGGCCAGGTTGGCCCGGTCCATCGCCCCCTGCTCGGGGTGGTGCGCGAAGGCGGCCGCGTTGACCCGCAGCAGCTCGTCGGCGTCCTCCTCGCGCCAGGTGCGGATGCGGGGATCGTGGGGGCCGGTGCTCGCGGCACCGAGCGGGCGGGCGAGCACGAGCAGCTCCCGCGTACGCCGGAAGCCGTGGCGAGCTGCCAGGGCGGCCGCGCCCGGGTGGTCGCCGTGCGACCAGGCGGTGACCGGCCCGTCGGTCGCCGTGAGAGCGGCCTCGAGGAGCGCTGCCCCCTGGCCGGTACGCCGCGCGTCCGGTGCCACGGCGAGGTCGAGCTCGAACCGGCTACCGCCGCGCTCTGTGCCGTGCCCGGAGTGGTGCCGGGAGTCGGTGGGTGCGGGGCTGCTGTGCGTGCTGGCGTGGCGGCGAAGCAGGGCGAAGCCGCTGCCGCTGAGCCACAGCGCCGCGTCGTGGAGTCCGTGGTGACGCAGGTGGAGCCGAGCTGCCTCGTCGAGCGGCTCGCGCCCGTCGCCCTCGCGGCAGGCGGCTGAGATCCTGGTGAGGCTCGCGGCCGCTGCGTCGTCGTACGTAGTGATCTGCTCCGGCACGGCTCGACCCTAGCCGGACCGTCTGCGTCTCTGTTTGGTGCGCCTGTCGCGCATCCATTGCGTGAGGGACGCACAAGATCAGGGCTCGAGCTGGCAGCCGGGACCGCACCGGACGGGCGTGCCGGTCCAGCCGCGTTGGTGCAGGAGGACCGCGACCTTCGCGGCAGTCTGGCAGGGCGTGTTGAAGACCTGCGCGTGACCGAGGCGGGCTGTGTCACGTCGCGCCACGAGGTCGTCCAGATCGCGCTCCATGTCCGTGTCGCGCGCCCGCTTGCCGGTGTGGAAGGTGCGGCCGTCCAGCTCCACGACCAATCCGAACGCCACGTAGACAACATCACGGAACTCCCAGCCGGCTGCGGACTTCCGTGGCTCCTGTCGTACGCCGGTCGGCAGGCCGTGTGCCCGCTCGACCTCGATCAGGTACCCCCGCTCGAGCACCGAGCACGCTCCTGCGGCGAGGTCCTCGAGACCTCGGTGATCAGGCGCCGCTGCGGGAGCCTGGGTAGCTGAGGCAGAGCCCCGAGCAGGCGTTGCGGCGTGGTCACCCGCCAATTGACGGCGTCGGCAAGGGCGGCCACCACGGCATCCGTGCCCTCGGCGCGGGAGGCGACCCGAAGCGCCGCATGCTCGGCCCGCATGCGGGGGATCCCGACGCGGACGACGAGCTCGTCCATCCGGGACACGCGGTGGAGTGCCACGTCGGGCAACGGTTGGCTTCCGCGACCGGCAGGGACCGCGACGTGGATCGGCAG
>NZ_DATIHB010000085.1:0-4436 GCF_035481145.1 Nocardioides sp. | reverse complement strand
ATGCGGTACACCGAGTGCCGGATGGCTCCGCTTGCGCTGGAGATGGTCCGGGACATCCACGAGGACACCGTCGACTTCCAGCCCAACTACGACGGCCGCTCCTCCGAGCCGACCATCCTGCCGGCGCGGTTCCCCAACCTGCTGGTCAACGGCTCCGCCGGCATTGCCGTCGGCATGGCCACCAACATCCCGCCCCACAACCTGCGCGAGGTGGCTGACGGCGCGAGGTGGGCGCTCGAGCACCCCGACGCCAGCCGCGAGGAGCTGCAGGACGCGCTCCTCGAGCGGATCAAGGGCCCCGACTTCCCGATGGGCTCGCTCATCGTGGGCCGGCAGGGCATCGAGCAGGCCTACCGCACCGGCCGGGGCTCGGTCACCCAGCGCGCCGTCGTCGAGATCGACGAGGACAGCAAGGGCCGCACGATGCTCGTGATCTCCGAGCTGCCCTACATGGTCAACCCCGACAACCTGGCGCTCAAGATCGCCGAGCTCGCCGACTCGGGCCGCATCCAGGGCATCTCCGACGTGCGAGACGACACCTCCTCGCGCACCGGCCAGCGGCTGGTGGTCGTCCTCAAGCGCGACGCGGTCGCCCGGGTCGTGCTCAACAACCTCTTCAAGCACACCGAGCTGCAGACCAACTTCTCGGCCAACATGCTGGCGCTGGTCGACGGGGTGCCGCGCACGCTGACGATCGACCAGTTCATCAGCAACTGGGTCGCCCACCAGATCGAGGTCATTCAGCGGCGCACCCGCTACCGCCTGGCCGAGGCCGAGAAGAGCGCCCACATCTACCGGGGCCTGGTGAAGGCCCTCGACATGCTGGACGAGGTGATCGCGCTCATCCGGCGCAGCCCCGACGTGGACGAGGCGCGCACCGGGCTGATGACGCTCCTCGACATCGACGAGGTCCAGGCCAACGCCATCCTCGAGATGCAGCTGCGCCGGCTCGCCGCCCTGGAGCGCCAGCGGATCATGGACCGCCTGGCCGAGCTCGAGCGGATCATCGCCGACCTCGAGGACATCCTCGCCAACGAGCCGCGGCAGCGGCAGATCGTCTCCGACGAGCTGACCGAGATCGTCGACAAGTACGGCAACGAGCGGCGCACCCAGATCATCGCCGCCGACGGCGACCTGTCCATGGAGGACCTCATCCCCGACGAGGACCTCGTCGTCACCATCACGCGCGGCGGCTACGCGAAGCGGACCCGCGCCGACCAGTACCGCACCCAGAAGCGGGGCGGCATGGGGGTGCGCGGCGCTGCGCTGCGCGGCGACGACGTCGTCGAGCACTTCATCGCCACCACCAACCACCACTGGCTGCTGTTCTTCACCACCGCCGGTCGGGTCTACCGCACCAAGGCCTACAACCTGCCGGAGGCGTCGCGCGACGCCAAGGGCGGCCACGTCGCCGGGCTGCTGTCGTTCCAGCCCGACGAGTCGATCGCACAGGTCCTCGCGATCCGCGACTACGAGCAGGCGCCGTACCTCGTCCTGGCGACCCGCAACGGCCTGGTCAAGAAGACGCGCCTCGGTGACTACAACTCCCCGCGGCAGGCCGGCGTCATCGCCATCAACTTCCGTGAGGACGACGACGAGCTGATCGGCGCGGAGCTGGTCAACGCCGAGGACCACATCCTGCTGGTCTCGCGCAAGGGCCAGGCCATCCGCTTCCAGGCCGACGACTCCCAGCTGCGGCCGATGGGCCGGGCCACCTCGGGCGTGACCGGCATGAAGTTCCGCGACGGCGACCAGCTGCTGTCACTCTCGGTGATCCGGGCCGCGCAGGTCGAGGCAGAGGAGGCCGGGGGCGACGAGGAGTCCGTCGAGGAGGCCGCCGAGACCCCGGCGTCACCGTACTTCGGGCTCCACCCGCAGTACGTCTTCACGATCACCGACGGCGGCTACGCCAAGCGCACCCGCATCACCGACTACCGCATCCAGTCTCGCGGCGGCATCGGCATCAAGGCGATGGCGCTGGCCAACGAGGACCGCGGCCAGCTGGTCGGTGCGTTCATCGTGGAGGAGGGCGACGAGATCCTCTCGATCACCCAGTCCGGCCAGGTCGTGCGAAGCCCCATCGACGAGCACTTCCGGGCCACCGGACGCTCCACCATGGGCGTGAAGTTCGTGACGCCCAAGAAGGGCGACTCGGTGGCGGTCGTGGCCCGATCGGTCGAGGCCCGCGCCGAGGAGGCGATCGAGGAGGCCCTCGAGGAGTCCGCCCAGGAGGCGGCCGACGGGGCGGTCGAGGAGGCCGCCGAGCAGACCGGTGAGCAGGCCGCTGAGCAGGACCTGGACAGGGTCGAGGAATCGCCCACCGGGGAGCCGAGTGCAACAATCGACGACCAGCAGGGCACCGAGCAGGACACTGACGAGACCACCGAGGAGTGATCGTCCATGTCGGAGCGCACGGCCTCACGTGCGACCGGGAAGCAGCAGGGCACCACGCGTGACACCACGCGCGGCGCCGACGACTCCCGGTCGTCGCTGACCCAGCGGATCCAGGACAAGCTGTCGACGGCGGCCGACGAGCACCGCGCCAACGCGGGTGCAGAGTCGCGTCCGGTCGGTCGACGGGCCTCGAAGGGTGCCAGCAGGCCGGTTCGCGGCCCGCGCCGGGCTCGGCTCCGGCTGACCCGGATCGACCCCTGGTCGGTCATGAAGACGGCGTTCCTGCTGTCGGTGGCCTTCGGTGTCGTCACCTTCGTCGCCGTGTTCATGGTCTGGTCCGTCCTCGGTGCCGCCGGAGTGTGGGACTCGGTCAACGCCACCGTCGCCAGCGTGGTCGAGGGCGAGAACAACAGCAGCACGTTCGACATCACCGACTACGTCGGCATGTCCCGGGTGCTCGGCTTCACGCTCCTGGTGGCGGCGATCGACGTGGTCCTGCTCACCGCCATCGCCACCCTCACGGCCTTCCTCTACAACATGGCCGCGGCACTGCTGGGCGGCATCGAGGTGACCCTCGCGGAGGACGAGCACTGAGGTGCCCGGACGCCGTACCGACGTTTTGGGGAGCCCGTCAGGGGTGGGGTAGTGTTCCCCCGCGGTCGGATCGCCGACCCGATCCGGGCCTATAGCTCAGACGGTTAGAGCGCTTCCCTGATAAGGAAGAGGTCACAGGTTCAAGTCCTGTTAGGCCCACCATCCACACCGAGCCGAGGAGTCACCATGCAGAAGGTCCTGTTGATCCTGCTGGCGGCCGCCGGCGCTGCGTTCGCGAAGAAGAAGATGGACCAGGGCCGCCACGAGCAGGCGCTGTGGGCCGAGGCGACCGACAACGTCGACAAGGCCTGACGCCAGCTTCGTCCCGCACCGTCCCGCACCGGGGGCCTTGGCGCAATTGGTAGCGCACCTGCTTTGCAAGCAGGGGGTTAGGGGTTCGAGTCCCCTAGGCTCCACCACTCCTCTGCCGTCCGGGGACCATGCGGCACACTTCGGGAGTGCCCACGACCACCCCGACGCGTCTCGCGCTCGCCGTGGGCGGCCCCGTCCTCGCGGTGGCGCTGGCTGCCTCCGGCTGTGGTGAGGACCCGGATCCGCGGCCCGCGCCTGCTCCCGACGGGCCGTCGTACGCCGTGCCGGAGTACGACAATGACGGCGAGCTGGCGCCCGGCCTCGCGGCGCTCGCCCTGGTGCCGGCGGACGCGACGACGGTGACGGTGACCGACTTCGACGCGGCGCGCGCCACGCTGGGCGTGCCCGAGCTGACCAGCGCCGACCTGATGAGCGACCGGCGCGACTTCTGGGAGCGGGCGGCCCGGGAGACGGTGCTGCTGGCCGAGGGGATGCTGCGCGACGACACCTCGGAGCTGATGCTCGACCACGGCTTCACCCAGGATGACGTGGACTGGGAGGCGCACTTCACCACGCCCGACGGCCCGGGCTGGATCCTGTCCTTCCGGCCCGACCTCGACATGGCGGGCGTACGACGCGCGGTCGAGGCGGGCGTGGCTGGCCTGGGTGGTGCGGTGGTCGACGCACGACGGCACCTGGTGACGTCAGGAGCCGCGGCTGACGGGGAGGACACCTGGGGCGACCGCGAGGACGTCCGGTCGCTGACGGACCCGGCAGCCGCCGAGTCGACCTTCTACCGGTCCGCGTGCGTGCCGGTGGTCGACGCGCTGGGGCCGGACGCCGGCGTCGAGGACCTCATGGCCGTGACCAAGGCCCATGACATCGAGATCCTGCAGCCGGTGGAGGCTTTCGGGATCGGCTTCGCCGACGGGGTGGCGACCGCGCGGCTCGGCGTCGGCCGGACCGACCTCTTCGAGCGCTCCGCGGTGGCCGAGGACTGGCCCACCGTCGGCAGCGTCGGGTTCGGCGACGGTTTCACCCGTCCCGTCGTGGACCCGTCCACCGGCCGGATCGGCTGGACGGTCGGGGATCCCCGGGCAGCGGCAGGGCTGACGCTCACCGACGCGCTGCCGTTC
>NZ_DATIHB010000084.1:0-31777 GCF_035481145.1 Nocardioides sp. | reverse complement strand
CCTCGGAGATGAGGACCTGTCCACGCTGCTGGCCGGTGCGGCGATCCTGTGTCTGTCGTTCCTGGGCTTCGACGCGATCTCGACGCTGTCGGAGGAGACCCGCGACGCACAGCGGACGCTCCCCCGGGCGATCCTGCTGGTGACGCTCACCGGCGGTGTGCTCTTCGTGGGCCTCGCCCTGGTCAGCCACCTGGTCTTCCCCGACTACACCGCGTTCAGCAGTGTCGACGCCGCCGCCACCGACGTCATGGAACGGGCCGGCGGAGCCTTCCTCGTCTCGTTCTTCACCGCGGCCTCGGTGGCCGGCGCCTTCGCCTCCGCCATGGCCTCGCAGGCCAGCGTCGCGCGGATCCTCTTCGCGATGGGCCGCGACGGCGTCCTGCCGCGCTCGGTCTTCGGCCGCCTCAGCCCCCGCTTCAACACGCCCGTGCCCGCGGTGCTCATCGTCGGCGCGCTCTCGCTCTCCGCGCTCGTCGTCAGCCTCGAGCTCGCCGCCGCGATGATCAGCTTCGGTGCGCTCGTCGCCTTCTCGATGGTCAACCTCGCGGTGATCAAGCACTACCTGATCGACCGCCGCCAGCGCAGCGCCACCGACCTGCTGCGCCACGGCCTCGTGCCCGCCATCGGCTTCGGCGTCACCGCCTGGCTGTGGACCAGCCTCACGTCGCTGACCTTCACCGTCGGCCTCAGCTGGCTCGGCGTCGGCTTCGTCTACCTGCTGGTCCTCACCCGCGGCTTCACCCGCAAGCCCCCGTCGATGGACGCGGTCACCGAGGCCGAGCCGTCGACCGTCCCCGCCTGATCCTCATCCCCTTCCTCGCACGACAACCTGGAGTAGATCCCGTGATCATCAAGACCGCCCTGACACCGCCCGTCTCCCTGGCAGCGACCGCGCCCGACACCGCGACGCCGCTCCGTGTCGCCCTCGTGCAGCACGCCTGGCAGGAGGACGCCGACGCGCTGAAGCGCTCCCTCGACGAGGCGATCGGCGAGGCTGCCCGGCTCGGCGCGCGCGTCGTCTTCCTCCCCGAGCTCACGCTGTCGCGCTACCCGGCGTTCGAGCGTGGCACCGGCGTGCCCGGCGACTCGGCCGAGGAGCTGCTCACCGGCCCGACGTTCACCTTCGCCGCCGAGGCCGCGAAGCGCCACGGGGTCGCGGTGCACGCCTCCCTCTATGAGTACGCCCCCGCCGAAGACGGCCTCGGCTACAACACCGCGATCCTGATCTCCCCCGAGGGCGAGCTCGTCGGCAAGACTCACAAGCTGCACATCCCGGTGACCGCCGGCTACTACGAGGACACCTACTTCCGCGGTGGTCCGGCCGAGGAGCCCTACCCGGTCCACCGGCCAGCCTGCCTAGACGAGGTCGGGCTCGGCCTTCCGACCTGCTGGGACGAGTGGTTCCCGGAGGTTGCGCGCGCCTACTCCCTCGCCGGCGCGGAGATCCTCGTCTACCCGACCGCGATCGGCTCCGAGCCCGACCACCCCGACTTCGACACCCAGCCGCTCTGGCAGCAGGTCATCGTCGGCAACGGCATCGCGAACGGCACCTTCATGGTCGTCCCCAACCGCACCGGCGACGAGGGCGCGATCCAGTTCTACGGCTCGTCGTTCATCAGCGACCCGTACGGCCGGATCCTCGTCCAGGCGCCGCGCGACGAGGAGGCCGTTCTCGTGGCTGACCTCGCGCTCGGACAGCGCGGCGACTGGCTGACCCTCTTCCCGTTCCTGCGCACGCGCCGCCCCGACACCTACTCCTCGCTGACCGCGCCCGTGGTCGGCGCGGAGGCCACGGTCGGCTGACCCTCGACTGACGCAGCAGACGCACGCGAACGGCGGTCCGGTTCTCCGGGCCGCCGTTCGGCATGCTGGCACTGGCGCCCTCGCACGACGTACAGCAA
The DNA here is from genome assembly GCF_035481145.1 of Nocardioides sp. GTDB lineage: Bacteria > Actinomycetota > Actinomycetes > Propionibacteriales > Nocardioidaceae > Nocardioides. The sequence goes on along the minus strand of NZ_DATIHB010000084.1, from coordinate 29,876 downwards.
CGCCCTGCCCGGCGACCAGCCAGCGCGCACAGCACCCCGGGACCGCCCGTCCTGTACGCCGTCCGGGGGCGGCCGGCACCCGACAAGCACGCCCCTCCTCCGGTACGACGAAAGGCCGGGCCACCTCGAAGGAGGTGGCCCGGCCTTCTGCTGCCCGGCGGGTCTGCCGGTCAGAGCGCCGGCTGCTGCTGCGTGATGCAGTGGATGCCGCCACCACGCGCGAAGATCGGCCGCGCGTCGACCGGGACGATCCGGCGGCCCGGGTATGCATCGGCGAGGACGGCGAGCGCCTCCTCATCGACGGGGTCGCCGAACGAGCAGGCGATGACCGCCCCGTTGCAGACGAAGTGGTTGACGTAGCTGTAGTCGACCCAGCCCTCCTCGTCCTGCAGGACCGCGGGCGCGGGGAGCCGGACGACGCGCAACGGCTTGCCGTCGGCGTCCTGCTCCGCCTCGAGGAGCTCGATCAGCTCGCGCGAGATCTCGTGGTCGGGGTGCGCGGGGTCCCGCTGGTCGTGGACCAGGACCACGCCACGATCGGCGAACGTCGCCACGATGTCGACGTGACCGCGGGTGCCGAAGCGCTCGCTGTCACGGGTGAGGCCGCACGGCAGCCAGATCACCTTGCGGGCGCCCACGGTGCGGGCGAGCTCGGCCTCCACTTCGTCCTTCGTCCAGTCGGGGTTGCGGCCGGGGTCGAGCTGCACCGTCTCCGTGACCAGGAACGTGCCCGCACCGTCGGTGTGGATGCCGCCGCCCTCGTTGACCAGCGACGAGTCGATGCGCTCGGCACCGCTCACCTCGGTCGCGACCAGGCTGGCCACGGCGTCGTACTCCCAGGTGGCCCAGTCCTGCTGGCCCCAGCCGTTGAAGACCCAGTTGACAGCACCGAGCCTGCGCCCGCCGCCGCCCGTGCCGCCCTCGGTGCCGACCACGAACGTCGGTCCGATGTCGCGATACCAGGCATCGTCGAGGGGCTGCTCGTGAACGGTGACGCGCGGGTCCAAGAAGCGGGCCGCCTGCTCTCGCTCGGACGCCGGGACCAGCATGTGCACCGGCTCGAACTCCACGATCGCGTTGGCGACCGCGGCCCAGGTCGAGCGTGCCTCGTCGGCCTCCTCCACCGTGTCGCCCAGCGTGTAGGACCCGGAGGGCCAGGCCATCCATGCCGCAGCGTGGGGGGCGGTCTCGGCCGGCATCTGCCAGCGTGCGGACTGGCCCACCTTTGAACGTGATTCAAACATGGTTCAAAAGTAGGCCAGGTCACAGGGCTCCGCAAGATCACCCGGCGAGAATTTCTCGGGTGCGCTCACGTCTCCCGGACCCCGTCGCAGGCGTCAGGCAGGCGCTCCGGCGTACAGCTCGGCCGGGAGCAGAGCGCGAGCGTGCGCGAGTGCCGCCTCGACGCTGAGCTCCTCCTCACCGAGGGCGATCGCGATCGCGAGCCCGTCGAGCAGGGCGCAGATCCGTCGCGACAGCGAGGCCGCATCCGCCGCGCCAGCATCGGTGAGCAGGCGGGTGAGCTCGTCGCGCCAGACCTCGTCGAGCTCCTCGTAGGGACGGCGGAGCTCCTCGGCTCGCAGCACGCGCGGCCAGACCTCGATCCAGACCAGCCACCGGGGATCACCGACTCCGTTCGGCAGGAACTGCCGGCAGAAGAGGTCGAACCTCGCGGCGAACGGCGCCTCCTCGGCGCGGGACGCCTCCCACTTCGCCCACAGCTGCGCCTCGCTCCAGCGCAGGACGTCGAGGAGCAGACCGTCCTTGCTGCCGAAGTAGTACAGGAGGTGTCCGGCACTCGTGTCCACGCGGCGGCCGAGCTCCGCGAGCGTGAGGTCCGCGAGACCTCGTTCGATCAGGAGCTCCCACGCGATCTCGAGCACGCGCTCGCGGGGACGATCGAGCCGACGGTGGCGGCGAGGAGATTTTTCTTCGGGCACCCCTTGACCCTAGTAGGTGGCGCAGTTCATAGTCAGGGCATCAGAGTTTGTATGTTGTTCAAATCACAGTCTTCCGAGGTGCACATGTCCACGCTGTCCGGTCCCACCGACATCCCTGACGTGGCGGGGTCCGACGACCATGCCACCGGCCCCGGCCTGAAGCCGGTCCTGACGCTCACGGCGGCGATCCTGCTGACGCTCTCGTGCGTCACGCCGGCCTCGAGCCTCTTCATCATCGTGCCGGAGCTGCTCGCCTCCCAGGGGTCGGGAGTCGTGCTCACCCTCCTGGTGGGCCTCTTCATCTCGGTCGCCGTCGGCATCTGCTACTCGGAGCTCGGCACCCGTACGCCGAGCAGCGGCGGCGAGTACGCCATGGTCACCCACACGCTCGGCAAGCCCGCCGGCTGGCTCACGTTCGCACTCACCTCAGCCACGCTGATCGTCATCCCGCCCGTCATCGCCCTCGGCACGGCTGACTACTTGGCTCCGATCATCGGCCTTGACCGCGCGCTGACTGGCGCGGTCGTGATGCTGCTCGCCACCGCGACGGGCCTGCTCGACATCAAGGCCAACGCCTACGTCACGGGCGCCTTCCTGCTCGTCGAGACGATCGCGGCCGCTGCTGTCGCCTGGCTCGGGTTCGCCAACGCAGAGCGTGGTATCTCGACCCTCTGGGACGCGCAGGTCAGCGACGGCACCAGCCTCACGCCGTTCGCCGCGGGCATCCTGCTCTCGGGTCTCGGCATCGCAATCTTCACCTGCTCCGGCTTCACCACCGCCACCTATCTCGCGGAGGAGATGGTCGAGCCCCGCCGCAACGTGAAGTGGGCCGTCCTCGGTTCGCTCGGTCTGGGTGCCCTCATCATCATAGTCCCCACGGTCGCGACCGTCCTCGGCGTCGGATCGCTGCACGACCTGGCAACCGGCACCTTCCCGGAGTACGTCACCGCCTGGGCCGGTCCTCGCACCTCCGCCGCCATCAGCGTCGGCATCGCGGTCGCCATCCTCAACGCGGTCATCGTCATGGTGATCCAGAACTCCCGCGTCGTCTACGCCACCGCTCGCGACAAGGCCTGGCCCGAGCCGGTCAACAAGGCGCTCTCCACCCTGCACCCGCGGTTCGGCTCCCCCGTCATCGCCACGCTGCTCGTGGGTGTGCCCGGCGCGCTGATGGCCTGGCTCATGGACATCGAGGCGCTCCTCGGCATCACCTCGGTGATCCTGGCGTCCGTCTACATGGTCGTCGCCGTCGCCGCCCTCTTCGTACGCCGCACGCCCCACGCCGGATGGAAGATGCCGCTCTGGCCCGTTGCCCCGATACTTGTGATCGTCGGCGTCGGCTACGCCCTTCGCGAGTCCGCCATGGTCGACGTCGTCTCTGTCGGCTTCCTCCTCGCACTCGCCCTCGCCTATTACGTGGTCTACCTTCGCCCGCGCGCTGCTACCCACTTCCTCGTGGACGCGCGCGACGACAGCTGATCTGCCTCGACGCCAAGGGCGGGATGGAGCCGAAAGGTTCCCTCCCGCCCTTCGTCATGTCGACGCCTGGCCTGGCGGTCGCCCGCAACTCCGTCATGACTCTTCCCGGCGTACGACGAAGCGCTCCGTCCCGATGTTTCACGGGAAACGGAGCGCCTGTCTGTTTATCGACATATTCATTTATCGTCTTGCCGACTCCCGGCACGCGCCGTGATCCCTGGCTGGGGACCAGACCGGAAGCGGGCACCGCTCGGGCACGCTCGGGCACCGGGGCGATCCGCAGGCCATCGAAGCGACCCCAAGCCGCTCGTCGTTGAACGCGGGCGGCGAGCCAGCTGCCCGCTGGCTTCGATCAGATCACCCGGTCGTGCCGATTGCGCGGGTCCATGATCTCGGTGATCCGCCGCAGGTCCTCGAGCGTCGCGAACTCCACCGTGATCCGCCCCTTGGCCTTGCCGAGCTCGACCTTGACGCGCGTCTCGAGACGATCGCTGAGCCGGTCGGAGATCTCGCTCAGGCCGGGAGCATGCGGCTTTGCCCGCTGCGTCCGCTGCGGGCGGGCACCGTGGTCCCCCACAGCGACGATCTCCTCCAGGGCGCGCACGCTGATGCCCTCGGCCACCACGCGCTGCGCCAGCCGGTCCTGGACCTCGGGGTCCTCGACCGCCAGCAACGAGCGGGCGTGGCCTGCGGAGAGCACACCTGCGGCGACCCGTCGCTGGACAGCCGGCGAGAGCTTGAGCAGGCGCAGCGTGTTGCTGATCTGCGGGCGCGACCGGCCGATGCGGCCGGCGAGCTCATCGTGGGTGCAGCCGAAGTCATCGAGCAGCTGGCGGTAGGCCGCTGCCTCCTCGAGCGGGTTGAGCTGCGATCGGTGGAGGTTCTCCAGGAGGGCGTCCCGGAGCATGTCGTCGTCCTCGGTCTGCCGGACGATCGCGGGGATCGCGTCGAGACCAGCCTCCTGCGACGCGCGCCAGCGACGCTCACCCATGATCAGCTCATAGGCGTCCTCGCCGGTCTTGCGGACGACGATCGGCTGGAGGAGGCCGATTTCGCGGATCGAGTGGACCAGCTCAGCCAGCGCCTCCTCCTCGAAGACCTGCCGCGGCTGCCACTGGTTCGGCACGATCTGCTTGATCGGCAGTTCGGCGAAGTAGGCCCCCGTGGGGATCGCTCCCCCAGCAACCGCCGGGGCCGTCGGCGCCTCCGCAGAGGCCGTCACGTTGCCCTGGGCGCTCTCCTCCGAGCGGACGGAGCCCTGCGTCGCGGCAGACTCAGCCGGCAGCGGGGCACCGGAGAGGAGGCCGGGCCCGGTGCCGTTCGGCGTGCCAGTCGGCGCTGCCGTGGTCAGCGCAGACGCCCCGGCCACGGCGTCGTCCGCAGGAGCTGTCGGGATCAGGGCACCCAGGCCGCGGCCCAGGCCTCGTCGCTGCTGCTGGCTCATCGCTGCGCTCCCTTCTTCGCCATCTCACGGGCGGCTTCGAGGTAGGAAAGGGCACCCGGCGAGCCCGGGTCATACGTCATGACGGTCTGGCTGTACGACGGTGCCTCCGACACGCGCACCGATCGGGGGATGTACGTCTTCAGCACCGTGTCGCCGAAGTGCTCACGCACCTCCTCCGCGACGTTGGACGCCAGCCGGGTGCGTGCGTCGTACATCGTCAGGAGGATCGTCGACACCTCGAGCCGCTGGTTCAGGTGCTTCTTGACCATCTCGACTGTCTCGAGCAGCATGCCGAGCCCCTCCAGCGCGTAGTACTCCGCCTGGATCGGGATGACCATCTCCTCGCCCGCGACCAGCGCGTTGAGGGTGAGCAGCCCCAGTGAGGGCGGGCAGTCGACCAGCACGTAGTCGAAGCGCTCGTCACCAGCCTCCTCGGCAGTGCCGACCCACTCGTGCGCCATGATCGCCTTCTGCAGGCGGCTCTCGCGCGCGACGATCGAGACGAGCTCGATCTCCGCGCCTGCAAGGTCGATGGTCGCCGGAACGACCCAGAGGCCGCCCTGGTCGGGGCACGGCTGCATCACATCCGCGAGCTTGTCCTCGTTGACGAGGAGGTCGTACGTCGACGGCACACCCCGTCGGTGCTCGATGTTCAGTGCGGTCGAGGCGTTGCCCTGCGGGTCCAGGTCGATCACGAGGACGCGCTGGCCGAGCTGGGCCAGAGCCGCAGCGAGGTTGACCGTCGACGTGGTCTTGCCGACGCCGCCCTTCTGGTTCGCCACCACCATCACGCGAGTGCGCTGTGGTCGGGCCATCGCCGGCCGCTCCATCGCGCCCTGCCGCGCGAGCACGATGTGCTCCGCCGCTCGCGCCAACGGCGTCGTCTCTTCGGCGAACGTCGGCCCGGCATCAGCCAGGTCTGCGGCGGTCCGAACGACGAATCCCTGGCCCGTTTCACGTGAAACCACGAGGTCCTCTTCCTGTGGATGAATTGCCCCAACCTGTGGATAGCCACGCTCAGCAAGGTCCGATCATCGGTGGAAAACCCGCGGGGACCACGCCGACGCCCGCTCCGACGCGAAGGGATGTCCTGCGTCGCGCACCTTCCGAAAAGGTCGGGCGCGAGAGGCCAAAACTACCGGCACCTGCTCGCCCGCGGCCACCTGCCCTCCACATGTCGCCCGACCAGCGAGACCGGCAAGGATCACACTCGGTGCTGAGCCTGATCGCCGCACACAGGCACGACGTCGACCACTCGGGGCCTCTGGGAAGTCACGGGTGCAGCGGATCCCTGGCACTCGTGGGTGCGGCGGGCGTGGCCTGCATGGGCGGCTTGCATGGCGGCCTGCGTGGGCGGCCTGCGTGGGCGGATCACGTGGGCGAGAGCCGGCTGGTGCTCGGCCTACGTGGGGCGGCCTGGGTGGTCGGCCCGTCTGGGCGCCGTGAGCGGAGGACGGCTCGGGCCATCCATGACCGGGATCCGCGGCCCGCTACGGCGGCGACGGAGACGCGCCCGACGCGCCGCGCACCTCCGTCCCTGGCGTCGGTCGGAGCGCACCGGCAGCGGCATGACTTCGACAGCGCAGTCACCAACTCGGTGGCAGCCCGGGAAAGGTGGCCATCGGTCAGGCACGACCACGGAATGCGTTTCACGTGAAACCTCTACCCGCCGTGCAGCCACGCACCCGGCCCACGAGCACGCACCGACCATCACCTCGTGGTGGCGAGTCGCACTGCACGCCGAAGTAGTTCTGCACGCGCCGTGCCCTGGGCCGGTAGAGACCGGGTCCCACCCGGCCGAAGCAACGCGCCGCTCCGTTGACTGCAGCGAACGCAAACGCCCCCGTATCCGATCCGGACACGGGGGCGTTTCACGTGAAACGTCAGCGCCGACGTTGCTTCCGCTGCGCCGCACCGTTCGCCTTCCGTGGACCGGAGGCAGACTCGACGCGCAGACCCACCTTCGCACGCGCCGGATCGGCCCACACAACCCGGACCGCGAGCGTCGGGTCGGGGATGACGCCTTCGCCCACAGGCAGGATCGTCGGCTCGGCACAGCCGTACGCCCGAAGCACCGACCGCGCCTCCACGATCTCCTCGGCGATCGCGCTTCCCTTGAGCGCCACCAGCGCCCCCGACGGTGCCACCAGCGGCATGGACCAGGTGAGCAGTCGCTCAAGAGGCGCGACGGCACGTGACGTCACGACGTCGAACGTCTTCTTCCCGTGCAGGACGTCAGCCTTGCCCCGGACCACATCGACGTTCGGCAGCTCGAGAGCATCGACCACCTCCTGCAGATAGGTCGTACGCCGCAACAGCGGTTCGACCAGGGTCAGGTGGAGATCCGGACGAGCGATGGCCAGGACGAGTCCCGGGAGCCCCGCCCCACTTCCGATGTCCGCCACCGTGCTGCCCTCGGGAAGCAGGTCACCCAGAGCACCGCAGTTGAGCAGATGGCGGTCCCACAGCCGCGGAACCTCCCGCGGACCGATGAGGCCCCTCAGCACGCCATCGGTGGCGAGCGACTCGGCGTACCGCGTGATCAGCGGAAGGCGGTCAGATGAAAAGACCCCCCGCGCCGAGGCCGGAACCTCGGGAAGCGCGGGGGGTGTTTCACGTGAAACGTCGTTCACGGAATCTGTGCCTCTCAGGCGGGCAGGACGACGACGTAGCGACGCGGCTCGACGCCTTCGGACTCAGAGTTGAGCCCGGCAGCTGCGACTGCGTCGTGCACGACCTTGCGCTCGAAGGGGGACATCGCCTTCAGCGAGACCGGAGCGCCGGACTCCTTCGCCTCGGCGACCGCCTTCGCCGCCACCTTGATGAGCTCCTCGCGCTGCTGTGCGCGGTAGCCGCTGATGTCGAGCATCAGGCGCGACCGCTCACCGGTCTCCCGGTAGACGGCAAGGCGAGTCAGCTCCTGCAGCGCCTCCAGAACCTCGCCCTTCGAGCCGACGAGCTGGCTCAGGTCAGCGCCGACGATGGAGACGGCAGCGCGGTCACCCTCGACGTCCATGTCCAGGTCGCCGTCGAGGTCGGCGATGTCCAGCAGTTCCTCGAGGTAGTCGGCAGCGATGTCGCCCTCGTTCTCGAGGCGCTCGACGCGGCTGGGACGGGTGGGGGCGGCGGTGTCGGTCACGGTGATCTCCGGCGTGGTCTCGTCGCTCACTTCTGCTCTCCCTGCGGGCGGTTCTTCTTGCGCTGCTCGCGCGTCTGCTTCTTCGGCTGTTGACGGGTCGGGGCAGGGGCCTGGGGCGCCTGCTCCTCGACCACGGTCGTGGTGGGCGCGGAACCGCCGTGGCGCGCGGCCTTGAGTGCATCGCGCTTCGCCTTCGCCTCCGCCGCGGGCGTACCCGGGACGGGGTTGTTGCGGATGACGTAGAACTGCTGACCCATGGTCCACAGGTTCGAGACGGTCCAGTAGATGAGGACACCGATCGGGAACGCAACGCCACCGACGGCGAAGACCACGGGGAGGACATACAGCAGGATCTTCTGCTGCTGCGCGTAGGGGCCCTCGAGGGCCGACTTCGGCATGTTCTGGGTCATCAGCTGGCGCTGCGTGAAGAAGGTCGTCACCAGCATCGCCAGGACCAGGACCAGCGCCATGATCTGCACGCCGAGGACGCCGTCCGCCTTCATGAACGTCGCCGAGATCGGGACGCCGAAGAGCTCGGCGTGGGCGAACTGGAGCGCCTGCTCGTGCGTCAGGACACCGCGGGTCTCCTCCTTGGCCGCGAGGTCGAGCAGGCGGAAGAGGGCCAGGAAGATCGGCATCTGGAGCAGGATGGGCAGGCACGAGGCGAACGGGTTGGTACCCGCCTCCTTGTACAGCTTCATCGTCTCCTGGGTCAGCTTCTCCCGGTCGTGGCCGTACTTCTTCTGCAGCTCCTTCACCTGGGGCTGCAGCAGCTGCATGTTGCGCGACGACTTGATCTGCTTCACGAAGAGCGGGATCAGCGCGGCACGGATGGTGATGGTCAGGCCGACGATCGAGAGCGCCCAGGCGGCGCCGCTCGCTTCGGGGAGGAACGTGCTGAAGAGCTTGTGGAAACCGGTCAGCACGACCGAGATGGCGTAGTACAGCGGCGTCATGATGAAGCTGCCGATGGCACCGAAGATGGACACTCAAGCTCCTTGAATGGGGGCGGAGGGTGCAGAACGAGTGGGGGGCACCGGGTCGTAACCGCCGGCTGCCCACGGGTGGCAGCGACCGAGACGACGCAGTGCGAGCCAGCTGCCGCGTGCGCTGCCGTGCTGTTGCACAGCCTCGAGTGCGTACGCCGAGCAGCTGGGGTGGTAGCGGCAGACCTGGCCGTAGAGCGGACTGATGACGAGCCGATAGAGCTTGAGGAACCCGATCAGGACGTACCTCATCGGCTCAGCCGCGCCAGCGCAGAGTCGAGGTCCCGGCCGAGCTCGTCATACGACGCGTCGGCTGCGACCGGAAGCGCGCGGACCACGAGCACAGCAGAGCCCGGGAGCGACGTCAGTCGTTCCCGGGCCAGGTGTCGCAGCCGGCGCTTCACGCGGTTGCGGGTGACAGCAGGGCCGACCGCCTTGCTCACCACGAATCCGACGCGAGCCGGCGACCCGCCCCCGTCAGCCACCCACAGATGGGCAACCAGGGTGCGTGTGCCGGCTCGACGGCCTTGACGCGTCGCTTGCCGGAAGTCATCACCGGAGACGAGCCGGTGCTCCCGGGGCAGCAAGACGGATCAGGACCGATGCGGACCCGTAGTGGGCTCAGACGGCGATCTGCTTGCGACCCTTGGCGCGGCGCGAGGACAGGATGGCGCGGCCGGCGCGGGTGCGCATGCGAAGACGGAAACCGTGCTTCTTGTGACGGCGACGGTTGTTCGGCTGGTAGGTGCGCTTGCTCACGACTGCTTCTCCGATGCGGGGAATTGATTCCAGGGATAGTCCACGTCCGGTGTGTCGGCAGAGGCAGCTTGAGTTCGGCTGGCACCGCCCACCCACGCGCACACCCACAGGAGCGGGTGTGTCGTGGACATGCGGCACCGGTCGACACCGGGCAGACTGAGCAACGGTACGGGAGGGCGGAACGGGGGGTCAAACCACCGAAGCCACTACCTGTGGATGAACCCTTGCTGGTGCCCACCTTTGCGGGTTACGTTCGGGACCTAGCCGGGGGGCGGACACGCGCCGTACGCCGGTCGGCGGAGTGCGTGTGACGTGGGTCATGTGGATCATGGAAACCGGCTCTGACCTGCAGAAACAGCGCCCGGGCGCGGGGTCCGGGAGGTGCATCTGACAGCTTCATCCACACCCCGTGGGCAATCCCCACAACCTGTGGATAAAGTTGTGGAACGCAGCGCGGTTCGAAGCGCCACCCAGGCGATCGGGCGCAACATGTGACGCAGACGACCGTATGGGGCGGTCGTCCTACGAGGTGAAGGGTCGACGCACAGTGGAGAACTCCCAGGCCAGTCCTGACCTGGCGGCCGTCTGGCGCAACCTCGTCAGCGATCTCCAGCCCAACCAGCGGGCGTGGCTCAGCACGAGTGAGCCGGTGACCCTGCACGAGACGACCGCGATCATCGCGGTGCCCAACGACTTCACCCGCACGCAGCTCGAGGGCCGCCTGCGGACCCGCCTGGAGGACTCCCTCTCCGAGGCCTTCGGCACCAACATCCGGATCGCCGTCACGGTCAACCCTCAGCTGGACCACGGCATCAGCGCAGACGAGGTCTCCGCGCCGGGCCGGCATGCCGCGGAGCCCGAGCCGGCACCTGTCGTACCGCAGTCGATTGATCGATATGTCGACACGTCGACTAATGAAGCGCCCAGTGCGCTGGAGACGCGCCTCAACCCGAAGTACGTCTTCGAGAGCTTCGTCATCGGCTCCTCCAACCGCTTTCCCCACGCGGCTGCCGTGGCCGTGGCCGAGGCGCCCGGCAAGGCGTACAACCCGCTGATGATCTACGGCGACTCCGGGCTGGGCAAGACGCACCTGCTCCATGCCATCGGCCACTACGTCCGCTCGCTCTACACCGGCGCGAAGGTCCGCTACGTGTCGAGCGAGGAGTTCACCAACGACTTCATCAACTCGATCCAGAACGGCAAGCAGGGCCAGTTCCAGAAGCGCTACCGCGACATCGACGTCCTGCTCATCGACGACATCCAGTTCCTCGAGGGCAAGGAGCAGACGCAGGAGGAGTTCTTCCACACCTTCAACGCGCTCCACAACGCCAACAAGCAGATCGTCCTCACCTCCGACCGTGCTCCCAAGCGCCTCGAGGCGCTCGAGGACAGGCTCCGCAGCCGGTTCGAGTGGGGCCTGATCACCGACGTCCAGGCGCCGGACCTCGAGACCCGCATCGCGATCCTCCGCAAGAAGGCCGCGATGGACCGGCTCACGGCCCCGCCGGAGGTCCTCGAGTTCATCGCCTCGAAGGTGCAGACCAACATCCGCGAGCTCGAGGGAGCGCTGATCCGCGTCACGGCGTTCGCCAACCTCAACCGCCAGGAGGTCGACATGACCCTGGCCGAGATCGTGCTCAAGGACCTGATGCCCGAGGGCGGCGAGCCCGACATCACCGCGGCGCAGATCATCGCCCAGACCGCGGCGTACTTCGGGGTGACCATCGACGAGCTCACCGGGCCGAGCCGCGGCCGGCACCTCGTGACCGGTCGCCAGATCGCGATGTACCTCTGTCGCGAGCTGACCAACATGTCGCTCCCCCAGATCGGGCGCGAGTTCGGCGGACGCGACCACACGACGGTCATGTACGCCGACCGCAAGATCAAGGACCTGCTCGCCGAGCGCCGCGCGGTCTTCAACCAGGTCTCCGAGCTGACCAACCGCATCAAGATGCAGACCCGCGCCGGTTGAGTCCCGCTCCGCGGACAGCTCGACCGAGCGAATGACACGGAGTTCCACCGCCCTCCAGGCTGTGGAACTCCTGTCGTTCAAGGTCCGAATCACAAATGAGTGATCTGTGGACAACTGTGGGAACAACGCACAGGCCCGACGCGAGACCACAGGCAACAGCCGTGTGTCCCTGCTCCACGCACAGGGCCTGTGGAGACGCGAAGAGGGCCTGACCTGCACGAACACCGGTCATCCACAGTTTCCACGGAACCTACGACAACGATGAGACCTATCAAGCACCCATCGACCGTGCAACGACATCCGGCCGGCTAGCTGGGGAGAACCTCCTCCCTCGGCGCCCTTGCGGAGTCCTCCGGCAAACCACAGGTTCTGTAGCGGCCTCCCGATCACTCGGTGCGCATGGCAGGATGCTCAGTCCAGACTTGCAATTCCCCCTGCACGGAGGCAGAAGAGACGTGAAGTTCCGCATCGAGCGCGACGCCCTCGCTGACGCTGTTGCCTGGGCCGCGCGTTCCCTGCCCGTGCGTCCGAGCGTCCCGGTCCTGGCCGGGCTGCTGATCGAGGCCGGCCAGGAGGGCCTGGTCCTCTCGACGTTCGACTACGAGACCTCGGCACGAGCCACGCTCAACGCCGAGGTCGCGGACGAGGGCACCGCGCTCGTCAGCGGTCGGCTCCTCTCCGACATCTGCCGCAACCTCCCGGCCAAGCCGGTCGACGTGATGCTCGACGGGAGCCGGGTCACGCTCACCTGCGGCTCCGCGCGCTTCTCGCTGCAGACGATGCCGGTCGACGACTACCCGAGCCTTCCCGACATGCCCGCTGCGACCGGCACGGTCTCCTCGGACGCCTTCGCCCAGGCGGTCAGCCAGGCGGTAACCGCAGCCGGCCGCGACGACATGCTGCCCGTGCTCACGGGTGTCCGCATCGAGATCGAGGGCGAGTCGGTCAACCTGCTCGCCACCGACCGCTTCCGCCTCTCCCACCGGGAGATGGTCTGGCACCCGCACACCCCCGACGAGTCCGCGGCCGCGCTGGTCCCTGCCAAGGTGCTGGCCGACACGGCCAAGTCGCTCACCGCCGGCAGCGAGATCGCGATCGCGCTCTCTGCCTCGGGCACCGGCGACGGCATCATCGGCTTCGAGGGCCAGGTCGCCGGCGGCACCCGGCGTACGACGACCCGCCTGCTCGACGGCGAGTTCCCGAAGGTCCGCAGCCTCTTCCCCAACGAGCACCTGACCGTCGCGGTCGTCGACAAGGCGCAGCTCATCGAGTCGGTCAAGCGCGTTGCCCTCGTGGCCGAGCGCAACACCGCGATCCAGATGGCGTTCGCCGACGGCGTGCTCACTCTCGAGGCCGGCTCCGGCGAGGACGCCCAGGCGAGTGAGGCACTCGCTGCGGAGATCACCGGCGACGACATCACCACCGGCTTCAACCCGACCTTCCTCCTCGACGGCCTGACCGCCATCGAGGAGCCGGTCGTCGAGCTCGCCTTCACGCAGGCGAGCAAGCCGGTGGTCATCAGCGGCAGGTCCGAGGGTGCGGCCGGGTTCCGCTACCTGCTGATGCCGCGCCGCCTCCTCTCCTGACCTGTCGCCGGCGGCGCTGACGACCTCGGTGGCTCCGGCACCCCTGCACGGCTCTACCCAGCACCCGGAGGAACCAGCCATGGACATCGGACTCATCGGCCTCGGCAAGATGGGCGGCAACATGCGCGAGCGTCTCCGCCGCGCCGGCCACACCGTCGTGGGCTACGACCGCAACCCCGACCTCGCCGATGTCGGCTCGCTCGAGGAGCTGGTCGAGGCACTGCCGACCCCCAAGGTCGTCTGGGTGATGGTGCCCGCTGGTGAGCCCACGCGGTCGACCGTCGCTGAGCTCAAGGAGCTGCTCGGCGCGGGTGACGTCATCGTCGACGGCGGCAACTCGCGCTGGACCGACGACATCGCCAACGCCGCTTCGCTTGCGGAGAAGAAGATCGGCTACGTCGACTGTGGTGTCTCCGGCGGCGTCTGGGGCCTGGAGAACGGCTACGCCCTGATGTACGGCGGAGCGCCGGAGGACATCGCGAAGGTGCAGCCGGCGTTCGACGCGCTCAAGCCCGAAGGCGAGTTCGGAGCGGTCCACGCCGGGAAGGTCGGCGCCGGCCACTTCTCCAAGATGGTCCACAACGGCATCGAGTACGCCCTCATGCAGTCGTACGCCGAGGGCTGGGAGCTGCTCGAGAAGGTCGACCTGGTCGACAACGTGACCGAGGTCTTCCGCTCGTGGCGCGAGGGCACGGTCATCCGCTCGTGGCTCCTCGACCTCCTCGTCCAGGCGCTCGACGACGAGCCTGGCCTGGAGAGCATCGCCGGCTATGCCGAGGACTCCGGCGAGGGTCGCTGGACCGTCGAGGCCGCGATCGACAACGCGGTGCCGGTCCCCGCCATCGCCGCCTCGCTCTTCGCCCGGTTCGTCTCGCGCCAGGACGACAGCCCGGCCATGAAGGCGATCGCCGCCATGCGCAACCAGTTCGGTGGCCACGCGATGAAGACCGAGGCGCCCGCCGGCGGAGACGTCGAGGGGCAGAAGGGTGGCCCCGAGGTCGCGCCTGCCGCGGCAGAGGCGGGCGCGGGGTCCGCGCATGCTCCCAGCGAGAGCTGAGTGCACGTCTCGCACCTGACGCTGCACGACTTCCGGTCGTACGCCGACCTGGACGTCGCGCTGGAGCCCGGTCCGGTGGCCTTCATCGGGCGCAACGGTCAGGGCAAGACCAATCTGGTCGAGGCGATCGACTACCTCTCACGGCTCTCGTCGCACCGGGTGGCCAGCGACGCACCGCTGGTGCGGGCCGGTGCGAGCCAGGCGATCATCCGGGCCGCGGTCGTCCGTGATGGCCGGTCGGCCACGCTGGAGATCGAGATCAACCCCGGCAAGTCCAACCGTGCTCGCATCAACCGCTCGCAGCTGCCTCGGGCCCGCGAGCTCCTCGGCCTCGTGCGCACCGTCGTCTTCGCCCCCGATGACCTCACCCTGGTCAAGGGCGACCCGTCCGACCGGCGCAAGTTCCTCGACGACCTCCTCGTGCTCCGCCACCCACGCATCGCCGGCGTCCGGTCTGACTACGACCGCGTCCTGCGCCAGCGCAACTCGCTGTTGAAGACTGCCGGCCTCGCGCGCGGCTCCTCCCGCGAAGGCGCGATCGCCACGCTCTCGGTCTGGGACGAGCACCTCGCCCGCGTCGGTGCGGAGCTGCTCGCCGCGAGGCTGCGGCTGGTGGCCGACCTCGCGCCGTACGTCGGGAAGGCGTACGCGACCGTCGCGCGAGGGGCCGGTCGTGAGGATGCCGCCATCGCCTACAAGGCGTCGCTGCCGAGCCTGGCCGAGGACGGTGCCCCCGCCGATACCGGGCTGATGGAGGTCGCCTGGCTGGAGGCGCGACTGCTCGACGAGGTCGAACGCCGGCGCAAGGACGAGCTCGACCGCGGCGTCTCACTCGTGGGCCCGCACCGCGACGAGCTCCTCCTGACCCTCGGCAACGGTGACCTGCGGCTGCCCGTCAAGGGCTATGCCAGCCACGGGGAGTCCTGGTCCTTCGCGCTCGCGCTCAAGCTCGCGTCGTACGACCTGTTGCGCGCGGAGGGCGACGACCCGATCCTGATCCTGGACGACGTCTTCGCCGAGCTCGACTCCGGACGACGTGAGCAGCTGGCGGACCTGGTGGCCGGCGCCGAGCAGGTGCTGATCACGGCAGCGGTGGCCGACGACGTCCCCGCGGCGCTGGCCGGCGCCCGGTACTCCGTCGGTGAGGGCGTGGTGACGCGTGAGTCCTGAGGACGAGTCCGCGGCCGAATCGGGCGGGCCGGGCGGGCCGGGCGAACCGGGCGGGCAGGCCGACTCGGCCGAGCACGATCCGACGGGGCTGGACCTCGCCAAGACGATCGCGCGGTCGATGGCGGGTGCCGCGAAGAACGCGCCGCGCGCCAAGCGGAAGTGGACGAGCTCGGCGGCGGAGCGGGTCCGGCGTACGGAAGGGCCACGGGTCTCCGGCGCGCACCCGGACGAGCGCGACCCGCAGCTGCTCGACACCACGCTGGGCCGACTTGTCGCCGACCACGGCTGGGCGCTCGACCTCAAGGTGCACGCGGTCTTCGCGCGGTGGCCCGAGATCGTCGGTGCGGAGGTCGCGCAGCACTGCGAGCCCACGGCGTTCGCCGACGGACGGCTGACCGTGCGCACCGGTTCGACGGCGTGGGCGACCCAGCTGAAGCTGCTCGCGCCGACCCTGGTGCGCCGGCTCAACGAGGAGATCGGCCACGGCTCGGTGACGATCATCGACATCGAAGGACCGACCGCGCCGAGCTGGAAGAAGGGCCGCCTGAGCGCCCGTGACGGACGCGGTCCGCGCGACACCTACGGCTGACCTGCGCCCACCGACTCCGCCTCCCGAAAAAAAGTCTGGAGAGAGCTGTCGGATCGCCCACTCCGTGGTCGTGGAGGGAGTGACGGCGCCGGATCGACCGGTGCCCCCACCACAGGAGCCGACCATGGGTTCGATCACGTCCAGCCTCTTCATCTCCCTCGACGGTGTCATCGAGGCGCCCGAGACCTGGCACTTCCCCTACTTCGACGATGAGATGGGTGCAGTCGTCGGCTCGCTCATGGGAGCAGCCGACGCGACGCTCCTGGGTCGACGCACGTACGACGAGTTCGCGGCGTACTGGCCGTCGGCGGATCCGGCCGACCCGGTCACCGCGATGATGAACGGCGCCCGCAAGTACGTCATCTCCGGTGAGCTCGAGGAGGCGACCTGGGAGAACTCCACCGTGGTCGGTGGTGACGCGGAGGCGATCGCGGCCGAGCTCTCCTCGCTCAAGGAGGAGATGACCCTCGGGACGACGGGAAGTGCCACCCTGGTCCAGTGGCTCCTGGAGCAGCGCCTGCTTGACGAGCTCCACCTGCTGGTCCACCCGATCGTGGTCGGCACGGGCCGGAAGCTCTTCGCCGACGGTGCCCAGGTGCCGCTCGAGCTGGTCTCGTCGGAGGCCTTCGGGAGCGGCGTCCTGCACCTGGTCTACCGGGCATCGCACCCGGTGGAATGAGGGGCGGGAGGCGGGCTGGCATGGGGCCTCGAACGAGGCAAAGCCCGTAGGGGGAGTAAGACGACCCCCTGTTCGGGGCTCCATGACACCGTGGAAGGGCGTGAACGGCGCGATCTCTCCACAGATCACCTCCCTTTCCGGGACGGCAACGCGCTCTCGCGCGCGCACGCGGGTAACATGGGTCACTCAGGTCGCCCGCTCGTGCTGTGCGGCCTTCTGCATGTCTCGCCACGTAATGAAGAGGTCGCCGGGTGTCGGAGCAGGACCAGGTCATGAACGAGTACGACGCTTCGGCGATCCAGGTCCTCGAGGGCCTCGAAGCAGTCCGCAAGCGCCCCGGCATGTACATCGGCTCGACCGGTGTGCGCGGCCTGCACCACCTGATCTGGGAGATCGTCGACAACGCGGTCGACGAGGCGCTCGCCGGTCACTGCGACGAGATCCTCGTCAAGCTCAACGCCGACGGCTCGGTCAGTGTCGTCGACAACGGCCGCGGCATCCCGACCGACACCGCGCCCGGCCAGGAGGTCCCGGCCGCGACCCTCGCGCTCACCGTCCTCCACGCGGGCGGCAAGTTCGGCGGCGGCGGCTACAAGGTGTCCGGTGGTCTCCACGGCGTCGGCTCGTCGGTGGTCAACGCGCTCTCCGACAAGCTGAAGCTCGAGATCAAGAACCGCGGCTACCTCTGGGAGCAGGAGTTCTCCCTCGGCGCCCCCGACTACGACCTGCGCCAGGTCCGCCCGCTCGAGGAGGGTGAGCGCACCGGCACGACCGTGACCTGGTTCGCCTCCCCCGACATCTTCGAGACGACCGTCTACAACCTCGAGACGATCACCAACCGCTTCCGCGAGATGGCTTTCCTCAACAAGGGTCTCCGCATCGTCCTGCGCGACGAGCGTCCGGAGTCGGCCGAGATCGTCGACGCGATCGAGGACGACACGATCGCCAACGAGGTCGACCACGCGACGGCCGACCAGCCGCACCGCGAGGGCGAGGCGCTCGAGATCGTCTTCCAGTACGAGCGGGGCCTGGCCGACTACGTCGACCACCTCAACAAGCGCAAGGCGACCCTGTCGCCGATCATCGCCTTCGAGGCGGAGACCGGCGATGACGCGCCCAACCCGATGAGCCTCGAGATCGCGATGCAGTGGCAGGCGTCGTCGTACAACGAGTCGGTCCACACCTTCGCCAACACGATCAACACCCCCGAGGGCGGCACGCACGAGGAGGGCTTCCGTGCGGCGCTGACCACGCTCATGAACAAGTGGGGCGAGACCTGGGGCCTGATCAAGAAGAAGGAGGACAGGCTCACCGGTGACGACATCCGTGAGGGCCTGACCGCGATCATCAGCCTCAAGATCTCCAACCCGCAGTTCGAGGGCCAGACCAAGGCCAAGCTCGGCAACACCGAGGCCAAGGGCTTCACGCAGGGCTGCGTGAACGACCAGCTCAGCGACTGGCTCGAGAAGAACCCGAACGACGGCAAGGAGATCATCCGCAAGGCGCAGGCGGCCGCGACCGCGCGCATCGCGGCGCGCAAGGCACGCGACCTGGCTCGCAATCGCAAGGGCCTGCTCGGTGGTGGCGGCCTCCCGGGCAAGCTCTCCGACTGCCAGTCGACGAAGCCCGAGGAGTGCGAGGTCTTCATCGTCGAGGGTGACTCCGCCGGTGGCTCGGCGCGTCAGGGTCGCGACCCGCGGATCCAGGCGATCCTCCCGATCCGCGGCAAGATCCTCAACGTCGAGAAGGCGCGCATCGACAAGGTCCTGGCCAACCAGGAGGTCCAGGCGATCATCTCGGCGCTCGGCACCGGTGTGCATGAGGAGTTCAACCTCGAGAAGCTGCGCTACCACAAGGTCGTGCTGATGGCCGATGCCGATGTCGACGGCCACCACATCAACACGCTGCTGCTGACGCTGCTCTTCCGCTTCATGAAGCCGCTCATCGAGCACGGCTTCGTCTACATGGCCCAGCCGCCGCTCTACCGCCTCCGGTGGAACAAGCCGGCCGAGCACGAGTTCGTCTACTCCGACGCCGAGCGCGACGCGCTCATGGCCGACGGCCTGGCCAACGGCAAGAAGCTGCCGAAGGAGAACCCCGTGCAGCGCTACAAGGGTCTCGGTGAGATGAACGCCGAGGAGCTGTGGGAGACCACGATGAACCCCGACCAGCGCCTCATGCTCCAGGTGACCCTGGACGACGCCGCCCAGGCCGACGAGATCTTCTCGACGCTGATGGGCGAGGACGTCGAGCAGCGCCGTTCCTTCATCCAGCGCAACGCCAAGGACGTTCGATTCCTCGATATCTGAGTCTCTAGATCCAGATTTAGATTCGAGTAGACGAGTTCAGAGAGACGCATCGTGACTGAAACCCCCACTCCCTCCGGCGGCCGCATCGAGCCGGTCGAGCTGCAGACCTCCATGCAGCGCGCCTACATCGACTACGCGATGGCGGTCATCGTCGGCCGTGCGCTGCCCGACGTACGCGATGGCCTCAAGCCGGTCCACCGCCGCGTCCTCTACGCGATGTACGACGGCGGCTACCGCCCCGACCGCGGCTTCTCGAAGTGTTCGCGCGTCGTCGGTGACGTCATGGGTCAGTACCACCCGCACGGTGACTCCGCGATCTATGACACCCTCGTCCGCCTCGCGCAGCCGTGGGTCATGCGAGCTCCGCTGGTCCAGGGCCAGGGCAACTTCGGCTCCGCGGGCAACGACTCGGCCGCGGCCATGCGATACACCGAGTGCCGCATGGCGCCGCTGGCGCTCGAGATGGTCCGCGACATCGAGCAGGACACCGTCGACTTCCAGCCCAACTACGACGGCCGGTCCTCGGAGCCGACGGTGCTGCCGTCGCGCTACCCGAACCTGCTGGTCAACGGCTCCGCCGGTATCGCGGTCGGCATGGCGACCAACATCCCGCCGCACAACCTCCGCGAGGTCGCCGAGGGCGCGCAGTGGGCGCTCGAGCACCCCGACGCGTCGCGCGAGGAGCTGCAGGACGCGCTCATCGAGCGGATCAAGGGCCCCGACTTCCCCAACGGCGCGCTGATCGTCGGTCGCCAGGGCATCGAGCAGGCCTACCGCACGGGTCGCGGATCCGTCACCCAGCGCGCGGTCATCGAGATCGACGAGGACAACCGGGGTCGCACCTGCCTCTCGATCACCGAGCTGCCCTACATGGTCAACCCGGACAACCTCGCGCTGAAGATCGCCGAGCTGGCCGACAGCGGCAAGATCCAGGGCATCTCCGACGTGCGCGACGACTCGTCGGGTCGCACCGGCCAGCGCCTGGTGGTCGTGCTCAAGCGCGACGCCGTCGCCCGGGTCGTGCTCAACAACCTGCTCAAGCACACCGAGCTGCAGACCAACTTCTCGGCCAACATGCTCGCGCTCGTCGACGGTGTGCCGCGCACGCTCACGATCGACCAGTTCATCAGCAACTGGGTGGCCCACCAGATCGACGTCATCCAGCGTCGTACGCGCTTCCGCCTCAATGAGGCCGAGGAGCGGGCCCACATCTACCGCGGCCTGGTGAAGGCCCTCGACATGCTCGACGAGGTCATCGCGCTCATCCGTCGCTCCCCCGACGTCAACGACGCGCGCACCGGCCTCATGGAGCTCCTCGAGATCGACGAGATCCAGGCCAACGCGATCCTCGAGATGCAGCTGCGCCGCCTGGCCGCCCTCGAGCGCCAGAAGATCATCGACGAGCTCGAGCGCCTCGAGGCGCTCATCGCCGACCTCAAGGACATCCTCGAGAAGCCGGAGCGCCAGCGCGCGATCATCAGCGAGGAGCTCGCCGAGATCGTCGAGAAGTTCGGCGACGAGCGGCGCACCCAGATCATCGCGGCCGACGGCGACCTCTCCATGGAGGACCTGATCCCGGACGACGAGCTCGTCGTCTCGATCACGCGCGGCGGCTACGCCAAGCGGACCCTCGCGTCGGCGTACCGGCTGCAGAAGCGTGGGGGCAAGGGCGTGCGGGGTGCGTCGCTCAAGGGCGACGACGTGGTGGAGCACTTCATCTCGACGACCAACCACCACTGGCTGCTCTTCTTCACGACGGCCGGCCGGGTCTACCGGACCAAGGCCTACAACCTCCCCGAGGCGTCGCGTGACGCGAAGGGTGGCCACGTCGCAGGCCTGCTGAGCTTCCAGCCCGACGAGTCGATCGCGCAGGTGCTGGCGATCCGTGACTACGAGCAGGCGCCGTACCTCGTGCTCGCCACGAAGCACGGACTGGTCAAGAAGACCCGCCTGGGTGACTACAACTCCCCGCGCCAGGCCGGCGTCATCGCGATCAACTTCCGCGAGGACGACGACGAGCTGATCGGCGCCGAGCTGGTCAACAGCGAGGACCACGTCCTGCTCGTCTCGCGCAAGGCGCAGGCGATCCGCTTCCCCGCGTCGGACGACCAGCTGCGGCCGATGGGGCGCGCGACGTCCGGCGTCTCCGGCATGAAGTTCCGCGACGGCGACGAGCTGCTCTCCATGGCGGTGATCCGCGCCGAGCAGATCGCGGCCGAGGAGGCTGCGGAGGAGGCCGGCGAGACGCCGGAGGAGTCGGCGGTCATCGAGCAGTACGTCTTCACCATGACCGATGGTGGCTATGCCAAGCGCTCCCGGATCTCCGACTACCGCGTGCAGTCACGAGGTGGCCTCGGCATCAAGGCCATGCAGCTCAGCGACGAGAAGCGCGGCAGCCTGGTCGGTGCCTTCATCGTGGTCGAGGGCGACGAGATCCTCTCCATCACCAACAGTGGCCAGGTCGTCCGCTCCCCCATCGATGACAACTTCCCGGCCAAGGGTCGCTCGACGATGGGCGTGAAGTTCGTGACCCCGAAGAAGGGTGACGCCGTCGCGGTCGTCGCTCGCTCGGTCGAGGCGCGCGACGAGGACGTCGACGCCGAAGGCGCCGGGGTCGAGGATGCAACAATCGAGGCTCCGGAGGCTGGCGGCGACGCGAGCACCGCAACCGCCGATGTGCCGGCCGAGACGACCGACGAGAGTGAGCAGTGATGAGCGACGAGGGGTCGAAGCAGACGCTGGGTGAGCGGATCAACAGCGCGATCGCAGCCGCGAGCGTCGAGATGAAGGCGAGCGCCAACCCCGAGTCGAAGGAGCACGCAGCCGCTGCCGCGGAGGTCCACGGGCGCACCCCCCGTCGTGCCCGCCTGCGCCTCACGCGGATCGACCCGTGGTCGGTGATGAAGACGTCGTTCCTGCTGGCGGTCGCCTTCGGCATCGTCACGGTCGTCGCGGTCGCCGTCGTCTGGAGCGTGCTCGGTGTCGCCGGCGTCTGGGACTCCATCAACACCACGGTCGGTGGCGTCATGGGTGGCAGCGGCGATGGCTTCGACGTCAACAACTACCTCGGCACCACCCGCGTCCTCGGCTTCACGATGCTCATCTCGGTGATCGACACCGTGCTGATCACCGCTGTCGCGACGCTCACGGCGTTCCTCTACAACATGGCAGCCGCCCTCCTGGGTGGCATCGAGGTGACCCTCGCGGAGGACCAGAACTGATCGCTCCGGACCCCGTTTTGGAGCTTGGACGGGGCCTCCGGTAACGTTCCGCCACGGTTCACACCACGGCTGCACGCAGCCGACGCGCCTATAGCTCAGACGGTTAGAGCACCACACTGATAATGTGGGGGTCGGAGGTTCAAGTCCTCCTAGGCGCACCACGCAGACACCGCCCGCGATCTCCTGGACGCGGGCGGTGCGCATTTCGGCGTACGCCGCCAGGTCGAGACCGATGTGGGGTGTGAGGCCGGGCGTTGGTAACCTCTCGCCCATGAAGAAGATCGTCCTCCTCGCCCTGGCCGCTGCCGCCGCTGTCTTCGCCAAGAAGAAGCTCGACGCCTCCAAGGCCGAGCAGGCGCTCTGGGCGCAGGCCACCGACCCGGTCTGATCCTTCTTCCCCGTACGCCGCGGCGTACGTCGGGGCCTTGGCGCAATTGGTAGCGCACCTGCTTTGCAAGCAGGGGGTTAGGGGTTCGAGTCCCCTAGGCTCCACCACCTGGACGGCGATGCACGCACGCTGGCTGCGTCGTCCTCAGTCGTCGATCGCTCCGCTCACAGATCGACTTCCCTCCAGCGCCGTGCGATCGCACGCGCCTCACCACCGGAACGGTCGGCACGCCGTACGGTCTGTACATGGAATCTTCGTTGTTCCTGCTGGCCTTCGGACTTGTCTTCCTGGTCGGCGGGATCTTCTGGCTCTGGATGCTGATCGACGCGCTGCGACGCCCGGCGGCGGAGTGGGAGGCAGCCGGCCAGAACCAGATCATCCACGTCGTGGTGATCGTCGTACTCGGGTTCATCGGTGCAATCGTCTACGCCCTCGTGGCCCGGCCGCGGCTGGTCGAGGTAGCACGTAGCTGATCCGGCCGCGCCCGCACAACGTCATAGGACCTGGTCGTTCTAGCGACCACGTCCTATGACGTCCCGGCAACGCCTTACCCTCGTGCGGTGCGTTCTCTCCTCGGGGCGGTGCTGAGCACCGTCGTGCTCGCAGGCTGCAGCGCCCCCGCGCAGACGCCGGTCGCCGCGCCCGCACCGACCGAGATCCCCGCGTCGCTCGAGCTGCCGGCGCACCCGACCGGACAGGCCTGGCGGGCGCTCGCGCTCGTCCCGGCCGACGCCACGGTGGTCACGATCACGGACTTCGACGCGATGCGTGCGCGGTTCGGCGTACCGGACCTGACCAGCGAGGACCTGATGGCGGACCGGTCGGCGTTCTGGGAGCGGGCCCGCGCGGAGGGAGTGCTCTTCACCGACGGGCTGCTCCGTGATGACCACTCCCGGTTCTGGCTCGACCACGGCTTCACCGAGGACGACGTCGACTGGGAAGTGCGGTTCACGGGGCCGAGGGGCTCGGGCTACGTCGTGGCGTTCCGGCCGGGGCTCGACATGACCAGGGTGGCGGCAGCACGCCGCGAGAAGGCGCTAACCGGGGCGACGGTGATGACCGACGAGCACCTCCTCGTGAAGGGTGTCGCGGCCGAGGGCGAGCCCGTCTGGGCAGCGGACCCTGCCCTGCCGGACCTGACCGACGAGCGCGCGGAGTCGGCGTACCTCCGGCGTGGGTGCATTCCGGTCCGTACGGCGCTCGGCGACGATGCCACTGCGGAGCACCAGGCGACGCTCATCGGTGAACTCGACCCGCGCAACCTCGACGAGCTCACGGCGTTCTCCGTGTCGTTCAGCGAGGGACTGGCGACGGCACGGCTCGGGGAGAGCCGCGGCGACCTCATCGCGCGCGGGAAGATCACCGAGGCCTGGCCTCGCGTCACTACGGCGATGGGCTTTGCCGACGGCTTTCGCCGCGACGTGCTCAACGATCCTTCGACCGGCCGGATCGGGCTCCGGACGAAGGCACCGCAGGCCGCTGCCGCCGTGACCGTGGCTGACCTGCTGCCATTCGCGATCTGCGACGCCATCGAGCCGTGGGAGGAGCCGACCGGGCTCTGACGGGTCTCAGCCGGTCGCGGCGGCGATCACCTGGGTGAGCCGCTTGTGCAGCTCGAGGAGCTCGTCGAGCGGGAGGCCGAGTCGTTCGACGATAGCGGGCGGGATGTTGAGGGCGTCGTCGCGCAGTGCCCGCCCCTTCTCGGTGAGGACGACGGCCAGCGCGCGCTCGTCGTGCGGGTCCCGCTCGCGGCGGACGTAGCCGCTCGTCTCGAGTCGCTTGAGGAGTGGCGACAACGTGCCCGGGTCGAGCTGGAGCAGCTTCGAGAGCTCGTTGACCCGGAGTGGCTCGTGCTCCCAGAGGGCGAGCATGACCAGGTACTGCGGGTGGGTCAGGCCCATCGGCTCCAGCAGCGGCTTGTAGGTCGCGATCACGCTGCGCGACGCAATGGCGAGGGCGAAACAGACCTGCTGCTCCAGGGCGAGCGGGTTCTCGATGCCCTCGAGGGAGGACGGTGTGCTGCGGCTCATGTTGTGAGTGTACCAATGCTTAGTGTACAAATCATTAGTACACCAACGAAATGAAGGAGTGCACCATGGCCCGCACCGACGTCCTCGTGGACGGCGACTGGCTCGAGCAGCACCTCGCGACCCCCGGCGTGGTGGTCATCGAGGTCGACGAGGACACCGCCGCCCACGGCATCACCCACATCCCCGGCGCGATCCAGCTCGACTGGCGTGCCGATCTGCAGCACCCGGCTCGCCGCGACGTCATCGACCAGGCCGGCTTCAGCGCGCTGCTGTCGACCAAGGGCGTTGCGAACGATGACACCGTCGTGCTCTACGGCGGCGACAACAACTGGTTCGCGGCGTACGCGTACTGGTACTTCAAGATCTACGGTCACCGCGACGTTCGCCTCCTCGACGGCGGTCGCAAGAAGTGGGAGCTCGAGGGGCGGCCGCTGGAGTCGACGCCGGTCGCCCGGCCGGCGACCACCTACGTGGCGGCACCGGCTGACCTGAGCATCCGCGCCTTCCGCGACGATGTGATCGCAGCGATCGGCAGCACGCCGATCCTCGACGTACGGTCGCCTGCGGAGTTCAGCGGCGAGATCTTGGCCCCCGCGCACTTCCCGCAGGAGCAGCCGCAGGTCCGCGGTCACGTCCCGACGGCGGTCAACGTGCCGTGGGCGAAGTCCGCTGCCGAGGACGGCAGCTTCCGTCCCGACGACGAGCTCCGCGAGCTGTACGCCGACGTGCTCGGCGGTGACGAGGTGATCGCCTACTGCAGGATCGGGGAGCGCAGTGCGCACACCTGGTTCGTGCTGTCGGAGCTGCTCGGCGTCGAGAAGGTGCGCAACTACGACGGCTCCTGGGTCGAGTACGGCAGCCTCATCGGCGCACCGGTCGAGGTCTGACGATGAGCGCCGGGCAGCAGCGCCGAGCGCGCCACCTGATGGATCCGGCCAACCCGGTTCGCCCGGTGAACGACGCCAGCCTCACCTCGGTGCAGCGCTGGGTGCTGTCGTCGCTGACGGTCGTGACCGTGGCGCACTTCGCGGTCGGCCTCGTCGTGGCGGCGCTCGCGATGCCCCACGGCGCGGTCGGAGGGCGCCTGGTGCTCGCCGTCATCGCCACGGTTCTCTGGGTGGCGGGCATCGCCGGCGCACGCGCGATCCACGGCATCGCCGTGCGGAGCTCGTGGCTCGCGCTGGGCCTGCTGCTCGGCGCGGTCGGCGCGGTCGTCGTGCTGCGCTGACCCTCGCCGGGCCTGCGCGTCGTCAGCGGAGGGCGTCGAGCTCGGGCGCGTCGTGGGCGGAGAAGACAGTCACCTCGGGGTGGCCGGCACGGAGCTCGCGGAGCCGCTCCTGGTTGGTGCGGCGCTCCTTCTCGTGGACCGCCATCAGCTTCTGGAAGCCCACCATGCCGAAGTTGTACGACGGCGGCGTCTCGAGCTCACCGCGCCAGAAGTAGCTGTCACCGGCGTGCAGGATCCAGCCACCGTCCGGCGTACGGACGGCGACGCCGGCGTGGCCGCGGGTGTGGCCACGGAGCGGGATGAGCACGACGTCGTCGCCGACCGCACGGACACCGGTGAAGCCGAACCAGTCGTCGCCGCCGGCCTCGTGGACTTCCCAGCGCGGGCCGTGCGCCCACTGCGCCTGGATGTAGCGGCGCTTCTCGAGCAGGGTCGCCGGCTCCATGGCGGCGCGGTGCTCGGCGGCCGTGACGTGGATGCGGGCGTGGGGGAAGTCGCCGATGCCGCCGGCATGGTCGACGTCGAGGTGGGTGAGCACGACGTCGGTGACGTCCTCGGGAGCGTGGCCGAGGGCGGCCAGCTGCGCCACCGCGGTCTGCTCCGCGGCGAGGTCCGGCCGCACCAGGGCGAGGAACGGTCGGCCGAGGCGGGCCTTGTCGGCGAGGTCGCCGGTGCCGAAGCCGCTGTCGACGAGGACCAGGCCGTCGGCCCGCTCCACGAGCAGGCAGTGGGCCACCATGCGGCGCGGCATCAGCCGCCCACCCGGGGCGCCGAAGGGGTGCATCGTTCCGCAGTCGAGGTGGTGGATCCGGGTCGTCATGGGCTGATCGTAGGGTGGCGGCGTGCCAGATCGCCCTCATCCGCTCGCGCCGCGCTACTGGCCGGTGCACCTTCTCGCCCTGGCACTCCTCTCGGCTGCGGTGATGCTCGGTGTCTGGCAGCTCGACGCGTGGAAGTCCAAGCGCGAGGCATCGGCCCGCGACCTCACCACGGTCGCGGCTATCCCGCTCTCCTCGGCGCTCGGCCCGGACGACCCCTTCTCCTCGACGTACGTCGGTCAGCCGGTCTCGGTGCGCGGCACCTGGCTGCCGGAGTCGACGTTCGTCGTGAGCGGGCGGGAGCGGGGCGACGTGGAGGGCTTCTGGGTGGTCACGCCCGTGGCGGTCTCCGGCACCGGATCGGCCATCCCGGTCGTGCGCGGCTGGTCGGCGTCCGGTGCGCGCCCCGAGGCTCCTTCGGGAGAGGTGACGCTCACGGGCTGGCTCCAGCCCGCCGAGGGCACCGGCGAGGTCGACGAGGACCCCGAGGACGACGTCCTGCCGCAGCTGCGCATCGCCGACGCGCTCCACTTCGTCGACCAGGACCTGTACGGCGGCTACGTGATCGCCGCTGACACCGATGCAGGCCTGGAGAAGGCGGAGCTCGACCAGCTCCCGCCGGCTCCGCGCTTCTCCGCGATCCGGAACCTCTTCTACGCCCTCGAGTGGTGGTTCTTCGGAGGCTTCCTGGTCTTCATGTGGTGGCGCTGGCTCGTCGACGAGGTGCTCCGGCGTGACGAGGACGACGTCGAAAGCTGACGTGCGCGCAGGTACCGTTCGGGCGTGAACTCCGCTCTGACGCGTTACCGGGTGATGGCCACCATCGTGGGCATCCTGCTGATCGTCCTCTGCCTGGTCGGCGTGCCGCTCGCCAACTTCGACGGCTCCTCGATGTGGGGCTTCATCCCGGCGACCCCGGAGTGGGTGACGCCCGGCAGCACCGCCCACACGGTCGGCGAGCAGATCACCGAGAAGCTCGGCGTCGCGCACGGCTGGCTCTACATGATCTTCCTGATCACAGCATTCCTGCTGTCGCGACAGGAGCGCTGGAGCATCGGCTACACCGCGGTCACCCTCGCCTGCGGCACGATCCCGATCGTGAGCTTCTGGGCCGAGCACCGGGCCACTCAGCGCGTCCGCGCAGAGGCGCCCGAGCTCGTCAGCTGAGGTCGGTCTCGACCTCTTCGGTCTCCACCGGGTCGGTCGGGCTCGGCTCGGCCGGGGCCGGGTCGACCTGGACAGGGTCGACCTGCCACTCGGCGCCGCCGCCGAGCAGTCGGCGTACGGCCATGAAGACGAGGGCACCGACCCCGCCGAGGACGACCAGCTTCTTGGTGAGCGGGCCGGGAGGAACCTGGCCGACGTGCCTCTTGGGGACCTTCGCGCCCTTGGACTTCGCCATCTTGCGGCCCTTGTTCATCAGCTTCGGGCCCTTGGTCGCCATCTGGTGGAGCGTCTTCTCGATCTGCGGGGCGAGCTCGTCGACGAGCGCGACGAGATCCCTCGGTGCGGTGCTGCCCTTGGACTTGGCCATACGGCGATCCTGCCGCACACGACAGGGTGTCGCCAGCCCCCGGTACGCTCAGGACCGCACTGACTTCGACTCCTGAGAGGCAGCCATGTCTGACCTGAAGGCCACCCTGAAGACCAACAAGGGTGACATCACGATCAACCTGTTCCCCAACCACGCTCCCGCGACGGTGGAGAACTTCGTCGGCCTCGCCGAGGGCACCAAGGACTACACCGACGACGCCGGTCGCTCGGGCGAGAAGTTCTACGACGGCCTCGTCTTCCACCGGATCATCAAGGACTTCATGATCCAGGGCGGCTGCCCGCTCGGCCAGGGCATCGGCGGCCCGGGCTACAAGTTCAAGGACGAGTTCCACCCCGAGCTCTCCTTCAACAAGCCCTACCTCCTGGCCATGGCCAATGCCGGCCCGGGCACCAACGGCTCGCAGTTCTTCATCACCACCGTCGAGACCCCGTGGCTGACCAACCGCCACACCATCTTCGGTGAGGTGGCTGACGACGAGTCCAAGGCCGTCGTCGACGCCATCGAGGGCGTCAAGACCGGTGCCATGGACCGTCCGGTCGACCCGGTGGTCATCGAGTCCGTCGAGATCACCCGCTGATCTGCCTTGAGTGACTCCGCGCCTCCCGCCCCGCAGTGCTACCGGCACGCGGGGCGGGAGACGCACATCTCCTGCCAGCGGTGCAGTCGGCCGATCTGCCCCGACTGCATGCGCGATGCCGCCGTCGGGTTCCAGTGCCCTGACTGCGTGAAGTCGGGCGCACGCCAGACCCGCAGTGGCCGTACGGCGTTCGGCGGCACACGCGTCGCCAACCCCGGCCTCACCTCCGGCCTCCTGATCGCGATCAACGTGGCCGTCTGGCTGCTGATCCTGGTGACGGGGTCGCATGCCAGCCGCTGGATCGACTGGCTCGCGCTGCGGCCCTCGGGCATCTGCGTGGGCGGCGAGTACGCCTGGCCCGACGCGACCGCCGCCAGCTGCACCACCCTCGGCACCTGGCTGCCGGGCGTCGCCGACGGCGCGTGGTGGCAGCTCGTCACCTCGATGTTCACCCATGTCGACGCCCTCCACATCGGCTTCAACATGCTGGCGTTGTGGTTCCTCGGACCGCAGCTCGAGGTGGCGCTGGGCCGGCTGCGCTTCCTCGCCCTCTACCTGCTCTCGGGCCTGGGCGGCTCGCTCCTCGTCTTCTGGTTCGCCCCCGAGTTCACTCCCACCCTCGGTGCGTCGGGTGCCGTCTTCGGACTGATGGCCGGTCTGCTGGTCCTGGCGTTGCGGGTCCGCGGTGACGTCCAGTCGATCCTGATGTGGCTCGGCCTCAACGCGGGCATCACCATCCTCGGCCGTGGCTCGATCTCGTGGCAGGGCCACCTCGGAGGCTTCCTCGGTGGGCTGGCGCTGATGGGCATCTTCGCCTTCGCGCCGAAGGGCCCGCGGCGTACGGCGTGGCAGGGCGCAGGGGTCGCGGCGTACATCGTCGTGCTGGTTGCGCTCCTGGCGCTGCGCGCGGGCGCCCTCGCCTGAGGGCTCGCGTAGGCCGCCTGCGGCGG
>NZ_DATIHB010000083.1:0-14605 GCF_035481145.1 Nocardioides sp. | reverse complement strand
GTACGGCCCCATGCCCGCGCCGTTCACGCCGCCCGTGAAGGTGCCCGACCAGGAGAGGAAGTCGTGATGACCGAGACGACCATGGAGCTGCTGGTCAAGCAGATGACGTGGGAGGCCGATGGCGTCCTGTCGCTCGCGCTGGCCCATCCCGACGGCAAGCCGCTGCCCGAGTGGCAGCCCGGCGCCCACATCGACCTCCAGCTGCGGGGCTCGCTGGTCCGCCAGTACTCCCTCTGCGGCGACCCGGCCGACGAGACCCGCTACCGCGTCGCGGTGCTCCGCGAGCAGGCGGCGCTCGGGGGCTCGGAGTACGTCCACGAGGGGCTCCGCCCCGGACACCGCCTCCAGGTCGTGGGCCCGCGCAACAACTTCGCCTTCCTGCCCGCCCAGCGCTACGTCTTCGTCGCCGGCGGCATCGGGATCACCCCGATCCTCGCGATGGTCCAGGCCGCCGAGGCAGCGGGCGCCGACTGGGAGCTCTGGTACGGCGGCCGGCGCCAGCAGTCGATGGCCTTCCTCGACGAGCTCGCGGCGTACGGCGGGCGGGTGCACGTCGTGCCGGAGGACGAGCTCGGCCGCCTCGACCTCGGCGCCGCCCTGCCCGGCCCCGCCGAGGGGACCCTCGTCTACGCCTGCGGTCCCGAGCCGCTCCTGGCCGCGCTCGAGGAGCACACCGCCGATTGGCCGGAGGGGATCCTCCAGCTCGAGCGGTTCAAGGCGAAGAAGGTCGAGGCCGGCCCCGACGGCGACCAGCCGGTGACCGTGGAGTGCCAGCGCTCCGGCGTCACCGTCGAGGTGGCCGGCGACTGCTCGATCCTCGACGCCCTCGAGACCGCGGGCGTCTCCATCGGCAGCTCGTGCCGCGACGGCATCTGCGGTAGCTGCGAGACCCGCGTGCTCTCCGGCGAGCCCGACCACCGCGACTCCGTGCTCAGCGCGGCCGAGCAGGCGAAGGGCACCTCGATGATGCCCTGCGTCTCCCGCGCCCGCTCCGCCCGGCTCGTCCTCGACCTCTGACCTCCACCACCTCCGCACAGGGAGAAAGCCATGACGAACTACCTGCAGCCGCACCAGGCCCGCACCGTCGAGCCGACGCCGTACGAGAAGAAGCTGGCGGGAGCCATCGAGGAGGTGTTCGGCACTGGCCGGCACGACCTCGAGGGCCTCGTCTCCGGGCTCAACGAGATGGGCGTCCCGGCGCCCGGCGGCGAGGTGTGGACGACCGACTCGTTCACCGCCGAGATGAAGCGTCTGGCTGCCCCGCAGGGCGCGGCCGGGAAGGAAGCGTGACCCCATGGCACCCATGGTCAAGAAGCAGCTGAGCGCCGACGACATCTTCGCCACCGGCCTCCGCAACCAGTGGTACGCGATCTGCCCCTCCCACATGGTCCCGGCCGGTGGCATCCACAAGGTCCGCCGGCTCGGCATGGACTGGGTCCTCTTCCGCGAGTCCAACGGGCGCCTGCGGATGCTCGAGGACCGCTGCCCCCACCGCGGCGCGCCGCTCTCGCTCGGCCAGCACCTCGGCAACAAGCTCGCCTGCGCCTACCACGGCGTCCAGGTCGACGGTGAGGGCACGGTCGTCGCCGTCCCGGGCCTGCCCGGCTGCAACCTGGAGGGCAAGCAGCTCGTCCCGGCACCGGCCGTGCAGGAGGTCGCCGGCGCGATCCTCGCCTACATCGGCGACGAGCAGCATCCCGAGCCGACGCCGCTGAACCTCCCCGACCCGCTCGTGGACGAGGGCACCGAGGCGTTCCTCTGCTACGCCGAGTGGGACGCGCCGTGGCGCTTCACGATGGAGAACCTGCTCGACCCCATGCACGGTGCCTTCCTGCACCGCGACTCGCACTCGATGTTCGCGGGGGAGACCCAGGCCCGCTTCCGGATCCGGGAGACCGACCGGGGCTTCTTCTTCGAGAAGACCGACCAGCGCGGCGTGAACTTCGACTGGGTCGAGTTCTGCCGCACCGGCCTCGACTGGGTCGACCTCGAGATCCCCTACCCGCCCACAGCCGGCCCCGGTGGCCCGTTCGGCATCGTCGGCCTCGGCACGCCGATCGACGCCACCACCACGGCCGTCTTCTTCTGGCGCTACCGCAAGGTCGCCGACTGGGAGCGCGACACCTGGCGCTTCCTCTACCGGACCACGCTCGAAGCGCGGCACTGGAAGGTCCTCGAGCAGGACCGCGAGATGCTCGAGGCGATGGCCGTCGATGCCGACCAGGCCGAGAACCTCTACCAGCACGACCTCGGCGTCGTCCGCCTCCGCCGCCTCTATCGCGGGCTCGCGGAGGAGCAGGCCGAGGCGCTGGCGGGGGCTGGGTCATGAGCGCCGAGCACCCCTACAGCCCGGCGTACGACGACGACGGCGTCGTCTACGTCTCGGGTGCGCTCTCGGTCGACGTCGACGGCGTCGCCGTGGGTGGTCGCCGGCCCGCCCTCGACGCCGCCATCGCGAAGCTGCGGTCGCGGCTGGCCACGGTCGGGCTCGACCTGCCCGACGTGGTCAAGACGACCTACTTCGTCACGGACGTGACGCTGCGCGACGAGGCCAACGAGCAGTACGCCGAGATCTTCGCCGAGCCGCGTCCTGCACGCTCGTTCGTGCAGGTGGCCGCGCTGCCCTACGGCGCGACCGTCGAGATCGAGGCGGTCGCCCGCCGGCGCTGAGCGCGCGCCGGATAGCGTGAGGGCGTGCCCAGCCTGTCGCATCGCCTGATCGCCTTCGCCCTGCCGAAGGTCAACCCGCCCGTGGTCATCCGTGACCCCGAGCGGCTCCGCGAGGCACTGGTGGCGAAGAACCGCACGCGCGCGACCACCCCGCCGGCCTGGCTGGAGAAGGAGTGGGAGGTCACCGTCGAGCGGATCGGTGGCGGAGGCGGTTTCCCCGTGTACGTCGCGACGCCGCGCCGCGGCTCGTGGACGCGCACGCTCGTGCACCTGCACGGTGGCTCGTTCACCGCGACCGCGCACGACCGGCAGTGGAAGTGGGCGGCGCGCCTCGCGCGTGCCACCGGCTCCCGCCTCGTCTTCCCGGCCTATCCGCTCGCACCCGAGTTCACCTGGCGTGACTCGGTGCCGGCCCTGACGGCGTACGTCGGCGGGCTGTGCGATGAGGGGGAGGTCGTCCTCGCCGGCGACTCCGCGGGTGGCGGCCTGGCGCTCGCCATCGCCCTCGGCCTCCGCGACCGGTGGCGCGCGGGGGAGGGGGAGCAGCCGGCCAAGCTCGTGCTCATCGCGCCCTGGGCCGACCTGACCCGCTCCGCGCCCGGCACCGAGGAGTCCGCCGCCCGCGACCCGTGGCTCTCCCTCGACAACCACGACACCTACGCGCTCTTCTGGGCGGGCTCCGAGGCCGACCTCGTGCTGCCGTCGGTCTCACCGGCGCTCGGCGACCTCACCGACCTGCCGTCGACCATGCTCCTGTGCGGCACTCACGACATGCTGTACGCCGGCGCCGAGGCGCTCGCCGCGCGTGCCGCCACGGTCGGGTGGCCGGTCGTCTTCGAGGTGGGCCACGGGCTGCTGCACGTGTATCCGATCCTGCCTGTCACCGAGGCGCGGGGCGCGTTGAAGCGGGTCGCCGCCTTCATCCGCGGCTGATCCCGCAGCCGCGTGCTCAGCCTGCTGCGACGACCAGGAGCAGCAGGACGATCGCGATGACGAGGGTGCAGCCGACGGCAAGCGACGTCCGGCTCGACGTGACCGCCGTCCTGTCGGGCTCCCAGGTGCGCCGTTTGCTGGTCGAGAGGATGAGCGGCACCACCACCGCCGAGATCACCGCGGCCACGAAGAGCATCAGCGCTGGGGAGGGGAGCCAGATCGTCACGCGCCGACGCTAGTGCCCGTGCACGGAAGGCTGGTGGGTTCTCGGGATCTGGTGCTTGCCCGACTCAATGGGGGCGCGACAGAAGCACCAAACCGGAGTCCGCGCTCGACGGCTGACCTCCACGAACGCACACCGGCCCGGGTCAGGGCCCGAAGGCGGCCAGGATGGGTACGAGGACGAGTCCGACGAGGCACGGCAGGATCACGCTGCCGAGCACCATGCCCCATGGGACGGCGCCGAAGAAGCTGGTCCTCTTCCGGGTGAAGAAGTGGATCGCCCAGCAGGTCACGATGGCCCCCACGAAGAGCGCTACTCCGACGCCGGCGGGTGCGTCTGCCAGGTGCAGAACGCCAGCCGCCAGGTAGGGCCCGACGATGCCGAGCGCGACGCCCCAGGCGTATCCCGGGTCGGACGGCCGGCGTGGCCGGGACGCGCGGGACGAACCGCGCCAGTTCGTCACCGGCGGGAGCGTCGGGTAGCGCTTCGCGTGCCCGTAGGCGGCGGCAGTCAGAGCCATCGGCAGCACCACCACGAGCAGGAGCGCGATGCCGAAGTACACAGGGGGACGCTAGTGCCCGGCGAAACAACGCGGAGACTTTCCGTCACCAGGTGACGAAAAGTCTCCGCGTTGTCGTTCAGCAGGAGTCAGCCTGCGTCACCAGTAATGCGCCCTCGGGCCGACCGTGTGGCCCATGGAGCCGGCGAGCCAGAGCACGGCACCGACCAGGACGAGGATGATGCCGATCGTCCAGAGGATCGAGATGTCGAGGATGGCTCCGAGAATGAGAAGCACGAGACCGAGAATGATCACGGCTGCCTCCTGAGTCCCACGCCGGGTGCGGCGTCGTCGCGATCTGCGACTGCACTCAGGTACCCCGATGCGGCGCGAGGCATGACAAACCGCTGGTCAGCCCGGCACCTTGATGCCCGTAGCGGAGTGGCAGCGGTAGCCGTTGGGGTTCTTGTAGAGGTACTGCTGGTGGTAGTCCTCCGCGTAGTAGTACGTCGGGGCAGGCTTGATCTCAGTGGTGATCGCCCCGTAGCCGGCGCGGGCGATGACCGGACCGTAGGCCTCCGTGATCTGGCGCGCGACCTGCTCCTGCTCCTCGGAGAAGAAGTAGATCGCCGAGCGGTACTGCGTGCCGACGTCGTTGCCCTGGCGGTAGCCCTGGGTCGGGTCGTGGACCTCGTAGAACGCGCGCACGAGGTCGGCGTACGACACCGCATCGGGGTCGAAGACGATCCGCACGGCCTCGGTGTGGCCGGTCATGCCCGAGCAGACCTCGTCGTACGTCGGGTGGGGGGTCGTGCCGCCCGCGTAGCCGACCGACGTGGACCAGACGCCGGGCATCCGCCAGAAGATCTCCTCCGCGCCCCAGAAGCAGCCGAGGCCGAAGAGCGCGACCTCGAGTCCTTCGGGGACGACGTCGGTCACGAGCGGAGAGCCGAGCACGAGGTGCTTGTCGGAGAGTGCGAACTGCTGCTGCGGGCGGCCGGGCAGGGCACGGTCGGGCGCAACCATCTCGGTCTTCTTGAAGAACATCAGGACCTCCTCGGGGTTCTGCTCACAGTCTCCAACACCGCGGGTCCGCGGAGAGTTCCCGAAGCTGGGGAAGCGGTTGGCGGGCTGTCGGAGCCGCTGGCCGACGGCACCCTCGACGTCCCGGAGATCGCGGCTAGGCTCGCAGGGTGAGCCAGTCCAGCGACCACACGCAGAAGGGCGGGTTCGAGACCCGCGCCATCCACGGCGGCTACGAGCCGGACGCGACCACGGGCGCCGTCATCCCACCGATCTACGCCACCAGCACCTACAAGCAGGACGGGGTGGGCGGGCTGCGTGGCGGCTACGAGTACAGCCGCTCGGCTAACCCGACCCGCACCGCGCTCGAAGGTGCGCTCGCGACGGTCGAGCAGGGGGAGCGGGGCTTCGCCTTCGCCAGCGGGCTCGCCGCGGAGGACGCGATCCTGCGCGCGCTGACGAAGCCCGGCGACCACGCCGTCATCCCCGACGACGCGTACGGCGGCACCTTCCGCCTCTTCGACAAGGTCGCACGTCCGTGGGGCCTCGAGCACACCCCCGCGCACCTGGCCGACCTCGACGCGGTCCGGGCGGCGATCCGGCCGGAGACGCAGCTGGTCTGGGTCGAGACGCCGACCAACCCGCTCCTCTCGATCGGCGACATCGAGGCGCTGGCTGCGATCGCGCACGAGGCCGGAGCCCTGCTCGTCGTCGACAACACCTTCGCCTCGCCGTACCTCCAGCAGCCGCTGACGCTCGGTGCCGACCTCGTCGTCCACTCCACCACCAAGTACGTCGGTGGGCACAGCGACGTCGTCGGCGGTGCGGTCGTGGTCCGCGACCTCGAGGTCGCCGAGCGGATCGGCTTCCACCAGAACGCCATGGGTGCCGTGGCCGGTCCGTTCGACTCCTTCCTGACTCACCGCGGGCTGAAGACGCTCGGGGTGAGGATGGACCGGCACTGTGACAACGCGGAGAAGGTCGTCGACTTCCTCTGCAGCCATCCCGCCGTGGGCACGGTGATCTACCCGGGGCTCGAGACGCACCCCGGCCACGAGATCGCTGCGCGGCAGATGAAGCGGTTCGGTGGCATGGTCAGCTTCCGTGTCAACGGGGGCGAGGAGGCGGCCCTCCGGGTCTGCGAGGGCACGCGGGTCTTCACGCTCGGCGAGTCCCTCGGCGGTGTCGAGTCACTGATCGAGCACCCCGGACGGATGACCCATCAGAGCGTCGCGGGCACCGCCCTCGAGGTGCCCTCCGACCTGGTCCGGCTGAGCGTCGGCATCGAGAGCGTCGACGACCTGGTAGCCGATCTCGAACGGGCGCTGGGCTGATCCCGTTAGGGTCGCTTGCGTGAAGGAAGAGCAGGAGTCGGGGGCTCCCGACGAGGCGAAGGAACCCGCGCGCGACGAGTCGGCCGAGCCGGACGAGGAGGCCCGTGCCGAGGCGGAGGAACGCCGCACCGAGCGGCTGACCCACCTGCTCGCCCAGCAGTGGGCGCAGCTGCGGGCGGAGCGCCGCCACGAGGAGCCGCCGGGCTTCCGCACCGGGCCGTCGAACTTCTCGCGCGCCCAGGTGCCGTGGGGCCTCGACCTCGCCGCCGCCTGGTCATGGCGGCTGATCGTGATCGCGGTCGCGACGCTCGCGCTCGCGTGGACCTTGCGCTTCTTCGCGGTCATCACCCTCCCGCTCGTGATCGCCCTGCTGATCAGCGCCCTCGCGGCGCCGATGGTCCGTGGCCTGGCCACGGCCGGCGTGCCGCGGAGCCTGTCGGCCGGCGCCACGGTCGTGCTCGGGCTGGCCACGCTGATCGGCCTGCTGACCTTCGTGGGCAACCAGGTGGCCCAGGGCGCGAGCGACCTCGCCGACCAGGTGGTCAAGGGACTCGGCGAGATCCGGGTGTGGCTGCGCGACGGGCCGATCGACGCGAGTGACTCCCAGATCAACGACTGGATCAAGAACGCCCAGGATGCGATCAAGACCCGATCGCAGGACATCGAGTTCGGCCAGGTGACCGAGGTCGGCACCGCCCTGGGCCACGTCGTCGCGGGCCTCTTCATCGTGCTCTTCGCGACCTTCTTCTTCCTCGCCGACGGGCACCGGATCTGGTCCTGGGTGGTGCGCTTCTTCCCGCGCGCAGCGCGTGAGGCCGTGGACTCCTCGGGCCGTGTCGCGTGGGTGTCGCTGACCCAGTTCGTCCGGGCGACGGTGATCGTCGCGCTCGTCGACGCGGTGGGCATCATGATCGGCGCGCTCGTCCTCGGCGTACCTCTGGTGGCGCCGATCGGCGTCCTGGTCTTCCTCGGTGCCTTCGTGCCGATGGTCGGTGCTGCGGTCGCCGGGCTGGTGGCGACGCTGGTCGCGCTGGTGACGGTCGGGCCCTTCAAGGCACTGCTCATGCTCGGCGTCGTGATCGCCGTTCAGCAGATCGAGGGCCACGTGCTGCAGCCGCTCGTCATGGGCCGCTTCGTCTCGGTCCACCCGCTCGGCGTCATCGTCGCGATCGGCTGCGGCGTGATCGTCGCCGGCATCGCCGGTGCGCTGGTCGCGGTCCCGCTGGCGGCGGTGGCCAACGCGGTGGTCACCCATCTCGGCAGGCTCGCCGACCCGGTCTACGAGCAACGCGTGGAGGCGATCATCGAGGACCCCTCACCATGACCGCGACCCTCGCAGACGTCCGGGCCGCCCGCGAGATCCTGGCGGGCGTCGCGGTGCAGACGCCCGTCGTGGAGTCGCGCTGGCTCTCCGACCTCACCGGCCAGCACGTCCACCTCAAGTGCGAGAACCTCCAGCGCACCGGCTCATTCAAGCTCCGCGGCGCCTACGTGCGGATCGCCCGCCTGTCAGCCGCCGAGCGCGCGGCGGGCGTCGTCGCGGCGAGTGCCGGCAACCACGCGCAGGGCGTGGCCCTCGCCGCCCAGCAGCTCGGCATCCCCTCGACGGTCTTCATGCCCGAAGGGGCCCCGATCCCCAAGGAGCGGGCCACCCGGGCCTACGGCGCCGACGTCGTCTTCGCCGGGCGCTTCTTCGACGACGCGCTGCGCGAGGCCCTCGCGTACGCCGAGCGCACGGGCGCGACGTTCATCCATCCCTTCGACCACCCCGACGTCGTGGCCGGCCAGGGCACGGTCGGGCTGGAGATGCTGGAGCAGGTGCCCGACGCCGCCACTGTCCTCGTGCCCGCCGGTGGTGGGGGACTGGTCGCCGGCGTGGCGCTGGCGGTGAAGGCGCAACGCCCCGACGTACGCGTGGTGGGGGTGCAGGCCGAGGGTGCTGCGGCGATCGCTCGCTCGCTCGAGGTAGGTGCTCCGGTCGCGCTGGAGTCGGTGAGCACGATGGCCGACGGCATCGCTGTGGGGCGGCCCGGCGAGGTCCCGCTGGAGCTGATCCGGAGGCACGTCGATGACGTCGTGAGCGTCTCGGAGGAGTCGCTGTCGCAGGCGCTGCTGAGCCTCGTCGAGCGAGCCAAGATGGTCGTGGAACCAGCCGGCGCGGCCGCAGTGGCGGCGCTGGTCGAGCATCCCGACGCGTTCACCGGGCCGGTCGTGGCGCTGCTCTCCGGAGGCAACATCGACCCGCTCCTGCTCGGCAAGGTGATCCGCCACGGCCTGGTCTCTGCCGGGCGGTTCCTCAACCTCGCCGTCTCCCTGCCGGACGTGCCCGGAGCGCTCAACGGACTCCTCACCGAGATCGCGGCCGCCCAGGCCAACATCCGCACCATCGGCCACGACCGCACCTCGTCGTCGCTGCGGCTGGACGAGGTCGAGGTGCGAATCGAGTGCGAGACCCGCGGCACCGCCCATGCCGACGCGCTGATCGCCCGGCTGCGCGAACTGGGCTACAAGGTCCTCTGAGTCGCCGAGGCGGCGCGGACCTGCACGGCTGGGTCGTCGAGGCGGCGCGGACCTGCACGGCTGGTTCGCCGAGGCGGCGCGGACCTGCACGCGCTCGGCGCAATCGGCGGCGGCAACGGGGTGCGTCCGAGCCCTCCTTGGTAGGCTGGCCTCTTTGCTTCATCACGGAGTCGCCGCGGCCACACGCCGCGGCGTACGTCTATCCGCACCAACATGCAGGAGTGATCATGACCGAGCAGCAGGACACCATCTGGCTCACCCAGGAGGCCTTCGACAAGCTCCAGGCCGAGCTGGAGGACCTCAAGGGCCCTGCGCGTCAAGAGATCGTCGACCGCATCTCGGCCGCTCGCGACGAGGGTGACCTCAAGGAGAACAGCGGATACCACGCTGCGCGCGAGGAGCTCGGCAAGCTGGAGGGCAAGGTCCGCCAGCTCACCTCGATGCTCGAGAAGGCCGAGGTCGGGCAGGCCGACGCAGGCGACGGCACCATCGGCCCCGGCATGGTCGTCACCTACAAGTTCGTCGGCGACGACGATGACGAGGCGGAGAAGTTCCTCCTCGGTGCCCGCGAGATCGACCCTGACGGCCTCGCGGTGATCTCGCCGCAGGCGCCGCTCGGCGGTGCCGTGATCGGCGCGAAGAAGGGCGACACCGTGGCGTACGAAGCGCCCAACGGCAAGACGCTCGAGGTCGTCATCCTTGAGGCGGAGCCGTTCGTGGGCTGATCGCCTCTTCTTTGCCGAGACGTCAGTTCGTCACCTGTCCGGCGTGACGAACTGACGTCTCGGCGCATTTGGCCTGCAGGTTCGCGCCGCCTCGACACCTCTGCGGTGCAGGTTGGCGCCGCCTCGGCGCATGTTGCGTGCAGGTTGGCGCCGGGTCAGCGGGGCTGGTTCTGCCCGTCGGCGGTGCAGCCCACCAGCTCGACGGCAGTGGCCCTCCGCTCGGTCTTGATCTCGACGTGGTTGTTGCCGTCCACAGGGGTGAACTGCAGCGAGCCGACCGCCGTCTTGTCCTGCGCGAGCGCCTGGACGCGGCAGGTCGGCTCGGTCGCGTCGTCGCGCAGCGTCACCTCGATGTCGACGACGACGACGTGGTCGTCGACGATCGTGAAGTTGCGGTCCGTCGACTGCACGGCCGGCGTCGCCTGGAGCCACACGACCCAGGCCAGCCAGACGATGAACGGCACGCCCACCACGAGCGCCATCACCAGCGCGAGGGGGAAGCGGCGCCCGTCAGGTCGGCGTCCGTAGCGGTCTGCGAGTGCATCGGTCACGCGGGCATCGTCCCACGCAGCCGTCCTCCTAGAATCGCCGCATGTCTGTTGAGCCGCTCCGGCTGATGCACGTGCACGCCCACCCCGACGACGAGTCGAGCAAGGGCGCGGCCACCACCGCGAAGTACGTCGCCGAGGGCGTCGACGTCCACGTGGTCACCTGCACGGGCGGCGAGCGTGGCGACGTGCTCAACCCGAAGATCGACCCCGCCACGATCGAGGACATCCAGGCGGTCCGTCGCGCGGAGATGGACGCGGCCCGCGAGATCCTCGGGGTCAAGCAGGACTGGCTCGGCTTCGTCGACTCGGGCTGGCCCGACGGCGACCCGAAGCCGCCGCTGCCCGAGGGCTGCTTCGCGCTGGTGCCGGTCGAGGAGGCAGCGGAGCCGCTGGTCCGGCTTATCCGGACCTTCCGGCCCCATGTCATGACGACGTACGACGAGCGGGGTGGCTACCCGCACCCCGACCACATCGCCTGCCACCTCGTGTCGATGGAGGCGTTCCGTGCCGCCGCCGACCCGGAGCGCTACCCCGATGCCGGCGAGCCGTGGCAGGTCGCCAAGCTCTACTTCCACCACACCTTCAACCGCCCCCGCGCCGTAGCGATCAGCGAGGCGATGGAGGCCGCCGGGCTGGCCTCGCCGTACGCCGACCGGCTGAAGGAGTGGGAGCCCGACCCTGCGTGGGACGCGCGGATCACGACGCGGGTGCCGTGCGCGGAGTGGTTCGAGACGCGCGACCGCGCGCTGCTCGCCCACGCGACGCAGATCGACCCCGACGGCTTCTGGTTCGCGGTGCCGATGGAGGTCCAGCAGGCGACCTGGCCGCACGAGGACTACGAGCTCGTGGAGAGCCACGTGCCGACCGAGCTGCCCGAGACCGACCTCTTCGCGGGGCTGCGCGACGGCGTCTGGGAGGGCTGAGGGAGAATGGTCGACATGATCGCGCTCCTCACCATCGCCACCTCCAACTGGGACGGCGATGCCGACAAGATCACGGCGGGCTGGATCGGCGCCCTCGTGATCGCCCTGCTCATCGTCGCGACGGTCCTGCTCTTCTGGAGCTTCACGCGTCAGCTGAAGAAGACGAACGCGGCTCAGCAGGCCGGTGTCTACGGCAACGACGAGTCCTCCGACCCGTCCGCTGACGACAACGCCTGACGCCCCGCGCGCGAAACTGTCAGCCTGACAGTTTCGTCCCGCATGACACTTCGGAACTGTCAGCCCGGGCCAGACTGTCAGCCTGACAGTTTGGCCGCGCGCCCGGTTGTTAGCCCTGCTCGGCCTTGAGCTGCTGGCGGACCTCTTCCATGTCGAGATCGCGTACGGCGGCGATCAACTGCTCGAGCGACGGCTCCGGCAGCGCGCCGGGCTGGGCGTAGATGAGCACCTGCTCGCGGAAGACCATCAAAGTCGGGATGCTCGTGACCCGGAAGGCGCTCGCGAGCTCCTGCTGCTCCTCGGTGTTGACCGACCCGAAGACGATGTCGGGATGCTTCTCCGACGTCGCCTCGTAGATCGGCGCGAACTGGCGACACGGCCCGCACCAGCTGGCCCAGAAGTCGACCAGGAGGATGTCGTCCTCGTCGACGTGGTCGGTGAAGTTGGCGGCTGTCAGCTCGATCGTGGCCATGCCTGCAACGCTACGCGGCAGGCAAGCCGCTCTCACAGGTGACGCACAGGTTCTTCATGGCCGGGTGTCGGTGTCGGACGGCATGCTGAGGCCATGACCTCGCCCGATGCCGCTGCCCTGACTCGCGCCGACGGCTCGCCCCTGCGTGTCCTGGTCGTCGACGACGAGGTCAACATCGCCGAACTGCTGGCGATGGCCCTGCGCTACGAGGGCTGGGAGATCGGCATCGCCCACACCGGCCGCGCCGCGGTCAGCACCGCGAAGGAGCTCCGCCCGGACGCCATCGTGCTCGACTGGATGCTCCCCGACTTCGACGGACTCGAGGTCCTGCGGCGGGTGCGGCAGCAGCAACCCGACGTCCCCGTCCTCTTCCTGACCGCTCGCGACTCGGTGGAGGACCGGGTCGCCGGCCTGACCGCCGGTGGCGACGACTACGTGACGAAGCCGTTCTCGCTGGAGGAGGTGGTCGCACGGCTGCGCGGGCAGCTCCGACGGGCCGGTGCGACCCGGCGCAGGGAGAGCCCGGTCCTCACCGTCGGCGACCTCACCCTCGACGAGGAGAGTCGTGAGGTCTTTCGCGGCGGCGACGAGATCACGCTGACGGCAACGGAGTTCGAGCTGCTGCGCTTCCTCATGCGCAACCCGCGCCGGGTGCTGTCGAAGGCCCAGATCCTCGACCGCGTGTGGAACTACGACTTCGGCGGCCAGGCCAACGTGGTCGAGCTCTACATCTCCTACCTCCGCAAGAAGGTCGACGCCGGCCGCGCGCCGATGATCCACACCATGCGGGGCGCCGGCTACGTGCTCAAGCCGGCCGAGTGATGGAGCTCGTACGCCGGCTGGTGCCCGCCTCGCTGACTGCGCGCCTCGTGGCGACCGTGGTGCTGCTGGTCGCACTGGTCGGCCTGCTCGTCTCGGCGCTGACGACCGCCGCGCTCGACAACCGCCTGACGGGGCAGCTCGACGACGAGGTCGCCGCCTCCCACGACCGCGACCTCCGCGCGCTGCAGCACGGCCTGCCGATCGGCGGCATGCCCGAGGGTTCCGGCGGCCCCGACATCCGTGACGCGCGGGCCCAGCGAGCGGGCACGCTGACGGCATACCTCACCGGCGACGTGGCCGCCGGCATCGTGGTGACCGAGCGCGGTGGGCGTGAGCAGCTGGGCGCTGCGGAGCTCGCGCAGCTCTCCGGGTTGCCGCGGGGTGGCCACCCGACGGCCCGTGGGCTCGACGGCCTGGGGGAGTACCGCCTCCTCACCTCCGAGGTCGGCGGCATCACGCTCGTCACCGGCGTGCCGTCGGACGAGGTCGACGAGACCCTCGCCTCGATCGTGCTCTGGGAGGTCCTGTTCACACTGCTCGCGGTCGGTGCGGCGGGCGGCCTCGCGGTCGTCGTCGTACGCCGCCAGCTCCAGCCCCTGCGTGACGTCGCCCGCACCGCCCATGAGGTCGCGGAGCTGCCGCTCGCCTCCGGAGAGGTGGGGGTCACCGCGCGGGTCCCGGAGTCGCTCACCGACGAGCGCACGGAGGTCGGCCAGGTCGGGTCGGCGCTCAACGTGCTGCTCGGCCACATGGAGAGCTCGCTCGACGCGCGCCACAGGAGTGAGCAGCAGGTGCGGCAGTTCGTCGCCGACGCCTCGCACGAGCTGCGCACGCCGCTCGCGACGATCCAGGGGTACGCCGAGCTGGGCCTGCGCGCCGACGCCGACCCCGAGCGGGTGCTCCACGTGCTCGACCGCGTGCAGGGGGAGGCGCGGCGGATGACCTCCCTCGTCGAGGACCTGCTGCTCCTGGCCCGCCTGGATGCCGGCCGGCCGCTCGCTCGCGAGGAGGTCGACCTGACCCACCTGGTCCTCGAGGCCGTGGGCGATGCCCGGGTGGTCGCCCCAGAGCACCGCTGGCAGCTGGACCTCGGCGACGAGGCCGTGGTCGTGACCGGTGATGCGCAGCGGCTCCACCAGGTGCTCGCCAACCTGCTGACCAACGCGCGACGGCACACACCCGCAGGCACGACGGTCACCGTCGGCGTGCGGAGTGCCGCGGTGGATGGGCGGGCTTCGTCCGGTGCCGTGGTGACCGTCCACGACGACGGTCCGGGTGTCCCGGCCGAGCTCCAGGCGACGCTCTTCGAGCGGTTCACCCGCGGCGACGCCTCCCGCACCCGCGACTCCGGGGGTGCCGGGCTGGGCCTCTCGCTGGCCCGTGCGATCGCCACCGCGCACGGGGGCACGCTGACCTGCGCCTCCGGGCCCGGCGACACGACGTTCACGCTGACGCTTCCGGCCTGACAGGCAGCCGGGCGGGCCGTCTTCACAGCCCGCGCACAGGTGGTCCGCAGCGGGCACCCAGCAGTGCGGCCTTGGCTGGAGGCATCCAACCAACGAGGGAGCCCCGATGGCCAACAAGAACACCCCCGACCAGCCCGACCGGATCGACCCCGAGGCGCC
Organism: Nocardioides sp.; assembly: GCF_035481145.1. GTDB lineage: Bacteria > Actinomycetota > Actinomycetes > Propionibacteriales > Nocardioidaceae > Nocardioides. The sequence goes on along the minus strand of NZ_DATIHB010000083.1, from coordinate 48 downwards.
CACGCAGCAGCTGCCGGCCGATGCCCCGGCGCCTGCCCAGGCCCCACC
>NZ_DATIHB010000082.1:0-8040 GCF_035481145.1 Nocardioides sp. | reverse complement strand
GGCTCGCGCGCATCCGCGCCGACGGTGGCCCCGTGCCCGACGACCGGCCCAACCTGGTCACGCTCTCGCTCCGCGTCGAGGCAGCCGAGGAAGAGCTCGTCGCCGGCTCCGTCCGCCTGGTCCTGCAGGTGCACGACGAGCGGAACCCCCTCCATCTCTGCGACGCGGCGCTGCTGTGGACCGACCCGGAGTCCTCGGGGTTCGGGCCGCGCGCGCTGACCCACACGACTGTCGCGCTGCGTGCGGCTGCCAATGCCTGGCCGGTGCTCGGCCGATTGCAGGCGCTGCGCGTCCCCGACGAGATCGCGCTCGACACCGATGAGCTGGTCTCCCTGCTCGAGTCCGGCGTCGGGGCGCTCCGCGACATCGGCGTCGACGTGCTCTGGCCCCGGTCGCTCGGCCGCGACCTGGTCGCGTCGACCGTGTTGGAGCAGGCGCCGCGGAAGCGGCGGCCCGGCGATGGCGGCGACGGCAGCCAGCGCGAGGAGGCCCTGCAGGACAGCATGTTCGGCCCGGAGGCGCTCTTCGCCTTCAACTGGCGCATCTCGCTGGCCGGCGAGCCGCTCTCCGACGAGGAGATGGACCAGCTGGCCGGGTCGGCTGCCCCGGTGATCCGGCTGCGCGACCAGTGGATCGTGGTCGACCCCTCGATCGCGCGGAAGGCGAAGAAGCGGCTGGTGCGCACGGTGCCGGCCCCGGTCGCCGTCGCGGCCGCGCTCTCGGGCGTCGTGCAGGTCGAGGACCGCCAGGTGCCGGTCACCGTGGCGGCATCGATCGAGCGGATCAGCGAGCAGCTGCGGTCGGCTGCCACCCGCGCGCCGGTCGAGGTGCCTGCGGCACTGAAGGCGACGCTGCGCGACTACCAGCGCCACGGGCTGACCTGGCTGGCAGAGCTCACGTCGCTCGGACTCGGCGCCTGCCTCGCCGACGACATGGGCCTGGGCAAGACGCTCCAGGTGATTGCGCTGCACCTGCACCGGAGGGCGCTGGCCCCCGCGGACGCGAACGACGCGGCCGACGCGGCGGCTTCGAGCGGTGGTGCGGGCACGAGCGACGCCACGCTGGTCGTCTGCCCGACCTCGTTGCTCGCCAACTGGGAGGCGGAGATCCGGCGGTTCGCCCCCGGCGTACCGGTGCGGAGGTTCCACGGTGCGGCGCGCGACCTGGAGGGTGCAGCGGGGTTCGTGCTGACGACGTACGGCACCATGCGCAACGCGGCGCCGGATCTCGCGAAGATCCCGTGGGACCTGGTCGTGGCCGACGAGGCGCAGCACATCAAGAACCCCGCCACCTCGACCGCGCGTGCGCTCCGCACGATCCCGTCGCTCGCCCGGGTCGCCCTGACCGGCACCCCGATCGAGAACGAGCTCGTCGAGCTCTGGGCGATCCTCGACTGGGCGACGCCCGGGTTGCTCGGTTCGCGCAACGCCTTCCGCAAGGCGTGGGCGCAGCCGATCGAGGCGGGTGTCGACCCGGAGGTGACGGCGCGCTTCGCGGACCTCGTCGGGCCGTTCGTGCTGCGTCGGCGCAAGTCCGACCCCGGCATCGCGCCGGAGCTCCCGCCCAAGACCGAGACCGACCACCTCGTCGGTCTGACCCGGGAGCAGACCGTGCTCTACGAGGCGCTGGTCCGCGACTCGATGGAGCGCATCGAGCGGGCCGATGCCGACAGTCGGCGTGGGCTGATCCTCGCGATGCTCACCGGGCTCAAACAGATCTGCAACCACCCGGCGCACTACCTGCGCCAGGCCAACCCCCGCCTCACCGGACGCTCGGAGAAGTTCGACCTCCTCGACGAGCTGCTCGGCACGATCCTCGCGGAGGACGGCGCTGCCCTCCTCTTCACCCAGTACGTCGCGATGGGCGACCTGCTCGTGCGCCACCTGACGAAGGCGGGCGTGCCGCACCAGTTCCTGCACGGCGGCACATCGGTGGCGGAGCGCTCCGCCATGGTCGACCGCTTCCAGGCGGGGGAGGTCCCGGTCTTCCTGCTCTCGCTCAAGGCCGGCGGCACCGGGCTCAACCTCACCCGCGCCGACCACGTGCTCCACGTCGACCGCTGGTGGAACCCCGCCGTCGAGGAGCAGGCGACCGACCGTGCGTACCGGATCGGCCAGACCCGACCGGTCCAGGTGCATCGGATCGTGGCAGAGGGCACCATCGAGGAACGGATCGCGGCCTTGTTGGCCGGCAAGCGGGCGCTCGCCGACGCGGTGCTCGGACGCGGCGAGGCAGGGCTCACCGAGCTGTCAAATGCCGAGCTGCGTGACCTGGTCGAGCTGCGGCCGCGGGGTGAGGCGTGAGGCATCCGGCGTTCCCCGCTCAGCGGGGTGGGGTGAAGGCGGTGACGTGGTGGGGCCGCGCCTGGCTCCGCACGGTGTCGGAGCTGGCCTACGACGAGGCGGACGTCGCCGCGGGCTGGCGCCTCGCGCGGAGCGGGGCGGTGGGAGCGATCGAGGTCGACGCCGGACGGCTGCTGGCCGCGGTGCGCCCGGGGGCCGGGGGCCGGGCCCGCTCGGTGGGTGCACCCGTTGTCGATCCGGACGAGCTGGTCGCGTGCTCCGTGCTCGTGCCGGCTCTCGACGCGGCCGATCGCGAAGCGCTGGTCGAGGTCATCGCAGCCTCGTCGGGCCGGATCGCGGCGCTGCTGGGCGGCGACCTGCCGGCCGACGTCGCGGAGCACGCCGAGGAAGCCGGGGTCTCGCTCCTGCCTGATGAGTTCGACTGCTCGTGCACCTGCGGTGCGTGGGTCCAGCCGTGCGCGCACGTCCTGGGAGTCCTGGCGCAGGTCGCCTGGCTCGTCGACGCAGACCCGTTCGTCCTCCTCGCGCTGCGTGGACTACCGCGGGATCACCTGCTCGCCGAGCTCGCCGACGTGGCGGGCCGCGCCGGTCGATCCGGGGTCGGGGACGGGATCACGGGCGAGGCGTCCGAGGACGAGATCGACCTCGACGTCGCTGGTGAGGCGGCCGAACGCGCTGCCCGGCTCCTCGACGACCTGGCCTGATCCACCGAACTTGCGCTTGTGGACACGCGAACCCGCGCTTGTGGTCAGTCGAACCGACGCTTGTGGTCACGCGGTCCCGGGCGGGCGCTCGAGCACCAGGCGTAGAGCGCAGATCAGCCCAGTTGCGGCGCGCGGTAGAGGCTGACCGCCCAGTCGGCATCGTCGGTGAACGGGTCCAGCTGCCAGGTCGCCCAGCGGCCCTCGCGGATCCATCCGACGGAAGCGGCGTCGGCGTCCAGCTGGTCGTGGGTGTAGGCGCGGTCGGTCGCAAAGCCGAAGACGGCGCGGCCACCCGGGCGGAGGACCGAGGCCAGCGCGGCGATGACCTCCCGCTCGGTCCCCGGCTCGAGGAAGACCATCACGTTGCCGGCGCTCGCGACGAGGTCGAACTCGCCCAACACCGGGGAGACCTCGCGCAGGTCGAGGACCTGCAGCGGCAGCCCGGGGTAGTCCGCGCGGCCGGCCTCGATGAGCAACGGGTCGATGTCGACACCGAGGACGTCGTGGCCCTGGGTGGCGAGGTACGCCGCCATGCGACCGGCGCCGCAGCCGGCGTCGAGGATCCGCGCTCGGCGGTCCGCCAGTGCGTCGACCAGTCGCGCCTCGCCGTCGATGTCGCGCCCGGAGGCAGCCAGGGTGCGGAACCGGGCGGCGTACTCCTGGCGCTGCTCCAGCGACCATTCGTCGAACCAGCGGGCGGAGGGCGCGTCGTTCACGGGCTCGAGTCTGTCAGGACGGATCGGACAGACTTGCGAGGAGCTGCTTCGCCAGTGCGCGTGTCTCGGCTTCCGCGTCCGTCGAGATGGTGATCGTGACGACTGCATCGGCAGCCTCCAGCACCAGTGAGTCGCCGTAGATCGTCCGGTCGCTCGCGGTCTCCATGACGTACGACGTGGCGAGCGCCGGCCCGAGCGGCGTCTCCTGCTCCTGTACGCCGATGCGGTCGATGCCGAGCATGGCGAACTGATTCTCGAGCTGCGCCGTCGTGGGAACCGGAAGGGGTGAGCGCATGACGTTGACGTTGTCGAGGAAGCCCTGGTCGGGCCGACGCGCCACGGCCATCACGTCGACCGCCTCCAGCTGCCGGGCCATGTACTCCGGTGTCGTGCCCATCTCCCGGGCACTCTCGGTCAGCGCAGACTCGCCGACGTCCGGATCGAGCGTGCGCCAGCCGGTGGGCACCTCGAACCGGACGTCGTCGGTGGTCACGACCAGCGGCTCGGCCTGCTTCGTCTCCTTCGCGGCAGAGGCGGACGGGGTGGCATCGCGGCCGCACGCAGCAGCGGTCGGCAGGACGAGCGCGAGGGTGAGGACGATGCCCGAGAGAGTCTTCATGCCGCGAACGTACGGCGGATCCTCAGCGCGGGTCGGGCGTCATCCACAGGCCCCGCGCCACAACTCCCACCTCGCGTGACCACAACTCCCACGTCGCGTGACCACAAGCCACACTTCGGCGGGTCAGGGGCGGATGTCGAGGGCGCGGAGGGCCATCTCGCGCAGGGTGTCGCGCATGGCGTCGTCGGGCAGGAGCGCGCTGTGCGGCGTCGAGTTCAGCAGGCCGAACGCCGCGTGGACCCGTGCGCGGGCAGCGACCGGCTTGAGCACGGGATGTGCCAGACGCAGCTGCTTCGCCCACAGCTCGACGTACTTCCGCTGCAGGGAGCGGACCTGCTCGCGAGCCTCGTCGGGGAGGGATGACCAGTCGCGGTCCTGGACGACGATCAGGGCGCGGTGGCGCAGGGCGAAGTCGATGTGCCAGTCGACCAGCGCCGCGAGCGCCGCCCCGGGCGCCAGGTCACGAGCCCGCGAGCGTCCGACGCGCAGCAGCTCCTCGCTGGTGCCGACGAGCATTTCGGCGAGGACGGCCTCCTTGGAGGCGAAGTGCTTGTAGAGCGCGGGACCGCTCATCCCACAGGCCTTGCCGAGCTCGGCGACCGAGACGCCGTGGTAGCCACGACGGGCGAAGAGCGTGGCCGCGATCTCCAGGATCTCGTCGCGTCGGGTGCTGGCCATGGCCCCACCCTAGTCCCCGAGGTTAATGATCGCTAACCTGACGGGGTGACGACTTCTCCGACCCTGCGCGACCTCGCCGCCGAGCTCCGCGCGCGCCTCGCCGCCGTGCGTGAGGGCGGCGCCGGTGGCAGCGAGTCCGCACGCGCCAAGCACACCGCTCGCGGCAAGCTGCTCGTCCGCCAGCGCGTCGACCGCCTGCTCGACCCGGGCAGCCCCTTCCTCGAGCTGAGCCCGCTGGCCGGCGACGGTGTCTACGACTTCGACGCGGCCAGTGCCGGCATCGTCGCGGGCCTGGGCCGGGTCTCGGGCAGGCTCTGCGTGATCATCGCCAACGACGCCACGGTCAAGGGCGGCACGTACTACCCGATGACGGTCAAGAAGCACCTGCGGGCGCAGACGATCTCCCTGCAGAACAGGCTGCCCGCGATCGCCCTCGTCGACTCCGGTGGCGGCTTCCTCCCCATGCAGGACGAGATCTTCCCCGACCGTGAGCACTTCGGCCGGATCTTCTTCAACCAGGCCAACGCCTCCGGCCAGGGCATCCCGCAGCTCGCCGCCGTGATGGGCTCGTGCACCGCCGGTGGCGCCTACATCCCCGCGATGTCCGACGAGACCGTGATCGTCCGCAACCAGGGCACGATCTTCCTCGGCGGCCCGCCCCTGGTGAAGGCGGCGACCGGCGAGGTCGTGACCGCCGAGGAGCTCGGCGGCGGCGACGTGCACGCGCGCACCTCCGGCGTGGCCGACCACCTGGCCGAGGACGACGCCCACGCGCTCGACATCCTCCGCGCGATCGTGGCCACCACGCCCGAGCGGGGCCCCGTGCCGTGGACCACCCAGCCCGTCGAGGAGCCGCTCCTGGACCCGGCGACGCTCTACGACGTCGTCCCCACCGACACGCGCCAGCCCTACGACGTTCGCGAGGTGATCCGCAGGATCGTCGACGGCTCGCGCTTCCAGGAGTTCAAGAAGCTGTACGGCGAGACGCTGGTCTGCGCGTTCGCCCACATCCACGGCCATCCGGTCGGGATCGTGGCCAACAACGGCATCCTCTTCAGCGAGTCCGCGCTCAAGGGCGCGCACTTCATCGAGCTCTGCAACCAGCGCCGGATCCCGCTGCTCTTCCTGCAGAACATCACCGGCTTCATGGTCGGCAAGGAGTACGAGAACCGCGGCATCGCGCGCGACGGCGCCAAGCTGGTCACGGCGGTCGCGTGCTCCGTCGTACCGAAGTTCACCGTCGTCATCGGCGGCTCGTTCGGCGCCGGCAACTACGGCATGTGCGGCCGCGCCTATGACCCGCGCTTCCTCTGGATGTGGCCCAACGCCCGTATCTCCGTCATGGGCGGCGAGCAGGCAGCCTCGGTCCTCGCCACGGTCAAGCGCGACGGCATCGAGGCGGCCGGACACGAGTGGAGCACCGACGACGAGGAGGCCTTCAAGGACCCGATCCGCGCGATGTACGACGAGCAGGGCTCGGCGTACTACTCCACCGCCCGGCTCTGGGACGACGGTGTCATCGACCCCGCGGACACCCGTCGCGTGCTCGGCATCGCCCTAGAGGCGGCCGCGCACGCCCCCGTCGACCCGCCGTCGTACGGCGTCTTCCGGATGTGAGCTGACAGGTCATGGATTCACTCCTCATCGCCAACCGCGGCGAGATCGCCCGCCGCGTCATCCGCACCGCACGCGCCCTGGGCATCCGGACGATCGCGGTCTTCACCGAGGCAGACGCCGGCGCCCTGCACGTGCGCGAGGCCGACCACGCCGTGCAGGTGCCGAGCTACCTCGACATCGATGCCATCGTCGCCGCGGCCACCGACAACAGGGCCGACAACGCGGACCCGTCCTCCACAGGCATCCACCCCGGCTACGGCTTCCTCAGCGAGAACGCCGGGTTCGCCCGCGCCGTGCTCGACACGGGCCTGCGATGGGCTGGTCCTGGCCCCGAGGTCATCGAGCAGATGGGCCGCAAGGACCACGCCCGCGCGATCGCCGAGGCTGCGGGTGTACCGGTCGTGCCGTCGTACACCCTGACCGACGACCCGGCGACGTTCGCCTACCCGGTGCTGGTCAAGGCCGCGGCGGGCGGCGGCGGCAAGGGCATGCGTGTCGTGCGCAGCGCAGCCGACCTCCCCGGGGCGAAGGAGGCCGCTGCCCGCGAGGCGGCCAAGGCGTTCGGCGACGACACCCTCCTCCTCGAGAAGTACGTCGAGCGCGGACGCCACATCGAGGTCCAGGTCTTCGGCGACACCCACGGCAACGTGGTCCACCTCTTCGAGCGCGACTGCTCCACGCAGCGGCGCCACCAGAAGGTCCTCGAGGAGGCGCCAGCCCCCACGCTCACCGGCGAGCAGCGCGCCCGCGTCACCAGCGCCGCTGTCGCGCTCGCGCAGCAGGTCGGCTACACCGGCGCCGGCACGGTGGAGTTCCTCCTCGACGACGCCACGGGCGAGGCCTACTTCCTCGAGATGAACACCCGTCTCCAGGTCGAGCACCCGGTCACCGAGGAGATCGTCCGCGTCAGGGACGAGCGGCTCGACCTCGTCGCACTCCAGCTCCGGATCGCCGACGGGCGGCCTCTCGGCTTCGCGCAGGACGACGTGACCACCGAGGGCCACGCCATCGAGGCCCGCGTGTACGCCGAGGACGCGTGGGGTGGCTTCCTCCCGCAGGCCGGCCACGCGTCGTACGTCTCGTGGCCGGACTGGAGCGGCTGCCGCGTCGACCACGCGCTGGAGTCAGGGCAGGAGGTCACCACCGGGTTCGACCCGATGCTCGGCAAGGTGATCACGGTCGGCCGCGACCGCGAGCAGGCCCGGCAGCGCCTGGTGCACGCCCTCGAGGACACCCTCGTCCTCGGCCTGACCACCAACACCGGCTTCCTCCGTGAGCTGGTCGCCTCCGATCCGTTCCGCGATGCCGTGATCGACACCGCATGGCTGGACCGGACGACCCTCGAGGCCCCCGCCACCGCCGGCGCAGCCGTGCTCGCTGCGCTCGCGGAGTCGGCGTTCGAC
>NZ_DATIHB010000081.1:0-16916 GCF_035481145.1 Nocardioides sp. | reverse complement strand
ATCCTCGACCGCTTCGAGTTCCCCGGGACCGACCCGGCGGTGCGGCACCAGCTCGAGGAGGAGCTCGCCACGGTAGGTCCCGAGGCGATGCACCGGCGGCTGACCGCGGTGGACGCCGAGGCGGCGGCGCGGATCATCCCGGCGAACGGCCGCCGGATCGTGCGCGCGCTCGAGGTCATCGAGCTGACGGGGCAACCGTTCAGCGCCACCCTCCCCACCCTGGAGTACGCCGTGCCCGGCGCGCTGCAGGTCGGCCTGCGGATCGACCGCCCCACCCTCCACGAGCGGATCGCGCTGCGCGTCGAGCTGATGTGGGAGCAGGGCCTGGTCGCCGAGGTCGAGGCGCTGATGGCGCGGGGGCTCGAGGACACGAAGACGGCGATCAAGGCGATCGGCTACCCGGAGACGGTCGCGTTCATCAAGGGCGAGCTGACCGAGGCGGAGTGCAAGGAGCGGATCGTCATCGCGACCCGCCGCTTCGCCCGTCGGCAGGAGCAGTGGACCGCGCGTGACCCCCGAATCCAGTGGTTCGACTGGGATGCGCCCGACCTGGCCGACCGCGTCGTGGAGGCCTGCGACCGCGCGGAAGGCTCGCCTGCGCCCGGCTGAGATCTTTCCGCTCGTTCCTCGCTCCAAGACTCAAGTGCCGGGGCAGTCGACCTCCCGCCCGGCCGCCGACCTCCGTCAGCCGGAGGGCAGGCCCGCCTTCCAGCCAGCGAAACGCTCATGCGCGCGCGGCCAGTCGAAGGCGAAGAGCGGGTCGGGTGTCTCCCAGTCGCCGTAGTTGACGGCGAGGAGCGTGATCGGGTCGGCGGGCAGGGGGAGCTTCACGCCACCCACCTCGCGGATCGCGAGGGGCAGCAGGGCGGACGCCGGGGCCTCGCCGCGACACCACGGCCAGACGTGGAGCCGGTCGTCGGTGGAGACCCAGGCCGGAAAGAGGTCGATGGTGGGCCCGTCGAGGTCGAACTCCGCACCGCGCTCGTGCTCCTGCTTCCGCAGCAGGTCGGCGAGCAGGGCGCGTACGTCGAGCCACGCCGCGGCGGCCTCGTCATCGTCACCTGCGTCGAGCAGGACGGCGATGTCGAGGTCGTCGTCGGTCGGGACGAAGCCGTCGTGGCGGACGATGCCGAGGAGCGTGCCGGAGACGACGAACCAGGTCAGCCCGCGGCGTTCGAGCTCGCTGCCCAGCTCCGCGAGCCGCGCCCACTGGTCGACCTCGAGCGTGTCGAGGCGCGGGTTGTAGCCGTGGATCGTGACGGTGTCGCCTGCCAGGAGCGCGTCGACCCGCCCCTGCACCAGCGCGAAGGAGGCGGCATCGAGAAACGCGCGCACCTGCCGTAGCCGGGCGAGGACCACGCGGTGGTTGCGGCGCGCGGCGACATCGGCGAGGAGCTCGTCCACCACGTCGTTCACCAGCTCCGCCATGAGAGCGGGCTCGGGCTCCGGGGCCGGCGGGTCCTTCTCCACGGGGAGAAGGCTAGACGGCCTGTCGGTGGGCCGTGGCAGGTTGGTGCCATGGCGACGCAGTACTACACCGGATCGAGTCTCGACGGCTTCCTCGCGACCCCCGACCACGACCTCTCCTGGCTGACCAGTCGCGACATCGACCCCGAGGGGCCGATGCACTACGAGGGGTTCGTGCGCGACGTGGGTGCGCTGGTGATGGGGTCGAGCACCTACCAGTGGGTCCTCGACCACCTCGACGAGGAGATGGCCGGACAGTGGCCCTATCAGCAGCCGACGTGGGTGCTCACCCACCGTGACTTCGGCGAGCCGCCCGGCGACATCACGTTCACCGACGCCCCGGTGACCGAGGTGCACCGGGCCGCGCGCGAGGCAGCGGGGGAGCGCAACGTCTGGCTGGTCGGCGGGGGCGACCTCGTCGGGCAGTTCTTCGACGCGCAGCTCCTCGACGAGGTGTGGGTGCAGTTCGCGCCGGTCACGCTCGGGGCCGGTTCGCCACTGCTGCCGCGGAGGGTCGAGCTCGAGCTGCTCGAGGTGGCCCGCAACCGCGACTTCGTCTGCGCGAGGTATGCCGTCGCGACGGATGGCGGCGGCTGAAACCGGCTGGCGCTGCATGGGACGATGAGGGGGTGAGCGGATACCGGTTCCTCAAGGGCCACGGCACGGAGAACGACTTCGTCCTGCTGCCTGACCACGACGGCACGATCCACGGTGCTCTGGCACCCGAGCGCGTCGCCGCGCTGTGCGACCGCCGCGCCGGCATCGGTGCCGACGGCGTCGTCCGTGTGATCCGCACGGAGGCGCTCGCGCTGCACGAGCCGGCCGTCGCGGAGCAGGATGCCGCGTGGTTCATGGACTACCGCAACGCCGACGGCTCGGTCGCCGAGATGTGCGGCAACGCCACCCGCGTCTTCGCCCGCCACCTCCTCGACGAGGGGCTCGTGCCGACCGACGAGCCGGTGCGCATCGCCACGCGGGCGGGCATCAGGACCGTCACCCGCGACGGCGACACCTTCACCACCGACATGGGTACGCCGACACTCGGCCCGAGCTCGACCGTCACCATCGGCCACCAGGGCTGGCCGGCGACCAACGTCGACATGGGCAACCCGCACGCGGTGGCGTTCCTCGATGACCTCGCCGAGGCGGGCCGCCTGTTCGAGGAGCCCGGCTACGACCACAGCGTCTACCCGCACGGCGTCAACATCGAGTTCGTGGTCCGGGTCGGGGAGCGCCACGTCGCGATGCGCGTGCACGAGCGGGGCGCGGGGGAGACCCGCTCCTGCGGCACCGGCGCGTGTGCGGTGCTCGTCGCGACGGCGATCGCCGACGGTGCCCGACCGGGGGCGCTGTCCGGGGCCCTGGCCGGCGCACAGCCCGCCAGCGAGCCGGTGACCTACCGCGTCGACGTACCCGGTGGTGAGCTGACGCTGACCTGGACTCCGGAGGGTCGCGTGCTGCTCGCGGGCCCCGCCGTGATCGTCGCCGAGGGCACCACCACCCTCTGAGCCGATAAGGGTTCGTGCCCGGACCCACCCGCGGCCTAGGCTGGATGGCGTATGAGCAACGCACACGCCACCGGACCCGAGCCCGTCGACCTCAGCGGAGCCCTCGCCGCCACCGAAGGGTGGGGCGACGACTACGAGTCCGGGTACGCCGACGACGACGCTCCGGCGTACGACCCGGAGACCGACGGCTGGCTCCGCGAGGGCGACCCCGAGGAGACCGTCGGCGAGGTCGACCTCGCCGCGCGGCACGCGCTGCGCCGGGTCGCGGGGCTGCGCACCGAGCTCGAGGACATCACCGAGGTCGAGTACCGTCAGCTCCGGCTCGAGCGGGTCATGCTCGTCGGGGTCTGGACCGAGGGCACCGAGCAGGACGCCGAGAACGCGATGGCCGAGCTCGCGCTGCTCGCCGAGACCGCGGGTGCGGAGGTGCTCGACGCGATCTACCAGCGGCGGCAGAAGCCGGACCCGGCGACGTACATCGGCCGCGGCAAGGTCGACGCCGTGCGGGAGATGGTCGAGGCCAACGGTGCCGACACCGTGATCATGGACGGCGAGCTCGCCCCCTCCCAGCTCCGCAACCTCGAGGACAAGATCAAGGTCAAGGTCGTCGACCGTACCGCGCTGATCCTCGACATCTTCGCCCAGCACGCGAAGTCGAAGGAGGGCCAGGCGCAGGTCGAGCTGGCCCAGCTGCAGTACATGAAGCAGCGCCTGCGTGGTTGGGGTGGCAACCTCTCGCGCCAGGCCGGTGGCCGGGTCGCGGGCGGTGAGGGCATCGGTGGCCGTGGCCCCGGTGAGACCAAGATCGAGTCCGACCGCCGCCGGATCAACGACAAGATCGCCAAGCTCCGCCGCGAGCTCAAGGAGATGAAGGGGACCCGCGAGACCAAGCGGGCCAACCGCAAGCGCCACGCGGTGCCGTCGGTCGTCATCGCCGGCTACACCAACGCGGGCAAGTCCTCGCTGCTCAACAAGCTGACCGACGCCGGCGTCCTCGTCGAGAACGCGCTCTTCGCGACGCTCGACCCCACCACGCGGCGTACGACGACGGCGGACGGTCGCGAGTACACGATGTCCGACACCGTCGGCTTCGTCCGGCACCTGCCGCACCAGCTGGTCGAGGCGTTCCGCTCGACGCTGGAGGAGGTCGCGGACGCCGACCTGATCCTCCACGTCGTCGACGGCTCGCACCCCGATCCCGAGGGTCAGATCGCGTCGGTGCGCGAGGTCTTCGCCGAGATCGAGGCGACCGGCGTCCCCGAGCTGATCGTGATCAACAAGGCCGACGCGGCCGACCCGCTCGTGATCGACCGGCTGCTCCGCCGCGAGCCGCACTCCGTCGTCGTCTCGGCCAGGACGGGCGCCGGCATCGCCGACGCGCTCGCGCAGGTCGAGTCGGAGCTGCCCCGCCCGGGGGTGGAGTTCTCGGTGCTGCTGCCGTACTCCCGCGGTGACCTCGTCGACCGGATCCACCGGGCCGGCGAGATCGCGACCCTCGAGCACACCGCCGACGGCACGCTGGTCACCGGCCGCGCCAACGAGGACCTCGCGGGCGAGCTCGCGGCGTACGCCGTCTGACTCCTGGTTGACGAGTTCTGGCGTTCTCCTGCGCGGGGAGCGGTCCTGACCGCACCATGTCCGCGTGGGACTCGTGGGGCGCATGTGTGGTCGTCGGCAGCGACGCCTCCTCGTCGTCCTCGCCGCACTGCTGGCAGCACTCGTCGGTGTCGTCGTGGTGACCGGTGCCGCGTGGTCGAACGACAGGCTGGAGCGGCGCTGCGAGCGCCTCGCCGCTGCCCGTCTGCAGCGTGCCGCCGACGTCACGGGGAGTGGTGACCGCGTGCTCGTCATGGGCGACTCGTGGTCGGCCGGTCGGGGCCTCGAGCGGCCCGCGGACTCGTGGCCCGCGCAGCTCGACGGCCGGGTGCACGTCGACGGGTTCTCCGGCTCGGGCTTCTCGGTCGACGCCTCGCCGTGCGTCGGACGCGCGTATGCCGACCGGGTCGACCAGGCCCTCCAGCGCGCCGGCGCCCGCCCGGACCTCGTCGTCCTCCAGGGCGGCCTCAACGAGACCGACCAGCCAGTTGCCGCCATCCGGTCCGGCGTACGCCGCGTGCTCGCCCGCCTCGAGGCACGCGGGGTCCCCGCTCGCGACATCGTGATCGTCGGCCCGGTCGCGGCACCGCGTCGCGCCGCCGGCGTACCACGGGTGGACGGGGTGCTCGCCGACGAGGCGGCGCGTGCAGGCGTCCTCTACCTGTCGATGGTCCACGTGCAGGTGCCCTACCTCCGCGACCGGCTGCACCCGACGGCGGAGGGGCACGAGGAGTTCGGCCAGGCGGTCGCGGCGCTGCTCTGAGCGCGCTACGTCGTGTCGGAGAGGGCTGTGCACAGCCGCCCCCGGCCGTCGGCGGGCGTGGCTATGCTCGCGACCATGCGGGGGTCGAAGGTCGTGCGGGCACAGAAGGTCGTGGCTGCCTCGACCGCCCTCCTGACGGTGCTGGCGTGTGTGGTCGCGTTCATCGCGGTCGTCGCCTATCCGCTCATCAAGGCGAGCGGAGGTGACGGTGCCGCGGGCTACGACCCGGCGACCATCACGTCCTACGACGCCGACCTGACCGTCGACGAGTCAGGGCGCCTCGAAGCGGTCGAGACGGTGACCGTCGACATGCCGGACTACCGGCACGGCATCTTCCGGTTCTGGGACGTCTCTGACGGCGCGGGCCCCCACCGACGCGCTCTCCCGGAGGGCATCGAGGTCACGCAGGACGGCAAGCCGGCACAGGTCGACCTGAGCTGGGAGTCGGGCCGGAGATACCGGGTCGCGAAGATCGGCGACGCGGGGGAGTACCTCTCGGCGGGCACCCACACCTACGTGATCCGCTACCGCGTCGACGGTGTGCTGCGTGAGCCCGGCGAGCGCACGGTCCGCGGGAGCTGGACCGGTGAGCCGCGGGGCTCCGAGCTGATCTGGGACGTCGTCCCGACGTGGTCCATGCCGATCACCAGGGCCGAGGTCACCGTGGACCTGCCGGGTGAGGCCCACGACGCGCGCTGCGACGTGGCGCTCGTGGGCTGCACGCTCGTCGCGGACGGCGACAAGGTCCGGGTCTCCACCGGCGCGCTCGTCTCCGGCACGCCGGTCACCTTCAGCACACGGCTCGACGTCACGCCCGCCGCAGGCGACACGCTGCCCTGGACCGCCTTCTGGGACCCGGTGCTCGGTCGCAACCTGCCCCTCGCCGTGGTCCTGCTGCTGGCCGGCCTCGCCGCGGTCGTGATCGGCCGGCTCCTCGAGCGGGGCACGCGAGAGCCTGCGCCCGGCTTCCCGGTGCTCTTCGAGCCGCCGGCCGGGCTCGGGCCGATCCAGACGGCGTACATCGCGACCGAGCGGGTGCCTCCCGCCGCGCTCTCGGCGACGCTGCTCCACCTCGGCGAGCGCGGGTTCGTGACGATGGAGCACCACGAGGACAACTCCTGGACCGTCATCGGCGCCAAGCCGAAGGGAGAGTGGGCACAGCTCGACGAGCTCTCGCAGCTGGTCGGCTCCGACCTCGGCATCGACGAGGTCGGCGGTCGGTTCGACGTCGACCGGCACAAGAGCGCCGGCCGCGAGCTCGCCGGCCTCATCAGCGCCCTCCCCGGCCGGGCCCGCCGATGGGCGATCGACTCCGGCAACCTGTCGATGACCGATCACGTGCTGCTGCCGCGCCTCCTGCTGGGTGGAGCGGTGCTGGGCACCCTCCTCCTCGGTTGGCTGAGCCCCCACCTCTTCGGGCTGCTGGCCTGGCCCTTCGCGGGCTTCGTGATCGGCGTCATCGGCGTCGTCCGGACCGAGAGCTCGACCCACCGCACCGCACAGGGCCGCGAGATCTGGTCGCGCGCCGGCGGCTTCCGGCGGATGCTGAGCACCGACTCGGCCGAGTCTCGCTTCGACTTCGCGGCCCGCAAGGACCTCTACACGGCCTACGTCCCCTACGCCGTGGCCTTCGGCTGCGCGGCAGCCTGGGCCCGCAAGTACGAAGCAGCCGTGGGCGAGGTCGCGCCCGTGCCGCTGTGGTACGGCGGGGGCTACGCCGCTGGCAGCAGCGGCAGCTTCGGGTCGGGCTCCTTCGACAGCTTCGATTCCGCGCTCACCTCGTCGATCAGCGCCTACGAGGCCAGTCAGGCCAGCTCGGGCAGTGGCGGCGGCGGTGGCTTCGGCGGGGGTGGCGGCTTCGGTGGCGGCGGTGGAGGTGGCGGCTCGTGGTGAGCCAGCCGCGTGCCACACCGGACTGGTAGAACAGACCCACATCCATCCCAGGGGGACCCATGATCTACGGCATCATCGCGCTCGTCGTCGTGCTGGCGCTGCTCGCCTTCTTCGTCGTCGGCTTCAACAGACTCCGCTCGCAGAACGTCGCAGTCGACGAGGCGCTCGGCGGCATCGACGTGCAGCTGACCCGTCGCGCGGACCTGATCCCCAACCTGGTCAACACCGTCAAGGGCTACGCCGCGCACGAGAAGGGCGTCCTCGAGGAGGTCACCCGCGCGCGTGCCGGCGTCCAGCAGGCCGCCGCGAGCGGCACCGTCGCGGAGAAGTCGGCCGCGGACGCGCTCCTCGGTCAGGCCCTGGGGCGGCTCATGGTGACGGTCGAGGCCTACCCCGACCTCAAGGCCGACCAGAACTTCCAGCAGCTCCAGGCCGAGCTCTCCGGCACCGAGGACAAGCTCGCCTTCGCCCGGCAGTACTACAACGACGCCGCGGCCCGGCTCAACACCTCGATCGCCACCATCCCGTGGAACCTCTTCGCCGGCGTCACCGGCGTCTCGAAGCGCGACTTCTACGACGCCCCCGCAGGCCAGGACGCGGCACCGACCGTCGAGTTCTGAGACGAGGAGGAGCCCGAAAGGGCTATTGCCCCCGAATGCTTCGCATCGGTAGGAATTGCCCTGCGTCTCGGGAGACGGGGAGATCTCCGGTGACGCCCTGAGGGCGGACCAGAGGGGCCCGCCCCGTATCGGGAGGGTTCACCATGTCTGCACTCGCACGGCGTCTCGCCGTGGGGTCGTTGCTCGCGGTCACCACCGCAGCCTCGGCCGTTCAGCTGTCCACAGGTGGCGCATCGGCCGCCAGCACCAACGGGGCCTCTGCGCGCGCCGGCTGCGCGGAGAAGGTCCTCGACCGCGCGCAGCCCGCCGCGGCGGTCGCCCGGCGCGACGCCGCTGCGCTACGCAAGGCGGCCGCGGCCAACCGGCTGACGGTGGCCCAGCTGACCCGCGAAGCCAAGGACAGTCACCTCTGGCTCGACTCCTGCGGCATGCGCTTCATGGTCGAGGAGAAGGCACCGGCAGCGGCCGCGGCAGCGCTGCCCACGGCGACCGCGCCCCGGCCGCTCGCGGAGACCTTCGACCTGGCATCGAAGCCCGGCTCCAACCGCACGATCTACCTCGACTTCACCGGAGACACCGTCACCGGCACCGCGTGGAACCAGAAGTACGGCGCGGAGATCGTCGCCACGCCGTACTCGATCGACGCGACCGTCGACACGAACTTCTCCGACGCCGAGCTGACCCAGATCCAGCGGGTCTGGCAGACGGTTGCCGAGGACTACGCGCCGTTCGACGTCAACGTCACCACGCACGACCCGGGCGCTGCAGCGATCGATCGCACCGACGCGGCCGACCAGGTCTTCGGCACCCGCGCGCTGATCACCAAGGGCGGCCCCGTCTACGACAGCTGTGGCTGTGGCGGCGTCGCCTACATCAACGTCTTCTCGACGACCGGCAACAACCACGGCTACTACCAGCCGGCGTGGGTCTTCACCAACGGTGTCGGCACCGACGGCAAGAGCGTCGGCGAGGCCACGTCGCACGAGGTCGGACACAACTTCGGACTGAGCCACGACGGCACCTCCACGCAGGGCTACTACGGCGGCGCGGCTCCCTGGGCGCCGATCATGGGCGTCGGCTACTACCAGCCGGTGACGCAGTGGTCGAAGGGCGAGTACTCCGGCGCGAACCAGCAGCAGGACGACCTGGCGATCATCGCCAACGGCGCACCGCTGCGCGCGGACGACCACGGCGGCACCACCGCCACCGCGACCGCGCTCGCCTCGGGTACGCCGGTCAACGGCGTCATCACCAGCCGCGACGACGTCGACGCCTTCACGGTCACCGGCTCGGGCAGCACCACGATCTCCGTCACACCGACCGACGGCGTACCGAACCTGGACGTGAAGCTCACCGTGCGCGATGCAGCGGGAGCCGTCGTGGCGACCGTGGACCCGGCGGTCGCCCGGGTCTCCACCGGCCAGGCGAGCGGTCTCGACGCGACCTGGACGGGCAACCTGCCCGCAGGCGGGGCGACGTACACGGTGGAGGTCGACGGCATCGGCAGCGGTGACCCGTTGGTCGCAGGCCTGTACAGCGACTACGCCTCGCTCGGCAACTACCAGATCGCCGCCACGACATCGGCGACCCCGCCGCCCGCCAACACCGTCACGGTGACGGCCCCGGGCACCCAGGCGGCCACGGTCGGGACGCCGACGTCGCTCCAGCTGCGGGCGACCGACTCGGCGGCTGGCGAGACGCTCACCTGGAGCGCGACCGGGCTGCCCGCCGGCCTCACCGTCAACGCGGCCACCGGTCTCGTCAGCGGTACGCCGACCACCGCCGGCTCCGTCGCCACCACCGTCACCGCGAAGGACTCGACCGGTGCCTCTGGTTCCGCGACCTTCACCTGGAACGTCGCCCCCGCACCGACCCCGTGCACCGGACAGAAGCTCGGCAACCCCGGCTTCGAGACCGGCACCGCGGCACCGTGGACGGCGACCGCCGGTGTCATCAGCAACAGCACCGCGAAGCCGGCCCGCACCGGGTCGTGGAAGGCGTGGCTCGGCGGCAACGGCCGGACCTCCACCGAGACGCTGTCGCAGCAGGTCACCATCCCGGCCGGCTGCAAGGCGACGCTGAAGTTCTGGCTCGCCATCGACAGCGCCGAGAGCACGTGGACGGCGTACGACAAGCTCGCCGTGAAGGTCGGTACCACCACGCTCGCGACGTACTCCAACCGCAACAAGGGAGGTGGCTACGTGGAGCGGAGCTTCGACCTCTCGGCGTACGCCGGGCAGACCGTGACACTCTCCTTCAACGAGTCGGAGGACTTCTCGCTGCAGACGTCGTTCGTCGTCGATGACACCTCGCTGACGCTCTCCTGAGCTGAGGCCCATCCACAGCCCCCGCTGGACGCCCACGGCGTACGGCGGGGGCTGTCGGTCCGCCCGTCTAGGCTGCTCCGGTGCCTGAAGCTTCCCCGTCCCGTGTCCGCGAGGTCCTCGCGGAGGCCGTGAGCGCGCTGGGAGGCGTCGAGCGACCCGGCCAGGTCGCGATGGCCGAGGCCGTCGGCCAGGCGCTGGAGGAGCAGGAGCACCTGCTCGTGCAGGCCGGCACGGGCACCGGCAAGTCGCTCGGCTACCTCGTGCCCTCCCTGCTCCACCGCGACCGCGTCGTCGTGGCGACGGCGACGCTCGCGCTGCAGCACCAGCTCGTCGAGCGCGACCTGCCACGGCTGATGGACGCGATCGGCCACCACCGCGACATCGACACGTCGTACGCCGTGTTGAAGGGCCGCTCCAACTACGCCTGCCTGCACCGCATCCGGGAGGGTGTGCCCGACGAGCAGGGCGTGCTGGTCGAGGCGCCGCTGGGTGAGCTGGGCAAGCAGGTCGTCGAGCTGCGCGAGTGGGCCGAGGACGAGGCCAAGCGCGGCCTCAGCGGCGAGCGCGACAACGCGCCGCGCCACACCGAGCGGGTCTGGCGGCAGGTCAGCGTCAGTGCGCGCGAGTGCCTCGGCAAGGCCAAGTGCGCTTTCGGTGAGGAGTGCTTCGCCGAGCAGGCGAAGGAGAAGGCTGCCCAGTCACAGCTCGTCATCACCAACCACAGCCTGCTCGCGATCGATGCGATCGAGGGCATTCCGATGATCCCGGAGTACGACGCGGTCGTCATCGACGAGGCCCACGAGCTCGTGGCCCGGGTGACGCAGGCGGCCTCGTCGGAGCTGGCGCCCGGTGACGTCGAGCGGGCCGGGCGGCGTGCGGCCCGCCAGGTCGACGGACGCGAGGCCGACGAGCTGCTCGACGCGGCCGAGGCGCTCTCCGACGCGATCGCCGAGCTCCACCCCGGGCGCATCGAGCGGATGCCCGTCGAGCTGGCCGACGCCCTCGCGCTGGTCCGTGACGCGGCGCGCGCGTGCGTCTCGGCGTTCCCGAAGGAGAAGTCGGGCGACGACGCCGATGCGGGGAAGACGCAGGCCAAGGCGATGGTCGGCGACGTGCTCGCGGTCGCCGAGCGGATGGCCGCCGACCTCGACTCCGATGTGCTGTGGCGCAACGACCGGCTCCCGCAGCACGGCGGACCCCAGCTCTGCCTGGCGCCGCTGCAGGTCTGGGGCCAGATCCGCGACAAGCTGCTCGCGGACAAGACGGTGGTCTTCACCTCCGCCACCTTGATGCTCGGTGGTGACTTCGGCGTGGTCGCCTCTTCGGTGGGCTTGAAGCCGACCGAGCGGGTCGCCGACGAGGCCGAGTCGCCGGGCCGTGGCGAGGGCGTGCAGCCGTGGCGGGGCCTCGACGTCGGCTCGCCGTTCGACTATGCGAAGCAGGGGATGCTGTACGTCGCCCGGCACCTCCCGCCTCCCGGGCGCGACGGCCTGGTCAAGGCGCAGCTCGACGAGATCGTGGAGCTGATCGACGCCGCCGACGGGCGCACGCTCGGGCTCTTCTCCTCGAAGCGCGCGGCGGAGGCTGCCGCCGAGGAGGTCCGCACGCGCCTGCCGCACCTGACCTGCCTTGCTCAGGGCGATGCGCAGCTGCCGGAGCTGGCAAAGCAGTTCGTCGCCGACCCGCACACGGTCCTCTTCGGCACCCTCTCGCTGTGGCAGGGCCTCGACGTCCCTGGTGACACGTGCACGCTGGTGCTCATCGACCGGATCCCCTTTCCGCGCCCGGACGACCCGCTGATGTCGGCCCGGCAGAAGGCGGCGGACCGCGCCGGAGCGAACGGCTTCATGTCGGTCGCCGCGACCCACGCCGCGCTCCTGATGGCGCAGGGCGCCGGCCGCCTGATTCGCACCTCCTCCGACCGTGGTGTCGTTGCCGTCCTCGACCCGCGCCTGGCCACCGCCCGTTACGGCGGGTTCCTCCGTGCCTCACTTCCGCCGATGTGGCCGACGGTCGACCCGCAGATGGTGCGGGGTGCGCTGAAGCGGCTCGCGGGCAGCTGAACGCGGTGCGGTCGGCGTGCGTCGACGTCAGTCGAGACTGCCGAGGATCGGCTGCGACTCGATGAGGCCGTCCTCCTGCGGTGCCGTGCCCTCGGTGAAGACCCGGCGCACCTGCGTCGCGCGGAAGTCAGCGTGGGCCTGGGCAGGAGGCTCGAAGCCGTACTCCGCCTGGGCCTCGCGGGGTGTCATCCTCCGGGGCGAGAGGGCCGGGAGCTCCTGCAGGACGGGGCCCGCCAGCGACAGCGTCATCGGCGAGAGGATCCGCAGCAGCATCAGCTGCACGGCGGTGCTGCGGCGGACCGCCCAGAACGTCGCGCGCAGCACCGGCCTGACCGCTGCGTCGAGGAGCGGGCTGACCGGGAGCCCGGCCATCTCGCGCATCCACGCCGGCATCGTGGCGAGCGTGCCGCGCCGCAGGACCCGGGTGACCACGAACGTCCCGGGCCGCAGCAGGGGCGACATCCGCGGGAGCATGACCTCGGCCTGCAGGAGGTGGTTCATGGCAGCCCTCGCCGACTCCGACCCGGCCAGCTGCGGCCGCATCGCCTCGAAGTAGGCCCGTACGTCGTCGCGCGTTCGCGGCACCTGGGCGGGGTCGCAGGTCTGGAGCTCGGCGGCGCGGGCGCACTCGGCCCAGTACTGCGCCTCCTCCTCCGGGGTCAGCGGCCCAGGCCCGTAGCGCTCGTACGCCATCAGGATCGAGTGCCAGGCCGTCACCAGGATCCAGAGCTGGGACTCCGGGTCGTTCGCGTCGTAGCGGGAGCCGGTGACGGGGTCAAGGCCGACGCCCTTGGCGTGGATCCGGACGAGCACGTCTGCGGCCTTGGCGGTCGAGCGGCTGTCGCCGAAGGCAACCATCGCGAAGTAGCGCAGGGTGCGGTCGTAGCGGGTCCGCGGGCAGTCGTAGATGCCGTGGGTCTTCGTCACCGCCGCGACGAGGTGGGGGTCGAGCTCCTCGATGACGACCGCGCGCTGGAAGCCGATCGTGACGCTGGTCGGGTAGCTCCAGACCTTCCACGTGACACTGCCCGGACCGTAGAAGCCGTAGTCCTCAGCCGGCTCGAACGTCGGTGACGCGAAGACCTCGGGGAAGTCCTTGTCCACCTGGTGCAGCAGGACGCCGGCCGCGGCGACGCCCGCCAGCAGGCCGAGCCAGGCGAGGAGCACGATGCCGTTCCGCACGTCCAGGTGGACCTCGTTGCGGAAGAGGAGCAGCGCGCCCGCCGCCAGCACGACGTACGTGACCAAGCCGGTGAGCGCGGCGCCGAGGTCGCGCGGCGCGGCCCGTCGTACGCCGTGGACGATGCCGACGCCGATGGCGAGATGGATCGCGGCGAGCGCTCGCAGGTCGAGGGTGCTCGCCTCGAACGGCACCCACCGGCCGGCCCGCTCGGGGGAGGCCATGACGACGAGCGCCCCGGCGAGGAGGGGAGCGGCTGCGAGGTAGCCGCCGAGGCGGAGCAGCCCTGACCGGCCGCGTTCCGGCAGGCCCGCGGCTCGCAACGTCCGGATGCAGAGCAGGAGGGCGATCGGGATGGCCACCATGGCGGGGACCCAGCCGAGCACGAGCACGCGACTGATCGTCAGCGGGCCGAGTGGGTCCATCTTCCCGAGCTCGCGGAGGTGGAGGGCCGTTGTCACGGCGAGTCCGAGCACCCCGACCAGGAGGACCACCGACGTCAGGTCCGCGGCCGGCCGCTCGCCTCCCCGTGACCGCAGGGCGAGGGCGGACGCCGCGACGAACCCGGCCGCCGTCAACGCCGCCGCGAGTGGCGACGCCGGAGCCCACACGAACGCCGTCGGCGCCCAGGCCCCGAACAGCAGCAGCGCCGCCATCGGTGGGGAGAGGAGCCCCACCGCGTCGTGCACGCCGTGCGTCAGCGCGGCGGGATCGGGCTCGGGCTCGGACCAGGCAGTCGGGGTGCCGGCGGAGAGGGACGCGTCGTTCATGGACCGAGGCTACGACGTTCTTCGCCCAATTACTACCTATAAGTAGTAATTGATCGGGACGCTGGTGGAGGGTGCGCTGTGGAGGAGCACTTCCCGAGGTCGCCCGGTCGGCATACGGTGCTCCTGCGTGCTCGTCCTTGCGGGCGCGGCTTCTCGGGAACCAAGGACGGCCCTCATGGCTCTGCAACGACTGACAACGCTCGCTCTGGTGGGTGCGCTTGCCTTGGGTGTCTCTGCCTGCGGTGACGATTCGCCGTCGCCCGCGCCGAGTACGTCGTCGGCCGCGGCCTCGCCGACTCCGTCGGCCACTGGCCCAGCTGCACCGGTGTTGCCGGAGCTGGCTGCGCGGAACGACGCGGTCGGCGCGAAGGCGTTCCTGAGGTACTGGGTCAGCTCAGTTTCGTACGCGATGAAGACGGGCGATACGACCGGGCTTCTTCGGGCCTCGACGAAGGAGTGCAAGTCCTGCGCAAAGATCGCCTCTGAGATTGACTCGATCTACGCCGGGGGTGGTCATTTGGAAGGCGGCGGATGGCGGATCGTGGCGATTGAGCCCGATCCGCGACTGAAGCCGCCCCTCTATCGACTCGCTGTGCGTCTCGTTCAGGCTTCCCAGCGAGTCGTTGATGGCAGTGGGGCCGTGACCAGCAGACGAGCGCAGGAAGAGGCCCTCTTCTTTGCCGGCGTCCGATGGGAGGCCGGATTCAGGTTCTTCGGTCTGGAGCGGATCGATGACTAGGCGTCGACGGTCAGCTCGGATCGTTCCCGCAGTGCTTTGGTGGATGATGGTCGTCCCTGTCGATTCCGCGGCTGCCACCGAACCGCCCGAGCCGCCGAGCACCAATGTGACGCCCGGCGACGGCGACTTCCTGGGGCATGGAATCGACAATGTCGCCGAGGTAAGTGGGAACGGTGGGGGCTCCGGGGCAGTGCAGGACGTCGCGGACTCGGCTCCGGCGGAGCTTCCACTTTGTGGCAACGGCGAGGCCGTTGGTTCTTGCCAGCCCGTGACCACGTGTGAGCCAGATCCTGACTCACCGACCGGCCATCGGGAGTTGACGTCTTACGGCTATAGCCCTGTCAACAGCGACTTCAGTTTGGGAGAGCCCTGTACGCCCGAACAAGCCGCGAGGCCGTCTCTTCCCGCGCAGGTGCTGCAAGCGTTCCGGCGGGTGCCACTGCCGGAGCCCCAGCTGAGCATCCAGCCACCCAAGGGCAAGACGCTCGTCGGCCTCGAGACGATCTTCTCCACCAGGGCAGAGCCGTTCACCCGGACCCTGACGCTTCTGGGCCGTCGGATCACGCTGCGCATCGAGCCGAGCAGCTTCCTGTGGCACCACGGTGACGGCACCAGTCAGACGACGGACTGGTCAGGCAAGGCGTGGGATCGCGACGAGCCGGAGATCGACGGTTACCTGACGCACGTCTACGAGCACACCGGCACCGTCCGACCGAGTGTCGAGGTGACCTGGTCAGCCGAGTTCCGCGTCGGCGGGGGAGCGTGGCAGCCGGTGAACGGCACAGTGACCCGAGCAGGTGCGCCGGTGCCGCTGCAGGTCCTCGAGGGCCAGCCGGTGCTCAACTCGTATTGAGGTGCGGTCACGCCTCAATCGAAATTGAGTGTCCACCACCGCCTCCGGCGCCCACACCTGCGGAAGTGCAGTCGCGCCCCGCGACTTAATGAACGTTCATGAAGAAGCCGGCCCCTCGCTCCGGCGCCCCGACGCACGTCTACCCACCCACCTACTTGTTGTTGCGGGAGAAGTGGTGGAGGTCCTTCAGGGAGTTCCAGTTGCCGCCCCACTCCCACCCCACCTTGCCGAACGCCGCGATCGCGGCCGGCGTGAGCATCCCGGGGCGAACCCGCCCGCGATCCAGGTAGGCACCCGCGAGCTCGGGCAGGAGGAGGGCGCCCTTGATGTACGGGTTCTGGAACTCGTTCACGTCGACGGCCAGGCCGTAGGCGTGCTGGCTGTACGACGTCGACCCGACGGTCACCCGGCAGACGAACGCCGAGGTGTTGTTGCCGTCTCCGGTCGGTGGCGCATCGAGCTCGTCGCGGCGCGTCACGCGCATCTCCTCGAGCGGAAAACGCTGGTCCCAGAGATCCTGGAAGACGGTGACCATGTCGTCGGCGACGCTGCGGTTCACGAGCAGCTCGCCGGTGTGGCGGGCGCCGTCGAAGCCCCTAAAGGTCAGCCGGATCCACGCTAGGTCCGCGACCCCCACCGGGCAGCCCGGTTCCCACGTCGACCGCGCGATGACCGCTGCTGGCGCCGGCGTGACAACAGTCGATCGAAAGCCGCGGCCCGGCAGCATCGGCACGGTGTCGGGCAGAGTGAAGCGCCGATTGCGCAGCTCCGGCGGCGTCGGCTGCCGTACGCCGAACCCGTCAGCCGTCTCCGGCAGCGGCCGCTTGCCGAGCCAGGCCGGAGGCACCGTGCCCAAGGGCGGCTTCGAGGCGGCGGGCGACGGATCGTTGGCCATCGAGCTCGCAGCCGCAGCGGCGGACGACGCCAGATCGCCCGCCCCGTCGCCCGACCCAGACGCCGCCCCAGACGGAGCAGCGGAGGCGGGGCCCGACGACGTCGTCGACCCACCAGCGCCTGGCCCATCAGCACCCGCCCCACCCAGCGGCTCACACGCCGTCACCAGCAGCACGGAGAGCGCGAGGCCGGCGAGGCAGCCGGCGCTGCGGCGTACGGGGGAGAGGGCCATGAACGCAATCG
>NZ_DATIHB010000080.1:0-15239 GCF_035481145.1 Nocardioides sp. | reverse complement strand
GGGTAGCCGGGCATCGAGCCGATGAAGCCGTCGATCGCGCTCGTGCGTGCGAGCGTCTCGACGTCGAGGATGTTCTGGGCGAGGAAGAGCGGCTTCTTCAGCTCACGCGTGGGTGCCATCGCCCGGAAGCTGAGCCGTGTGAGGTGACGGGGAACGCCGCCCAGCAGCCCGGTCGGCAGCGTCATCACGTCCGAGCCGAGCACGCGGTCGAGGTAGCGCAGCGGCTGCACCGCGGGGACCAGCCGGTAGTCGATGGGCGTGCCGAAGGCCGTGATCGAGGCGATCGGAAGCGTCGGGTGCGCGGCCGCCGTCAGCAGGCTGCAGGTGCCGCCCAGCGACCAGGCGACGATGTCGACCGGGGCACCACCGTGCTCCTCGGAGACCCGGCGCACGGCGCCCGGGATGATGTCGTCGATGAAGTCCTCGAAACCCATCCGCCGGTCCGCGAACGTCATCTCGCCGTAGTCGACGACGTACGTCGCGCGGCCCTGCGCCACCAGGTGCGCAGCGAGGCTCTGCCCCGGGCGGAGGTCGTAGCAGTTGGTGCCGACGGCCTGCGGCGGCACGAGGAGCACCGGGCGCGCCTTGGTGTGCGGCCGGGCGCTCAGGTAGCGACGCAGCTGCCGGTGCGGCTCGTCCGAGAGCACGTGCTGCGGCAGGCCGGCGTACTGCTCGATGCCCTCGCCGAACGGCGAGATCGCCCACGCGTTGCGCGCGGCCCGCGCGAGCGTCGAGACCAGGGGAGCGGGGGCCTGCTTCGCAGGCACGAGGTCGGTGGTCACTTGCTGGAGTCCCATCGGAGAGCGCCGACCAGCACCATGTGCAGCTGGCGGCGGGCGGTGTCGGCGATCCGGCGCGTCTCGGCGGCGCTGGCCGAACGGCTCAGCTCCTCCGCGCGGATGAGCATCGCGTTGACCAGGAGGTTGGCGAGGATCGCGAGGTCGGACGACGACCAGGCACGGGTGAGCTCGACGTGGGCGAGGTCGGTGGCCAGCTCGCGCTCGACGAGCTGCAGCTGGTGGCGGACCGCCTCGCGCACTGCCGGAGGACCGGCGAGGAGCTCGCGGGCGATGAACCGGAGGTGCTGGTCGCTCTGGCGCGCGTGCGTGACAAGTGCGTCGATGGACTTGTTCGCGATGGAGACGGTGAGCTCCCACTCGGAGGCGGTCGCGTCGTCGGGGATGGTCCGCGCATCGCGGAGCAGCGCGCGAAGCGCGTCGAACGACTCCGTCACCAGGGTGAGCCCGAGCTCGTCGATGCTGGCGAAGTGGCGGTAGAAGGCGGTCGGCACGATGCCGATCTCCTTCGCGACCTGGCGCAGGGAGAGAGCGGCGAGCCCGCCCTCCTCGGCGAGACCGAGCGCGGCGTCGAGGATCGCACGGCGTGTGCGCTCCTTCTGCTCGCTGCGCGAGACCCCTGGCGTCGTCATGGCCGCAGTCTACCGACAGTGAACGCGCGTGCACTGAAGGTGGGCGGCATCACGGTGCTGCGGGTTGACCGAGCCCCGGCGCATTGGTCATAGTTTCAGTGAACAGCCGTTCACCGAAGAAACGGATGTTCACCCAAACTTCGAAAGGAGCCGCCATGTCCCGCATGCAGGTGCTGACCTCGTCCCGGATGGGCCGCCGCTTCCTGGACTCGTCCTTCGCCGCCGCCCTCGCGACTCCGCACGGCGTCGACCGCTACGTCGAGATGGTCGACCCGCTCTGGTCGCGCACGGAGACGCGTGCCGAGGTGACCGACGTCCAGCGCAAGACCGCGGACAGCGTGACCCTCACCGTGCGTCCCAACGCGAACTGGGCCGGCTTCAAGGCCGGCCAGTTCGTCAAGCTCTCCGTCGAGATCGACGGCATCCGCCGTACGCGGTGCTACTCGCCGGCGAACTCGCAGTTCCGACGCGACGGCCTGATCGAGCTCACCATCAAGGTGGACCCGAACGGCCTGGTCTCGCCGTGGCTGCTGGCGAACGCCCAGCCCGGGATGATCGTCCAGATCTCGCCCGCCCAGGGTGAGTTCCACATTCCGCTGCCGCACCCGCGCAGCATCCTGCTGATCAGCGGCGGCTCCGGAATCACGCCGGTCATGTCGATGCTGCGCACCCTGACCGACCGCGCCTACATCGGCAAGGTCACCTTCCTCCACTACGCCTTCACGGAGAACGACGTGATCTACCGCGAGGAGCTGGCGGAG
Organism: Nocardioides sp.; assembly: GCF_035481145.1. Lineage (GTDB taxonomy): Bacteria > Actinomycetota > Actinomycetes > Propionibacteriales > Nocardioidaceae > Nocardioides. The sequence goes on along the minus strand of NZ_DATIHB010000080.1, from coordinate 13,049 downwards.
ATCGAGGCGAAGTACGAGGGCGTCCGGATCATCCGCGCCTACACGAACGCCGACAACGGTGACCTGCAGGGCTTCTTCTCCAAGGAGCACCTGGTCGCGGCGGACAAGCACTACGCCGAGGCAGAGACGTTCCTCTGCGGGCCGATGCCGCTGATGGACGGCGTCCGCGCCGTCTTCGAGGCCGAGGGCATCTCGGACCGCCTCCACCTGGAGCAGTTCGCCGCTCCGACCCGCACCGTGCCGACCGACGAGGCCACCGGCGAGCTCGTCTTCGCCGCCTCGGAGACGAAGGCCGACAACAACGGCCAGACCATCCTCGAGCAGGCCGAGGGCGCCGGTCTCAACCCGGACTACGGCTGCCGCATCGGCATCTGCAACGCGTGCGTCAGCACCAAGCTCACCGGCATCACGCGCAACGTCCTCACCGGCGAGCTCAACACCGACAACGACGTCAACATCAAGCCGTGCATCTCGGCTCCGTGTGGCGACGTCTCCATCGACCTCTGACCTCTCAGAACACCAACCCCACAAGGAGTTCTCATGAGCACTGCCACCACCCAGAAGACCACCCAGAAGCACAAGCTGAGCCCGGAGCAGATCGAGGCGTTCGGCAAGGAGCTCGACGAGCTGCGTGCGCGCATCGTCGCGGACCTCGGCGAGAAGGACGCGAACTACATCCGCGACATCGTCGACAAGCAGAAGAAGCTCGAGGTCGCCGGCCGCGCCCTGCTGTGGGCCGGCTGGTTCCCCCCGGCCTGGCTCGCGGGCGTCACCGCCCTCTCCCTGTCGAAGATCATCGACAACATGGAGATCGGCCACAACGTGATGCACGGCCAGTACGACTTCATGAACGACCCGCAGTTCACCGCCAAGAACTTCGACTGGGACAACACGATCCACGCCGACAGCTGGCTCTACACGCACAACTACGTGCACCACACCTTCACCAACATCGTCGGCAAGGACCACGACGCCACCGGGTACGGCGTCATGCGGATGACCGAGGAGCAGCCCTGGCACCCGATCTGGCTGCTCAACCCGGTCTTCTGCGGCCTGCTGCAGACGTTCTTCCAGTGGGGTACGGCCCTGCAGGAGTTCGAGTCGGAGAAGTGGTTCAAGGGCGAGCAGACCTGGGCCGACATGGCCCCGGCCCGCAAGCGCTTCATGGAGAAGGCCGGCAAGCAGGCGCTGAAGGACTACGCCCTGTTCCCGCTGCTGTCCGGCCCGGGCGCGCCGTTCACGTTCGTGGGCAACGCCGCCGCCAACCTGGTCCGCAACCTCTGGGCCTCCTCGGTCATCTGGTGCGGTCACTTCCCGGAGGGTGCGGAGACGTTCACCATCGAGGAGACCGAGGACGAGAGCCACGCCGAGTGGTACTACCGCCAGATCCTCGGCTCGGCGAACTTCACCGGCAGCCACTGGGTCGACGTCCTCTCGGGCAACCTGAGCTACCAGATCGAGCACCACCTCTTCCCGGACATCCCGGCGTACCGCTACAAGGAGATCGCGGTCGAGGTGAAGGAGATCTGCCAGCGGTACGGCGTGCGCTACAACGAGGCGCCGATGTACAAGCAGCTCTGGAGCGTCTGGCAGCAGGTCTTCAAGCTCTCGCTCCCGGACAGCACCTACACCAGGGGTCCGCTGGCCGGCCTGCGCGAGATCCTCACCTTCCCGTTCCGGAAGAAGGCGTCCGTGGCGGTCAGCGACGGCCTCCAGGTCGTCGCCGCAGCCTGAGAGCGCGGTCACGTTGCCGTCTGCTGACCGACGCCCGAGACTGAAGCCATGAGCAACCTCAGCAAGGCCGAGATCCGCAAGGACCAGGTGCAGGACTCCATCGAGGCAGCGACCCACGCAGCCGGCCAGGTCTCCAACATCGTGATCACGGCCGTCGGTGACGTGGTGAAGGCGATCGGCGGCTTCGCCACCGACCTCTTCGAGATCCGCGAGGCGGCGCGCAAGGCGCGCACTGACATGGGCGTCGAGAACGACGAGGACCTGGACTGACCCGGGCAGCAACGCGACCGGCCCCGCTTCCGTCTGGGAGGCGGGGCCGTTGTCATGTCCGGCCCGGATCAGTCCTCAGGGTCGTCCAGGCGGGCCAGCCAGGTCGCGAACCGCTCGACGGCGGTCTCGAACTCCGGGTTGATGTCCACGAAGGCCTGGAGCTGGTCGCCCAGCCACTCGAGGGTGACCTCCTCGTCGCCCCGGCGCTTCTGCAGCTCCTCGATGCCACGGTCAGTGAAGTACATGCCGCCATTCTTCCAGCCCGCTGACGCAGGAACGACGAAGCCCCCGACCGCGAGGTCGGGGGCTTCGTCGTCGGTGCTGGATCAGGCGAAGGCCTTGTCGAAGAGGACCTTGGCCTCTTCCTGGTGGCGCTTCACGGTGCCGACCGCGGTCGTGGACGACGCGGGGCGCGTCACGGCCTCGACGGGACGACCGAGCTCGGGCGCGATGTTCAGCGCGAACGTCGGCCACGGACCCTGGTTGAACGGCTCGTCCTGGACCCACTTGACCTTGGCGTTGGGGTACTTCGCGAGCTCGGCCTGGATCTCGGCGGTCGGCCACGGGTAGAGCTGCTCCACGCGGACGATCGCGACGTCGTCGCGCTCGCGCTTCTGGCGCTCGACCACGAGGTCCCAGGTGAGGCGACCGGAGACCAGCAGGACCGTCGACACCTTCGCCGGGTCGGCCGACGCGTCGCCGATGACCGGCTGGAACGAGCCGGAGGTGAAGTCGGCCGGCTGCGAGGCAGCCTCCTTGCGCTTCAGCATCGACTTCGGGGTGAAGACGATGAGCGGCTTGTGCTCGCCACCGAGGGAGTGGCGACGCAGGAGGTGGAAGTACGACGCGGGGCTGGACGGCTGGGCGACGACCATCGAATCCTCGGCACAGAGGGTCAGGAAGCGCTCGATGCGGGCGGAGGAGTGGTCGGCACCCTGGCCCTCGTAGCCGTGGGGGAGGAGCAGGACGACACCCGAGTCCTGGCCCCACTTGGTCTTGCCGGCGGAGATGTACTCGTCGATGACCGACTGCGCGCCGTTGACGAAGTCACCGAACTGGGCCTCCCAGAGGACCAGCGCGTCGGGACGGGCCACGGAGTAGCCGTACTCGAAGCCGAGGGCGGCGTACTCCGACAGCAGCGAGTCGTAGACGAAGAACTTCGCCTGGTCCTCGGTGAGGTTGGACAGCGGCGTCCACTCGTCGGCGTTCGTCCGGTCGATGATCGTCGCGAAGCGCTGCACGAAGGTGCCGCGACGCGAGTCCTGGCCGGCGAGGCGGACCGGGCGGCCCTCCATGAGCAGCGAGCCGAAGGCGAGGATCTCGCCGGTGCCCCAGTCGATGGGGCCCTCGGTGATCGCGGCGGCGCGACGCGTCAGCTGCGGCATCACCTTCGGGTGGACGGTGAAGCCCTCCGGCGGGGTGATGTACGCGTCGGAGATCCGCTTGAGGACCTCGCCCGAGACGGCGGTCGAGCCACCCTCGAGCTTCTCCGGGTAGTCCGGCACGGTGGTCCACTGGTCGGGCTTCGCGTCGGCCTCGCGGACCTCGGTGAAGACCCGCTCCAGCAGCGCCTGGTAGTTGCGCAGGACCTCCTCGGCCTCCTCGATCGTGATGTCGCCACGACCGATGAGGGACTCGGTGTAGAGCTTGCGCACCGAGCGCTTCTGCTCGATCAGGTCGTACATCAGCGGCTGGGTGTACGACGGGTCGTCACCCTCGTTGTGACCGCGGCGGCGGTAGCAGACGAGGTCGATGACGACGTCCTTGTTGAACGCCTGGCGGTACTCGAACGCGAGCCGGGCGACGCGGATGCACGCCTCCGGGTCGTCGCCGTTGACGTGGAAGATCGGCGCCTGGACCATGCGGGCGACGTCGGTGCAGTAGAGCGTCGAGCGCGAGGAGCCGGGCGAGGTGGTGAAGCCGACCTGGTTGTTGATGACCAGGTGGACCGAGCCACCGGTGCGGTAGCCACGCAGCTGCGAGAGGTTGAGCGTCTCGGCGACGACACCCTGGCCCGCGAAGGCCGCGTCACCGTGGACGAGGAGCGGCAGTACGGGGTACTCGTTGCCGCGGTTGAGGACGTCCTGCTTCGCGCGGGCGATGCCGGTGACGACCGGGTCGACCGTCTCGAGGTGCGAGGGGTTCGCCGCGACGGAGACCTTGATCTTGTCGCCGGAGCCGGCGACGAACTCGCCCTCGGCACCGAGGTGGTACTTCACGTCGCCGGAGCCCTGGACCGTGCGCGGGTCGATGTTGCCCTCGAACTCGCGGAAGATCTGGTTGTAGGACTTGCCGACGATGTTGGCGAGCACGTTGAGACGGCCACGGTGGGCCATGCCGATGCAGACCTCGTCGAGCTGCGCCTGGGCGGCGGCCTCCGCGATCTCGTCGATGACGGCGACGGCGGTCTCGCCGCCCTCGAGGGAGAAGCGCTTCTGGCCGACGAACTTGGTCTGCAGGAAGGTCTCGAACGCCTCGGCCTGGTTGAGCTTCTCCAGGATCCGCAGCTGCTCCTCGCGCGACTCCTTGTCGTACGGCTTCTCGACGCGCTCCTGGATCCAGCGGCGCTGCTCCGGGTCCATGATGTGCATGTACTCGATGCCGGTGGTGCGGCAGTACGAGTCGCGCAGGATGCCGAGGATCTGGCGCAGCTTCATGAAGCGGCGGCCCTCGCCGCCGAACGACCCGGTCGCGAACTCGCGGTCGAGGTCCCACAGCGTCAGGCCGTGCTGCTCGATCTCGAGGTCGGGGTGGCTGCGCTGCTTGTACTCCAGCGGGTCGGTGTCGGCCATCAGGTGGCCGCGCACGCGGTAGGCGTGGATCAGCTCGAGGATGCGGGCCTGCTTGGAGATCTCGTCGTCGTGCGAGTGCGAGACGTCGTTGGCCCAGCGGATCGGCTGGTAGGGAATCCGGAGCGAGCGGAAGATCTCGTCGTAGAAACCGTCCTCGCCGAGGAGCAGCTGGTGCACCTTGCGCAGGAACTCGCCCGACTGCGCGCCCTGGATCACGCGGTGGTCGTAGGTCGAGGTCATCGTCATGATGCGCGAGACGGCGTTGCGGGTGATCGTCTCCTCGGAGGCACCCTGGAACTCCGGCGGGAGCTCCATCGAGCCGACGCCGACGATCGCGGCCTGGCCCTGCATCAGGCGCGGGACGGAGTTGTTGGTGCCGAGGCCGCCGACGTTGGTCAGGGAGACCGTGGTGCCCTGGTAGTCGTCCATGCCCAGCTTGTTGTTCTTCGCCTTCTTGACGATCTCCTCGTACGCCGTCCAGAACTGCGCGAAGTCCATGGACTCGCAGCCCTTGATCGACGGGGCGACCAGCTGGCGGGTGCCGTCGGGCTTCTGCTGGTCGATCGCGAGGCCCAGGTTGATGTGGGCGGGGGAGACCATCGTCGGCTTGCCGTCGACGACCGCGTAGGTGTTGTTGTACTCCGGGTAGGCCTTGATCGCCTTGATGATCGCGTAGCCGATCAGGTGCGTGAAGGAGACCTTGCCGCCGCGGGCGCGCTTGAGGTGGTTGTTGATGACCGTGCGGTTGTCCCACAGCAGCTTGACCGGGATGTTGCGGACCGACGTCGCGGTCGGGACCGCGAGCGAGATGTCCATGTTCTTCGCGGTGGCCAGCGGGATGCCCTTGAGCTGCTGGTACGTCGGCTCGTCGTTGGCGGCGGCCGGCGCGGCAGGCTTCGGGTCACGCGGGGCCGGGTTGGTGGTGCCCTTGGCGGGCTCCACGGCCTTGGTGTTGTCGGGGCGCGGCTTGGCGACCGGGATCGGTGCCGTGACCGGCGCCTGGGCGGCCGGAGCTGCAGCAGCCGGGGAGGCAGCCGGAGCGGGGGCTGCGGGCGCCGGGGACGCGGCGGGAGCCGCAGCCGGGGCAGCGGCGGCGGGTGCCGGCGTACCGGATCCGTTGCGCGCAGCGAAGTAACTGGTCCACTCGGGTCCGACGCTCGACGGGTCCTTCTTGTACTGCTCGAACATCTCGTCGACGAGCCATTCGTTGGCTCCGAAGTCGGAGAGTGGGTTGTTCTGTTCGGCCACGGCTAGTTTCGCCTCTTCCGGTGCGGCTCGTTCGGGTTACGACAACGGGAGCAAGGCTAGACCCCCGGTGCATGAAATGGGGCAGGTGGGACGCCGTTTCGGACTGCGGATGGCGCACTCCACACCCCTCACGTCCTCACGTGACGTCAAACCCCTTGCAGGGCAACGAAAAAGGCCCGCATCGCGTCGCGATGCGGGCCGTGCTCGTGGTGCCCCCGGCAGGATTCGAACCTGCGGCACCCGGTACCGGAAACCGGTGCTCTATCCCCTGAGCTACGGAGGCATGCGCTGTGACCAGCGCGATAGCGGACACTACCGGCTGATATCGGTGCGATGGAAACCCGGGGCCGCCGATAGGCTTCCCCGGTGACTCCTGAGCAGCTCTCCGCCACGATCGTCGACGTCCTGCAGGCCCTGGTGGACGACGGCGCCCTCACGCTGCCCGACGGCGTGCCCGCGACCGTCAACGTCGAGCGTCCGCGCCAGAAGGAGCACGGCGACTACGCCACCAACGTCGCCCTGCAGCTGGGCAAGAAGGCCGGCATGAACCCGCGGGCCTTCGCCGACCTGGTCGCTGCGAAGCTGGGGGCGTCCGACGGGGTGAAGCAGGTCGACATCGCCGGCCCGGGCTTCCTCAACATCTTCGTCGAGGCCGGCGCCCAGGGCGAGGTCGCCGCTGCCATCGTCGCGGCGGGTCCGGCGTACGGCCGGCTGGAGACGCTCGCCGGGCAGCGGATCAACGTCGAGTTCATCTCGGCCAACCCGACCGGCCCGCTGCACCTGGGCCACACGCGCTGGGCCGTCCTCGGTGACGCGATCGGTCGCGTGCTCTCGGCAGCCGGCGCGGACGTGACGCGTGAGTTCTACATCAACGACCGCGGCGTGCAGATGAACAACTTCGCCCGCTCGATCATCGCCTCGGCCCTGGGGGAGCCGACGCCGGAGGACGGGTACGCCGGCGGCTACATCGACGACCTCGCGAAGGCCGTCGAGGAGGCGCGTCCGGGCATCTTCCAGCTTGAGGGCGAGGAGCGCGTCGCGGCGGTCCGCGAGGTCGGCTACGCGATCCAGCTCGAGGAGCAGCAGGAGACCCTCGAGCGGTTCAACACGCACTTCGACGTCTGGTTCTCCGAGCTCTCGCTCCACGAGGAGGGCCAGGAGACCGGCGGGGTCCCGCACACGCTGGCGCGCCTCAAGGACCTCGGCCACGTCTACGAGGAGGGCGGCGCGCTCTGGATGCGCACCACCGACTTCGGTGACGACAAGGACCGGGTCCTCATCAAGAGCGACGGCGAGCTGACCTACTTCGCCTCCGACACGGCGTACTACCTCGACAAGCGGGCGCGTGGCTTCGAGCACTGCATCTACCTGCTCGGCGCCGACCACCACGGCTACGTCAACCGCCTGAAGGCGATGGCCTCCTGCGTTGGCGACGACCCGGCGCAGACCCTCGACGTGATGATCGGCCAGCTCGTGAAGATCCTGCGCGACGGCCAGGAGCTCAAGCTCTCCAAGCGGGCCGGCACGATCGTCACCCTCAACGAGCTGGCCGAGGAGATCGGCGTCGACGCGCTGCGCTACTCGCTCGCGCGTTACCCGGCCGACAGCCCGTTGGTGCTCGACGTCGCGGAGATCACCAAGGCCTCCAACGACAACCCGGTCTACTACGTGCAGTACGCCCACGCCCGGACCTGCCGGATGATCGCGAACGCCGCGGACCTGGCGATGTCGCTCGAGGGCGCGGTCGCGGCCTTCGACCCGACCCTGCTCGACCACGAGCGTGACGGCGAGCTGCTGCGTGCCCTCGCCGCCTACCCGGGCGTCGTCGCCACGGCCGCCGAGCTGCGCGAGCCGCACCGGATCGCCCGCTATCTCGAGGACACCGCCTCCGCGTTCAACCGGTGGTACGACACCAAGGAGTGCCGCATGCTCCCGCAGGGTGACGAGCCCGTCGCCCCGGCCAACCTCGCGCGACTCGTCCTGGTCCACGCGATGCAGACCGTGCTGCGCAACGGCCTCGACCTGCTCGGCGTCTCCGCGCCGGAGAGGATGTAAGCCATGGCCCGTCAGGTCCCGCCCGGCGACTTCGCCGGCACGTCTCCCGTCTGGCTCCGCCAGCCCGACGATGCCAACGAGCTGATCCCCCTGCTGTGGTCGAAGACCGCCCGCAAGGACGACGACGGCATCCTCCACGTCGGGGGCGTCGCGGTCCCGGACCTCGTCGCCGACGTCAACACCCCGGCGTACGTGCTGGACGAGGAGGACTTCCGCTCCCGGGCCCGCGCCTTCCGTGACGGCTTCGCCGGCTACGACGTCTACTACGCCGGCAAGGCGTTCCTCTCCGTCGCGGTCGCGAAGTGGGTCGCGGAGGAGGGGCTCTGCCTCGACGTCTGCTCCGATGGCGAGCTCTCCGTCGCGCTGCGCGCAGGCATCGACCCGGCGCGGATCGGCTACCACGGCAACAACAAGACCCCCATGGAGCTGCGGCGCGCGGTGGCAGCGGGTGTCGGGCGGATCATCGTCGACTCCACCGACGAGATCGACCGGCTCGCCTCGATCGCCGCCGAGCTGATCTCGACGGGCGCGCTCTCCGGGCCGCAGGGCGTCATGGTGCGGGTGACCGCAGGTGTCGAGGCACACACGCACGAGTTCATCGCGACCGCCCACGAGGACCAGAAGTTCGGCTTCTCGATCTCCTCGGGGTCGGCCTTCGACGCGGCGTCACGCGTGGCGGCGGCCGAGGCACTCCACCTCGACGGCCTGCACAGCCACATCGGCTCGCAGATCTTCGACACCTCGGGCTGGGAGGTCGCAGCGCGCCGGGTCCTCGCCCTCCACGCACGCATCGCCACCGAGTTGGGCCACGTCATGCCCGAGATGGACCTCGGTGGCGGCTTCGGCATCGCCTACACGACCCAGGACGACCCGGCCGACCCCGCCGACCTCGCCGCGCAGATCACGAAGATCGTCACGGGGGAGTGCTCCGCGCTCGGCATCGCCGTCCCGCACCTCTCCATCGAGCCGGGCCGCGCGATCGTCGGCTCCTCGATGTGCACCGTCTACACCGTCGGCACGGTGAAGCAGGTCGCGCTCGACGGTGGTGCGTCGCGCACCTACGTCTCCGTCGACGGCGGCATGAGCGACAACATCCGCCCGGCCCTGTACGACGCGGACTACTCCTGCTCGCTCGTCTCGCGCCGCTCGGACGCCGCGCCCGTGCTGGCGCGGGTGGTGGGCAAGCACTGCGAGTCGGGCGACATCGTGGTCAAGCACGAGTTCCTGCCCGGCGACATCGCTCCGGGAGACCTCCTCGCCGTGCCCGGCACCGGGGCCTACGGTCGCTCGATGGCGTCCAACTACAACCACGCGCTGCGCCCGCCGGTGGTCGCCGTCCGCGACGGTCAGGCGCGCGTGATCGTGCGTCGCGAGACCGAGGACGACCTGCTCGCGAGCGACCTCGGCTGACACCCTGATCCCTGCCCTCTCGCGGGCCCTCCGGGGACTGGGATGTGGGCGAGGGACCCGGCGTACGGCCGATAGGCTGGGACCATGCGTCCGCTCAAGGTTGCCGTCCTCGGCTGTGGCTCCGTCGGTTCGCAGGTGGTCCGCCTGCTCCAGGAGCAGTCCGACGACCTCGCGGCGCGGATCGGCGCGCCCGTCGAGCTCGCCGGCGTGGCTGTCCGCCGCCTCGACGCCCCCCGTGAGGTGGAGGTGCCGGAGGCGCTGCTGACCACCGACGCGATCGGCCTGGTCACGCGCGGCGACATCGACCTGGTGGTCGAGGTCATCGGGGGCATCGAGCCCGCCCGCACCCTCATCCTGGCCGCGCTCGACAACGGCGCCTCCGTGGTCACCGCCAACAAGGCGCTGCTGGCTGAGGATGGTCCGACGCTCTACGAGGCGGCCGACAAGGCGGGTCGCGACCTCTACTTCGAGGCTGCTGTCGCCGGCGCCATCCCGATCCTCCGGCCGCTGCGCGAGTCGCTCGCCGGTGACAAGGTCACCCGCGTGCTGGGCATCGTCAACGGCACCACCAACTTCATCCTCGACAAGATGGACACCTCGGGTGCCGGCTTCGCCGACGCGCTCTCCGAGGCCCAGGCGCTGGGTTACGCCGAGGCCGACCCGACCGCCGACGTCGAGGGCTTCGACGCCGCTGCGAAGGCCGCGATCCTGGCCTCGCTGGCGTTCCACACCCGGGTCACCGCCGCCGACGTGCACCGCGAGGGCATCTCCGACGTCACCGCCGCCGACGTCGCCTCCGCCCGTGACATGGGGTCGGTCGTCAAGCTGCTGGCGATCTGCGAGCTGCGCGACGGAGCCGTCTCCGCGCGCGTCCACCCGGCGATGATCCCCGCGTCGCATCCGCTGGCCTCCGTGCGGGGTGCCTACAACGCGGTCTTCGTCGAGTCCGAGGCCGCCGGCCAGCTGATGTTCTACGGCCCGGGCGCCGGCGGTTCGCCGACCGCCTCCGCCGTCCTCGGTGACCTCGTCACCATCGCCCGCAACAAGCTCGCGGGCACGCGCGGCGCCGGCGAGTCGGCGTACGCCGCTCGTGAGCTGCTGTCGATGGGCGACACCGTCACGAGCTACCACGTGCAGCTCGATGTCGATGACCGTGCGGGCGTGCTCGCCGCGGTCGCCACCGCCTTCGCCGACCAGGGCGTGTCGATCCAGACCGTCCGCCAGGAGGGCCGCGGGGCAGACGCGCAGCTCGTCGTCGTCTCGCACCCCGCGACCGACGCGCAGCTGGCCGCGACGGTCGAGCACCTCCGCAACATGGACATCGTGCGCGACGTCACCTCGGTGATGCGCGTGGAAGGAGCCGAGTGATGGCCCACCAGTGGAAGGGCGTGATCGAGGAGTACCGCGAGCTCCTCGACATCCCTCAGGACACCCCCGCCGTCACCCTCCGTGAGGGTGGCACGCCGCTGGTCCACTCGGCCTGGCTCTCCGGTGTCACCGGCGGCGAGGTCTGGCTCAAGGTCGAGGGCGACAACCCGACCGGCTCGTTCAAGGACCGTGGCATGACCGTGGCCCTCTCGGTCGCTGTCCACCAGGGTGCGAAGGCGGTCGTCTGCGCCTCCACCGGCAACACCTCCGCCGCCATGGCGGCCTACGCGGCCAAGGCCGGTGTGACCCCCGTGGTCCTGGTCCCGGAGGGCAAGATCGCCGCGGGCAAGATGGCCCAGGCCGTGCTCCACGGCTCGCTCGTCATCCAGGTCCGCGGCAACTTCGACGACTGCCTGCGCATGGCGCGCGAGATGGCGGAGAAGTACCCCGTCGCACTGGTCAACTCGGTCAACCCGCACCGCCTCGAGGGGCAGAAGACCGCGGCGTTCGAGGTCGTCGACTTCCTCGGCGACGCTCCCGACTACCACCTGCTGCCGGTTGGCAACGCCGGCAACATCTCGGCGTACTGGCTCGGCTACACGCAGTACGAGGCGGCCGGCAAGGCCACCAAGCGTCCGGTGATGCGCGGCTTCCAGGCGGCGGGCGCCGCGCCGCTCGTCCTCGGCCACCCGGTCGACGACCCGGAGACGCTCGCCACCGCGATCCGCATCGGCAACCCCGCGTCGTGGGACCTCGCGATGAACGCGGTCAAGGAGTCCGAGGGTCGCTTCGACTCGCGCACCGACGAGCAGATCCTCGCCGCGCAGCGCGCACTCGCCGCCCACGACGGCGTCTTCGTCGAGCCGGCCTCGGCGGCCGGTGTCGCCGGTCTCCTCGGTGAGCTCGAGGCGGGGGAGTCCTACGCGGGCAAGACCGTCGTGATCACCGTGACTGGTCACGGCCTCAAGGACACCGTCACCGCGCTCGCCGGGTTCGGCAGCGTCGTCGACACGGTAGTCGACGCCGACGTCGATGCGGCTGCCGCAGCGGCTGGTCTCTGAGCGATGGCGCTCGTCGACTCGGTCGTCCGCGTCAGCGTCCCCGCCACCTCGGCCAATCTCGGCCCGGGCTTCGATGCGCTCGGGCTGGCGCTCTCGATGCGTGACCGGCTGACCGCGCAGGTGCTTCCGTCGGGCCTGGAGGTTGCGGTCAGCGGGGTCGGCGCCGACTCGGTGCCGCGCGACGCCTCGCACCTCGTCGTGCGGTGCATCAACCGCGCGCTGGAGGAGCTCGGTGAAGACCCGCTCGGAGTCGACGGCTCGGCGCTCGGACTCCGTCTGACCTGCGAGAACGTGATCCCGCACGCCCGTGGACTGGGATCGTCGTCGGCCGCCATCGTCGCGGGTCTCGCGCTCGGCCGTGGCCTCGTCGTGGGTGGCTCGATGCTGATGTCCGACGACCGGCTCTTCGAGCTCGCCGCCGGGATCGAGGGGCACCCCGACAACGTCGCCCCCGCGGCGTACGGCGGTTTCGTGATCGCGGGCCATGAGGACGAGGCGTTCTACGCCGTCTCCTCGCCGGTCGATCCCGCGATCTCCGCCGTCGCCTTCGTGCCGTCGACCCCGGTCGAGACGAAGGTCGCGCGCGGCCTCCTGCCCGCGACCGTGCCGCACGCCGAGGCTGCGGCCAACGCCGGCCGCGCCGCGCTGCTGGTCGCTGCGCTGGCGGGCCAGCCGGCCCAGCTGCTCAACGGCACCCGTGACTGGCTCCATCAGGAGTACCGCGAGCCGGCCATGCCGGACTCGCTCGCGCTCGTTCGGGCGCTGCGTGCCCACGGCCTCGCCGCGATCATCTCTGGCGCCGGACCGACAGTGCTGGCGTTCGCCACCTCGCGCGCGGAGCGTCAGGCACTCGTCGCCCGTACGCCGGACGGCTGGGTCTCCTACCCGCTCGACGTCGACCACGAGGGCGTCGTCGTCAGCTGACCCGACTCGTCGGGGCCAGCGAGATGCGCGCCCCGAGCTCGATCATGACCTCCCACGTGAGGGGTCGTCACGCCTCGTGCGAACCGGTGACCGGTCCCCAGTCCGCATGTGCGAAGCGGTGGTCGGTGCCTGAGACCACGCGCGACACGGCTCGGTTGACGACCGCCGGTGTTACTGTGTCGAGGCG
>NZ_DATIHB010000079.1:0-23299 GCF_035481145.1 Nocardioides sp. | reverse complement strand
CAACTGGTCTTGACTGGCCGATTTCCCGGCCGGATTCCTGCCACTCCCGACCAGTTGCGAGGTCAGAGCGTGCCGGACCAGACCATCCGTACGTCGGGCGTGCGCTCGTCGTTCTCGGAGCCGTCGGTGTGCTCCTCCTCGACGAACCCGTGGGTCGCGTAGAAGGCCCGGGCGGGCGCGTTCGAGGTGAAGACCCAGAGGCCGAAGCCGTCCGGCCGCAGTACCTTGACCAGGTCGAGCAGTGCGGCGCCGACACCGGCGCGCTGCGCCCCGGGCGCGACGTACAGGTCGTCGAGCCAGGTGGCGGTGAACCGGGCGTAGCCGACCACCACTCCCCCGACCTCGGCGACCCAGGTCTCGTCGATGGAGCCGTCCTCGAGCCGGGCGGCGAGGAACGCAGCGACCTCACGCGGGGCATGGATCGACGCCGGCATCGGTGCCGCCGCCCGCGCCGTCAGGAAGACGTCGACCAGGTCAGGGACGTCCTCGACCTCCGCCGGCCGGAGGACGAGGGCCTCGTCGTCCACGCCGCTCAGTGGGCGTCGCGGATGACGTCGAGCGCGTGGGCGAGGTCGGCGGGGTACGGCGACTCGAACTCGACCCAGTCGCCCGTCTCAGGGTGGGTGATGCCGAGCTTGACCGCGTGCAGCCACTGCCGGTCGAGCTTGACCCGCTTGGCCAGGATCGGGTCGCAGCCGTAGAGCGGGTCACCGACGCACGGGTGCTTCGTGGCGCTCATGTGCACGCGGATCTGGTGCGTGCGGCCGGTCTCCAGGTGGATCTCGAGCAGGCTGGCGAAGCGGTGCGCCTCGAGGGTCGAGTAGTGCGTGACCGAGGGACGGCCGTCGTTCATGACCGCGAACTTCCAGTCGTGCTTGGGGTGCCGCCCGATGGGGGCGTCGATCGTGCCCTGGCTCGGATCCGGGTGGCCCTGCACCAACGCGTGGTAGGTCTTCTCCGGCGTGCGGTCGCGGAACGCCTGCTTGAGCACGGAGTACGCGTGCTCCGACTTGGCGATGACCATGACCCCGGAGGTGCCGACGTCGAGCCGCTGGACGATGCCCTCGCGCTCCTTCGCCCCGCTCGTGGAGATGCGGACGCCGGCGGCGGCGAGGTGACCGACGATCGTCGGGCCGGTCCAGCCGACGGTCGGGTGGACCACGACACCGACGGGCTTGTCGACGACGACGATCGCGTCGTCCTCGTGGAGGATCCGGATGCCGTCGTGGAGCTCCGGCTTCACCTCGAGCGGATCGGCCATCCGCGGGATCGTCACGTCGAGCATGCCGCCCTCGTGGACCCGGTCGGACTTGCCGACCGTGACGCCGTCGAGGCGGACGTGGCCCTCGGCAGCGAGGTCGGCGGCCTTGGTGCGCGACAGGCCGAACATGCGGGCGATCGCGGCGTCGACACGCTCACCGGCGAGCCCTTCGGGGATGAGGACGGTGCGCTGGTCCACGCCGTCACTTCCCGTCGCGCGTGCCGTCGAGGCGCACGCCGCGGAAGGCCTGGACGAGGATCAGCACGGCAGCCACGTTGATGCACATGTCGGCGACGTTGAAGATCGGCCAGTTGGGCAGCTGGATGAAGTCGACCACGTGTCCCTCGAAGGGACCGGGTGCACGGAAGAGGCGGTCGGTCAGGTTGCCGAGCACGCCGGCCAGGAGAAGACCGAGGGCGAGCGCCCAGAGCCGGTCCGCCACGCGGATCGAGAGCCAGACCACCACGCCCACCGCGAGGATCGCGACGCACGACAGGACCGCGGTGTACGACGTGCCCGCGCCGAAGGCCGCGCCCGGGTTGAAGGTGAGCCGGAAGCCCAGGAGGTCGCCGACCACGTCGACACGGCGACCGTCGCCAAGCCGCTCGAGCGCAACCGTCTTGGTGGCCAGGTCGACCAGGTAGAGGACGACGGCCGTGGCGCCGAAGAGCGCCCGCGCGGTGCGCCGGGAGCGGGGATTGACGGTGGGCTCAGACTCGGCGTGCGCTGCTTGCATGATGGGGCGAGTTTCCCACACCGCACCCGAGAGCGAGCATCAGCGGCGCTCTTCGCGCTTCTTGCACTCCATGCAGAGCGTCGCGCGCGGGAACGCCATGACCCGCATCTTGCCGATCGGCTCCCCGCAGGACTCGCACACGCCGTACGTGCCGTCGTCGATGCGGGCCAGGGCGCGCTCCGTCTGGGCGAGCATCTCGCGCGAGTTGTTGACGACGGTGAGCTCGTGGTCGCGCTCGAAGCTGGTGGCACCCATGTCGGCCTGGTCGTGGCCAGCGCCGTCGCCCGCGTCGCGGAGGAGGCCCTGGAGCTCCTCCTCCTGCTCGTGGAGCTCCTGGCGCAGCCGCTCGGCGTGGCTCTTGAGCTCCTTGACGACCTCGTTGAGCTCGGCCTTGGTCCAGGCCTCCTCGCCCTCCTTGACCGCGAGGTTCTCCGGCTTGACCGGCCCACGCTTCTTCGGGGCCGCCTTCTTCGCCGGGGCGGCAGCCTTCGTCGCAGCCGACGCCTTCTTCGCGGGGGCAGCCTTCTTCGCAGGAGCAGCCTTCTTGGCCGCGGCCTTCTTGGCGGGCGCCTTCTTCGCCGGAGTGGCCTCGTCGGCCTCCTCCTCGCGCGGCTTGCGTGCGATCGCCTTGCGGGCGGCGGATGCGGCGTTGACGGCGGTGCCGGCGAGGATCTTCGGCGTACTGCGGGGCATGGGGACCTGGCCTCCTGGACCGGCACGGAGAGGTGACCTGCGCCACCTCGGTGGCCGGAAGGCTAGCCTCTCGCGAGCACCGGCTCAAACCACCACTCGGCGTGGCCCGGAAATGTGCACATACAAAAGTCGGCCGGATCCCAGCAGGATCCGGCCGACCTCGATGAAACGTGTCGGGAGCCTCAGCCCTCGTCCTCGCCCAGGATCGAGCGGAGGCGCTTCGGGCCCTGGCCCGCAGTCTCGTCGGGAGCAACCTCAGGGGTGCTCTCGAGAGCCTCGAGCTGCTGGCTGAAGTAGCTCTTGAGGCGCGAGCGGTACTCCCGCTCGAAGGAGCGGAGACGCTCCACCTCGGTGCTGAGCTTCGCCTGCTCCTTCTCGAGGTCACCGAAGAGCTGCTTGCGCTTCTCGGCGGTCTCGGAGTCGAGCATCTGCGAGCGGGTCCGGGCGTCGGACTCCATCTTGTCAGCCTTGACCTTGGCCTCGGACTCGAGGCGCTCGGCCTTGGTGCGCGCCTCGCCCACGATCTTGTCGGCGTCGTTCTTGGCTTCCTCGACGAGCTCGTCCGCGTTGCGCGTGGCGATCTCGAGCAGGCGGGCCGCGGCACTGGACGCGTCGGCGACCGTGACGACGCGGATCTCCTCCGACGGCGCGGCTGCGGCCGGGGCGGGAGCCGCGACGGGAGCGACCGGAGCGACGGGCTCGGGAGCCTTCACCGGCTCGGGAGCCTTGACCGGCTCGGCCGGGATCGGCTGGCCGGACTGCGCGGCAGCGAGCTTCGCGCGCAGGTCGTCGTTCTCCTTGGTGAGACGAGCGAGCTCGGCCTCCACCTCGTCGAGGAACTGGTCGACCTCACCCATGTCGTAGCCCTCACGGAGCCGGACCGGAGTAAAGCGCTTGTTGCTCACGTCCTCAGGCGTCAGCGGCATGCCCTCACCCATTCATATATGTCGAAGCGGAAAAGAAACTGTCAGAACCATAGCGCCTGCGACCGAGACGGGAAGTCACGGTCACAGGCGTGGAGAGCAGATCAGCTCTGGTTGAAGAAGCCGCCCTCGGCGATGCGCGCCTTGTCCTCCGCGGCAACGGTGACGTTGGGCGGGGAGAGAAGAAACACCTTGTTGGTGATCCGCTCGATGTTGCCGCGCGTCGCGAAGACCAGGCCGGCGGAGAAGTCGACCAGACGCTTGGCGTCGGCGTCGTCCATCTCCGAGAGGTTCATGATCACGGGAACGCCGTCACGGAAGTTCTCCCCGATCGTGCGGGCCTCGTTGTAGGTGCGCGGGTGCAGCGTCGTGATGCGCGACAGCTCTGCCACGGTCGGCTGGGGCGCGGGGGCCGGACGACGACGCTCGGCGATGTCGGCGACCGGCGCAGGGCGCGGGGCGGCCTGACGAGGCGCGGGCTGGGCCGCGCGCTGCGCCGGGGGCGCCTCGTCGTAGTCGTCGTACTCGTCGGCGTACCGGCCTGTGTCCTCGACCAGGCCGAGGTACTCACCGATCTTGCGCATGGTGCTCATGCGTCGTCCTCCGATACTCCTGCGCCGCCATCTGGCGCGTTGTTTGTGACATTACTTGACGTTGACTCGGGAACCGAGGATCGCCGATCCGACGCGCACGTGTGTCGCGCCGGCTGCGACGGCCTCCTCGAGATCGCCACTCATCCCCGCGGACAGGACAGTGGCCTCGGGGTGGTCCTCGAGGAAGGTGGTGCGAATCGCAGCGAGCCTGCCGAACGCCGTGGCGGGGTCCTCCCCGAGGGGAGCCACCGCCATCAGGCCGCGCAGCGTGAGGTGCTCCGCGGCAGCGACCGCAGCAGCAAGCGACGCGAGGTCCGACGGGTCGCAGCCCGCGCGGCCGTCGGCGTCGGGCCCGTCGAGACTGACCTGGAGGAGCACGTCGACCTGACGATCCGCTGCTCCCCTGTCGAGCGGGCCGACGAGCTTGAGCCGGTCGACGGACTCGACCACGTCGGCGTACGCCGCGACGGCGGCCGCCTTGTTGGACTGCAGGCCGCCGATGTAGTGCCAGCGGAGCGGGAGGTCCGCTGATGCAGCGGCCTTCTCCTCGGCCTCCTGGTGACGGTTCTCACCGACGTCGGTCACGCCCAGACCGGCGAGCAGCCGGACGTCGGAGGCGGGGAAGAACTTCGTGACGACGACCAGGGAGACCTCACCGTCGGGGCGTCCGGCCGCAGCGGTCGCCGCAGCGATCCGGGCACGCACGCCGGCGAGGTTGGCGGCCAGCTCCTCACGGCGGGCGGTCACGGGTGCACCCGGACCAGTCCGGCGAGGCGGCCAGCCGCGGCGCCGTCACGACGGTGGGAGTAGAGGGTCTCGGACTCGACCGTGCACGGGCCGAGGAGCTCGACGGCAACTCCCGCGCGCGCCAGCTGGGTGCGCACGCCGGCGCCGAGGTCCAGCGCGGGCGTGCCCCAACTGGTCGTGGAGCGCGTGGACGGCTCGACCGAGGCCACCTCGTCCTGCATGGCCTGCGGCACCTCGTAACACGAGCCGCAGACGTGTGGGCCCACCCAGGCGGTGACGTCCCGTGCTCCGAGCTCACGCATGCGGGCGACGGTGGCCCCGACGACATCCTTCTCGACGCCGAGCCGGCCGGCGTGTGCAGCGCCCACGATCCCCGCGGCCGGGTCGGCCAGCAGGACGGGGACACAGTCGGCGACCCGGACGGCGAGGACGACGTCCGTGCGGTCGGTGACGATCGCGTCGCAGACCGGCGCCTCCGCAAGGTCGGGATCGGCGAGCGCCACGACGTCGCCGTGGACCTGCTGCATATCGCAGAGGGACGCGCCGTCCGGGGCGAACGCATCGAGGACCAGGCGCCAGTTGTCGGCGAGGGCTGCCGGGTCGTCACCGCCGGTGCGCGCGAGGTTGAGCTCGTCGTACGGCGATGTGCTGACCCCGCCGAGCCGGTCCGTGAAGGCCAGCTCGACGGGGTCGGCGGTCAGGCGATGAGCGAACAAGTGCAGGTCACTTGAGGAAGTCCGGGACGTCCAGGTCGTCGTCGTCGAACTGCACGGCCGGGCGGGACGGCTGCACCGGCTGCTGCTGGGTGTGCTGCGGCTGCTGCTGCACCGGGGCCGGCTGCTGCGGAGCCGCCTGCGGGGCGGGAGCGGCCGGGCGGGACTGCTGCGCGACCTGGCCGACGTTGTTGGTCGGAGCCTGACCGGGGGCCTGGCGACCCGCGGGAGCGGGCTCGCGGCGCAGGACCGTGCCCTCGTCGCGCTTCTTCGGCTGGCCACCGTCGAAGCCTGCAGCGATGACGGTCACGCGGACCTCGTCGCCGAGGGCGTCGTCGATGATCGTGCCGAAGATGATGTTGGCGTCGGGGTGGACAGCCTGGGCGACCATCGCGGCTGCCTCGTTGATCTCGAAGATGCCGAGGTCGGAGCCGCCGGCGATCGAGAGCAGCACGCCGTGCGCACCCTCGATGCTCGCCTCGAGCAGCGGGGAGGAGACGGCCATCTCGGCGGCGGCCAGCGCGCGGTCGTCGCCACGCGCCGAGCCGATGCCCATGAGCGCGGAGCCGGCGTTGGACATGACCGCCTTGACGTCGGCGAAGTCGACGTTGATCAGTCCGGGGGTCGTGATCAGGTCGGTGATGCCGGAGACACCCTGGAGCAGGACCTGGTCGGCCTGCTTGAAGGCGTCGAGCATGGAGACGTTGCGGTCGCTGATCGACAGCAGCCGGTCGTTGGGGATCACGATGAGGGTGTCGACCTCTTCGCGGAGGCGCGCGATGCCGTCCTCGGCGGAGTTGGCGCGGCGGCGGCCCTCGAAGGCGAACGGGCGCGTGACGACACCGATGGTCAGCGCGCCGAGCGAGCGGGCGATGCGCGCGACGACCGGCGCACCACCGGTGCCGGTGCCGCCGCCCTCGCCTGCGGTCACGAAGACCATGTCGGCGCCCTTGAGCACCTCTTCGATCTCGTCGCCGTGGTCCTCGGCGGCCTTCTCGCCGACGTCGGGGTTGGCGCCCGCGCCGAGGCCACGGGTGAGCTCGCGACCGATGTCGAGCTTCACGTCGGCGTCCGACATGAGCAGCGCCTGGGCGTCGGTGTTGATGGCGATGAACTCGACACCCTTGAGGCCGAAGTCGATCATCCGGTTGACGGCGTTGACGCCACCTCCACCAATGCCGACGACCTTGATGATGGCCAGGTAGTTCTGTGCTGCTGCCATGGCGGCTGTGCCTCTCCCGATGGACGTCTGTGTTGGCATTTCTTGGGGAAGTGCGCCGCTGACGAAACCCTAACCCTCAACTAGAGCGTTATAGTTATGTCAACCTCGCGTTGAGGAAGAACATACGGACCGCGAGGCCGAAGTAAAGGCCCGACACGCCACCGCTCGTGGATTGGCCGAGATTGTCGGGCCGCGTCGCGCGTTCAGCCGGTGGTGGTCGGCTGCCCCGGCACACTGACGTCGTACGCGCGGGCGTCGCGGACGGCCTTCAGCAGCGAGGCGAGCACCCGCGCCTTCTCGGCCGCCTGGTCCGCACTCCCCCACACGACGATGCGACCGTCACGGAGCTCGAGCGAGATCGCGTCGCGGGTGTGCACGTCGGCGAACGCGACCCGCTTCGCCACGTTCTCGGGGAGGATGCCGACGACGCGCGCCGCCTCCACACGCGCATCCGCCGGCGCGTCCGCAGCCATCCGGATGAGTGGCAGCGCCCTGGGGCGTGCCTTGAAGGCACGGAAGACGATGCCGTCCGCGTCGAGGCCGTGCAGGCTCTTGCCGTCCTCGACGACCGCCACCGCCGTGCGTTCGGTGACCTCGATCCGCACCTCGTGCGGCCACGCCCGCGAGACCTGGACCTCGGCGACCGCGGGGAGGCGCTCGACCCGGCTGCGCACGGCGTCGAGGTCGGCCCGCGCCAGCGGCCCGCCCTGGGGCACCGCGGCAGCACGGCGTACCTCGGCGGGACGGAGGAAGGTCGTGCCCGTCACCTCCACCCCGCGTACGTCGAGCACCGGCGAAGCGAGCACGACCCAGCCCGCGACCGCCATCACGGCCGCCACGAGGCCGAGCACGACGAGCCCTCGCCAGGTCGTCCAGCGGCGCGCCCACTGGCGTCGCGCGAACCGCCGCCGCGAGGCCTCGAGGTCAGGCACCGCCATGCTCCAGCAGGTCGAGGACCATCGGACCGACCGTGGTGATCGTGCCGGCGCCGAGGGTCAGCACCATGTCGCCGGGCTGTGCGCGACGGGCGAGCTCGGCTGCGACGGCGGAGAGCTCGGGGACGAAGGCGACGGACTCATCGGGAAGCGGGATCGCGTCGGCCACGAGCGCTCCGGTGACCGCAGGGTCGGCGTCCTCGCGGGCCAGGTAGACGTCGGCGACGACGACCTCGTCGGCAGCACCGAGCTCGATGCCCATCTGCTCGCCGAAGATCCGGGTGCGCGAGACGAGGTGCGGCTGGAAGGCGACGACCAGGCGCCCCTCCCCCGCAACCGACCGCGCCGCCTGCAGGTCTCCACGGATCTCGCTCGGGTGGTGCGCGTAAGAGTCATAGACGCGGACTCCGGCGGCCTCGCCCTTCAGCTCCATGCGACGCCGCGTACCCGTGAAGCCCTCGAGCCCGGCCTGCAGAGCGTCGAAGTCGAGGCCCAGATCGAGGCCGATCGCGATCGCCGCAAGGCTGTTGAGGACGTAGTGCTCGCCGGGGATCTGGAGCGTCACCTCCCCCAGGCTCTCGGCAGGCGCGGCCGAGCGGCGTACGACGAAGGTGGTGCGGGTGCCGGCAGCCCGGAGGTCCTCGGCGACGAGGTCGGCGTCCGTCCCGGCGAGCCCGTAGGTGACGACGCGCAGCCCCTTCGCCCGCGCCTGGTCCGCGAGCCGCAGGGTGGCCTCGCTGCCAGCCCAGGTGATCAGCAGGCCGCCGGGCTCGATCCGGTCGAGGAAGTCGGTGAATGCCGCTTGGTACGCCTCCTCGGTGCCCCACTGGTCGAGGTGGTCGGCGTCGACGTTGGTGACGACCGCGATCGACGGCGTGTAGACGAGGAAGGCACCGTCGCTCTCGTCGGACTCCGCGACGAAGAGGTCGCCCGATCCGTCGGCGGCGTTGACACCGGTCGAGGTCAGGTCGCCCCCGATGGCGTACGTCGGGTCGGCACCCGCCGCCTGCAGGGCGACGGTGACGAGCGAGGTCGTCGTGGTCTTGCCGTGCGTGCCCGCGATCGCGACGGTGCGCTTGCCGGCCATGACCGCGTAGAGCCCGGCCGAGCGCGGCAGGATCCGCAGGCCCTGCTCGACGGCAGCGACGTACTCGGGGTTGTCCTCGCGGATCGCGGTGGAGACGACGAGGGTGTCGACGTCGTGCACGTGCGCGGCATCGTGGCCGACGTGCACGCGGGCGCCGAGGTCGCGCAGGGCGTCGAGCGCGGGGCTGTCGTTGCCGTCGGAGCCGGAGACGGTGATGCCGCGGGCCAGCATGATCCGCGCGATCGCGGAGAGGCCGGCGCCGCCGATGCCGATGAAATGCACCCGGCCCAGCTCCTCGGCCGGCAGCAGCACCTCGGGAACGGGGATCCTCATCGTGCGGCCTCCAGGATCAGGGCCGCGAGCTTGTCGTCGGCGTCGAGCGGGATGACGTCGGCGGCCGCCGCGCCCATCGCGGCGAGGCGCGCCGGGTCGGTCAGCAACGGGACCAGGTTGGCCTCGATCCAGGCCGGAGTGAGCTCCGCGTCGTCGACGAGCAGGCCACCACCCGCCGCGACGACAGGAGCGGCGTTGAGCGCCTGCTCGCCGTTGCCGATCGGCAGCGGGACGTAGACCGCGGGCAGGCCCACACCGGAGGTCTCGGTCACGGTGTTGGAGCCGCAGCGGCAGAGCACGGCGTCGGCGGCAGCGAGGGCGAGGTCCATGCGATCGACGTAGTTGACGACCTCGTAGGGAGCACCCGCCGGCTCCACGGAGAGGGAGTTCTTCGGGCCGATCACGTGCAGCACCTGCACGCCCGCTCCCCCGAGCGCCCCTGACGCTCCACTCACGGCGGCGTTGATCCGCTGGGCGCCCTGCGAGCCACCGGTCACCAGTAGGGTCGGACGCTCCGCGTCCAGCCCGAACGCCGCGCGGCCCTCCGCGCGGAGGGCGGCACGGTCGAGCGTGGAGATCATCCGGCGGATCGGCAGGCCGGTGTAGAGCGCGGGCTGGCGACCCTTGGCCTGAAGCGGCGTGTCGGGGAACGAGACCGCGACGTACGGCGTGAGGCGGGCACCGAGGCGGTTCGCGATGCCGGGCAGCGCGTTGCCCTCGTGGACGACGATCGGGATGCGGCGCGCCCGTGCGGCGAGGTACGCCGGGACGGAGACGTAGCCGCCGAAGCCGACGACCACGTCGGGCTGCACGCGGTCGATGATCTCGAGCGCGGCGCGGCGCTGGGCCCGCATCTTGCCCGGGAACTGGAGCATCGCCTTGCCGGGCTTGCGTGGCAGCGGCATCCGGGGCACGAACTCGAGCGGGAGACCGGCCTCGGGGACCAGGCGCGCCTCGAGCCCCTCGCGGGTGCCGAGGCAGGTGATCTCGACCGTCGGGTCCTCGCGCAGCAGCGCCGCCGCGGTGGCGAGCAGGGGTGAGGTGTGGCCGGCGGTGCCACCACCGGCGAGAAGGACACGCATCAGAGACCTCGGGACTGCTTCACGGGACGGGCGGGGCGGGTGCGCTTGCGCGCCGCGAGGGCGGCGGCCGCCCCGGGCTCACGACGGGCGAAGCCGATCAGGATGCCGAGCGCGATCAGCGACGGCAGCAGCGCGGAGCCACCGTAGGAGACCAACGGCAACGGGATGCCGATGACCGGGAGGACGGAGAGGACCATGCCGACGTTGACGATCATCTGACCGAGCAGCCAGACCATGATGCCGAAGGACACGTAGCGGACGAACGGGTCGCGGGTCTGCGTCGCGATCCGGACCGCGGACCACGCGATGGCCAGGAAGAGTCCGACGACGAAGAGCGTGCCGACCAGGCCCAGCTCCTCGCCGAGCACCGCGAAGATGTAGTCGGTGTGGGACTCCGGGAGCGTGCCCCACTTCTGCTGGGAGGCACCGATGCCCTTGCCGAAGATCCCACCGGACGAGAGGGCGAGGAGGCCGTGGGCGGCCTGCCATCCCGAGTCGTGGTAGTCCTTGAACGGGTCGGTGAAGCTGAGCAGTCGCTGCCGTCGTTCGGTGCTGGTCGTGGCGAGCCAGAAGGCCCCGACGCCGATCACGGTGGCCGCGAGGGTGAAGAAGCGCGCGGGCGCACCGACGACCCACAACAGGCTGAGGGTGATCGCGAAGAGCACCAGCGCCGTGCCGAGGTCGCGCTGGAGCAGGATCAGCGCGGTGACCGCCAGGACGCCGGGCACCACCGGCATCAGGACGTGCTGCAGCTCACCGAGGCGGCGCTGCTTGTTGGCGTAGACGTGACCGGCCCAGAGGATGACCGCGAGCTTGGCGAACTCCGACGGCTGGATCACGAACTGACCGACACCGAGCCAGTTGGTCTGGTGGTTGCGGGTGACGCCGAGCGGGGTGAGCGTGAGCGCCAGCAGGACCATCGAGCCGACCAGGCCGAGCGTCGAGAGGTTGCGCAGCGTCCGCTGCGGGAGCCGCGAGCCCACCCAGGCGAGCGGGAGGCCGATGCAGACCCAGACCAGCTGGCGCTGGACCACCGCGTAGGAGTTGCGGGAGTCCTCGTAGGAGGTGACGCTCGACGCGCTCAGCACCATGATCAGGCCGATGGTGAGCAGCAGGGCCGTGCACCCGAGCAGCAGGTAGTACGGCGTCAGCGGGCGCGCGAGCGCCTCCTTGAGCGCAGCGATCCCACCCACCTGCTCGTGGGTCTCCTCAGGCGCGCCGATCTGGGTGCTGGTGCTCATCGCTGCCCATCCTCCCCCGCGGCCTCGGCGTGTCCGCGGAGGGCGGTCACGCGTGTCGCGCGTTGCGGAGGCCGTCGCGCACGTCGGCAGCCGTGGCACCCGACGCGAGCGCCAGGGCGGCGGCGACCAGCGCGCGGGTGACGGTGGGCTTGTCGTCGGCGCCGAGGTCCTCGAGGGAGGTCAGCTCGGCGGCCGAGGTCGAGCGCTGAGGCAGGAAGGCGCGCTCGACGAGCAGGTCCTCGACCACACCGAGCATCCCGACGCCCGGCATCCCGAGCGTGATGCCGATGGCGCGGGCACCCTCGACCACGTCGGCCTCCTCGACGAGCGTGCGCGTCGCCTCGTCGGCCGCGACGTAGACGCACGCGTCCTGCACGTGCTCGTACGCCGCGGCGCGGGCCAGCGGGTCACCCTCGGGGCCCGGGGCGGTGTCCAGGACGGCGGCGGCGAGTGCGCTCATGGACGCGACGTCGACGAGCTGGAGGTCGTCGAGCGCGATGACGAGCGCGTCGTACGGCTCGGGGTCCATGACCGCCTCGACGAGCGGGAGACCCGTCGCGCCGGCGACAGCGGGTCGCTGCCCGGCGGCCAGCAGGATCTGCTCGACGAGCAAGGCGACCTCGGTGTGGCCGGTGCTGCCGGCCACGACGAGCCAGGGCGCCGGGCGGTGGCCGGTGCTGGTGTCGCGCAGGCGCCAGGCGAGCTCGACCTCACCCAGCACCGGGACGCCGCGTTCACGAGCCTGGGTGACCAGCGGGGTGTCGAGGCACTCGGGCGAGGAGACCACGAAGTCGAGGCCTTCGGGGAGCGTGTCGAGCGCGGTCTCGTCGAGCACGATCGTCGCGCCGAGGACGCTGAGCAGCTCGGCCTTCTCGGCACGGTCGGCCTCGAGGGGGTCGTCGTCGTCGAGCGGTACGGCGTACGCCGTCACCGTCGCGCCGAGGTGGAGCAGGTTGTCGGTTGCGGCGAAGCCGGCGCGGCCGAAGCCGGCGACGGCGACCCGCACGCCCGACCAGTCGCGGCCGTCAGACACCGGCACTCGAGACCCACTCCGCGTAGAAGACCCCGACGCCGAGCGCGACGAGGAAGCCGGTGACGATCCAGAACCGGATCACGACCGTGACCTGCTCCCACCCGAGCATCTCGAAGTGGTGGTGGATCGGTGCCATCCGGAAGATCCGCTTGCCCTTGGTCGCCTTGAAGTAGGAGACCTGCATCATCACCGAGAGCGTCTCCATGACGAAGAGGCCACCGAGCACGAGGAGCAGGAACTCCGTGCGGGTCAGGATCGCGAGCCCGGCCAGGCCACCGCCCAGGGCGAGGGAGCCGGTGTCGCCCATGAAGATCTGGGCAGGTGAGGCGTTCCACCACAGGAAACCGAAGCAGGCGCCGGTGATCGCAGCGGCGATGACGGCCAGGTCCAGCGGGTCGCGCACCTCGTAGCACCCGGCCTCGGGCCGCGGCACCTGGAAGCAGGTCTGGTTGGACTGCCAGATGTTGATGATCGTGTAGGCACCGAAGACCATGACGGATGCACCCGCAGCGAGTCCGTCGAGGCCGTCGGTGAGGTTCACCGCGTTGCTGGTGCCGGTGATGATCACCCAGAAGAGCAGCATCACGAGCACTGCCGGGAGCGTCCACGCCTGCCAGTCGCGCAGCACCGAGAGGTGCATGCTCGCCGGCCGGATGCCGTGGGAGTTCTCCAGCCACGGCGAGATCGCCACGCCCGCGAAGACGAGCGCGATGAACGTCTGGCCGATCATCTTGGCGCGGCTGCGCAGGCCCAGGTTGCGCTGCCGGTAGATCTTGATGAAGTCGTCGAGGAAGCCGACGAGACCGCAGCCGGCGAAGAGGAAGAGCAGCAAGAGCGCGGAGGCCGTCGGCATCTCGCCGGTGATCAGCTTGGCCAGCCCGTAGGCGACCAGCGTCGACAGGATGATGACGATGCCGCCCATGGTCGGCGTGCCACGCTTGGTCTTGTGGCTGTCCGGCCCGTCCTCGCGGATCTCCTGGCCGTAGCCCTTGGCCTTCAGGACACGGATCGCGTAGCGCGTGCCGATCAGCGAGAGGATCAGCGAAAGGCCGCCACCCAGCAGGATCGCCCTCATCGACTCGTCTCCTCGTCCAGCAGCCCTTCGGCCACCACTTCCAGCGCGGCACCGCGCGAAGCCTTCACCAGCACGACGTCACCAGCAGTGACGTTCTCGCGCAACCATGCCAGAGCCGCGGCCCGGTCGGGAGCCGGGATCGCCGTGCCGGACCACTCTGAGATCTTGCTCGCACCGGTCAGCATCGGCGCCGCGGCCTCGCCCACGACCAGCAGTACGTCGATCCCCACCGTCGCCGCGTGGGCTCCGACCTCGGCGTGGATCCGCTCCGCGTCGTCGCCCAGCTCGCGCATCTCCGCGAGGACCGCGACCGTGCGGCGACCGCTGCGCCCGCCGATCCCGGCGAGGGTGTCGAGTGCAGCACGCATCGCGTCGGGGCTGGCGTTGTAGGCGTCGTTGACGACCGTCACGCCGTCGGCGCGGTCGTGGACCTCCATGCGCCAGCGGCTCAGGCTGCGGGCTTCCCCGAGCGCGGCGAAGACGGTCTCCGGGTCGACGCCCGCGGCGAGCGCGAGGGCCGCCGCGGCTGCCGCGTTCAGCACCTGGTGCCGGCCGATCTCGAGCATCTGGACCGTGGCCTTGCCGACCCCAGCGAACGCGAGATCGTCGCGGCCCCGGAAGTGGAACGTCGCGGCGGGCCGGCCGAGGTCGTCGAGCTCGATCGCACCGAAGTGCACGCCGGCGAGCTGGATGCGCTCGTCGGAAGCCGCTCCCCAGGTGAGCACACGGGCGGAGGTGCGTGCGGCCATCGCCGACACCAGCGGGTCATCGGCGTTGAGCACCGCGACGCCCTCGGGCGCGAGCGCCTCGACGATCTCGCCCTTCGCGAGCGCGATCGCCTCCTGGGTGCCGAACTCCCCCAGGTGCGCTGTGCCGACGTTGACGACAGCGGCCACGTCGGGGCGGGCGATGCCGCACAGGTAGGAGATGTGGCCGATGCCGCGGGCCCCCATCTCGACGACGAGGTAGCGGGTGGACGCGGTCGCGCGCAACACCGTCAAGGGGACGCCGAGCTCGTTGTTGAGGTTGCCCGCGGTCGCGACCGTCTCCCCCGCAGAGCCGAGGAGCTGGGCGAGGAAGTCCTTGGTGCCGGTCTTGCCCTGGCTGCCGGTCAGCGCCAGTACGGTCAGGTCCGGAAGCGCATCACGCACGTGTCGCGCGAGGAGCCCGAGTGCCACCGCGGGGTCGTCGACGACGACGGTCGGAACGCCCGTGGGTCGTGAGCCCAGCACGCCGGCGGCGCCGGCAGCGACCGCCCCTTCGGCGTACGCGTGGCCGTCCACACGCTCGCCGGCGATCGCGATGAAGAGACCGCCCCGCTCGACCGCGCGGCTGTCGAGGAAGGCGGGCGCGGTGACGAGCGCGTCGTCGCCGTGGAGCACGCCGCCCACGACAGCCGCGATCTCGGAGAGATGCAGCGGGATCACAGCCGGTCGGCTTCCTCGCGCACCACGACGCGGTCGTCGAACGGATGCACCACGCCCGCTACCTCCTGGCCGGTCTCGTGGCCCTTGCCCGCGATCAGCACGATGTCGCCGGGCCGGGCCTCCGCCAGGGCGAAGCGAATGGCGGCACGGCGGTCGCCGATCTCGGCGACGGAGGCGGAGCCGCCCGTCGTACCCGCGAGCACCGCTGCTCGGATCGCAGCAGGGTCCTCCGAGCGGGGGTTGTCGTCGGTCACCACCACGAGATCGGCCAGGCGCGCGGCGATCTCGCCCATGACCGGGCGCTTGCCCGTGTCGCGGTCGCCGCCGGCCCCGATCACGCAGAGCAGCCGGCCACCGGGAGCCACCAACGGGCGCAGCGTGCGGAGCGCGGCCTCGACCGCGTCGGGCTTGTGCGCGTAGTCGACGACCACGTTGAGGTCGCGACTGGTCTCGACGCGCTCGAGGCGGCCCGGCACTCCGCCGGCTGCCGCCAGTCCGGCGGCCACGGCGGCAAGGTCGTAGCCCGCCTCCACGCAGCCGGCGACCGCCGCGAGCGCATTGGAGACGTTGAAGTCACCGGCGATCGGGACACGCGTGACCGCCGAGCGCCCGTCGGGCGCGACGACGGTGAAGGTGGTGCCGGTCGCATCGGCCGCGACGTCGCGCACCGTCCAGTCCGCCTCACCCAGCGTCGAGAAGGTCACGACCGGCACCCCGTGGGCGTCCGACCCGAGCTGGTCCCGCAGGATCCGGCCGTGCTCGTCGTCGACGTTGACCAGGGCCTTGCGCGCCCGGTCGGGGGTGAAGAGCCGTGCCTTCGCAGCGAAGTAGTCGGCCAGGTCGCTGTGGAAGTCGAGGTGGTCGCGGCCCAGGTTGAGGAAGACCGCGACGTCGAACTGGACGCCGTCGACGCGGCCCAGCACGAGCGCATGGCTGGAGACCTCCATCGCGCACCCGGCGACGCCGCGCTCGCGCATCATCGCGAAGAGACCGTGCAGGTCGGGTGCCTCCGGGGTGGTCAGGGCAGTCTTGATGTCCTCGCCCTTCACGCGCGTGCCGACCGTGCCGATGACGGCCGCGGCGACACCGGCCTGCTCGAGCGCGAGCTCCGCCAGGCGGGTGGTCGTGGTCTTGCCCTGGGTGCCGGTGACGGCGAGCAGGCGCAGGTCACGAGCGGGCTCTCCATAGACCTTCGCCGAGAGCTCGCCGAGCACCGCGCGAGCGTCGTCGACGACGAGCAGCGGCACCCCGCAGCCGGCCGCCAGCGCTGCTCCCTCGGCATCGGTCAGCAGCGCGACAGCACCGGCCGACACCGCGGCGGCGGCGTACGACGCTCCGTGGACGCGCGTGCCCGGAAGGGCCGCGTAGAGGTCTCCGGGCTGGATCCGCTGGGTGCTGAGGGAGATGCCGGTGACGTCGACGTCCGCGCCGGGGGCGCCAGCGGGAAGGCCCAGCCCCAGCCACTCGGCGACCTGCGCCAGCGGTGTGCGACGCGGCTCGCTGGGCCGGCCGGACGGGGTCACTGCAGACTGCGGGTCGCTCACGGCGCGAGGCTACCGGTGCTGCGCCCGCCCCACGTCGTCTCGTACGGCGTGGCGGCCGCATCGGTCGGCGGGACGCCGTAGTGGCGCAGCATGTAGCTCATGATCCGCTTGAACGCCGGCGCCGCGGTCAGGCCACCGGCGCCGCCGCGGACTCCCATCACCGCGACGTAGACCGTGAAGCGCGGGGCCTCGGCCGGCGCGAAGCCGGCGAAGGAGTTGTTGTCGATGCCGGTGAGGTAGCCGCGGCCGTTGGGGTTCGGGATCTGCGCCGTGCCCGTCTTGCCGGCCACGCGGTAGCCGGGAATCCGGGCCGCGGGCGCGGTGCCCTCCTCCGGGTCGAGGACGGTTTCCATCATCCGCGCGACCTTGGTCGCGGTCTCCTCGCTGATCACGCGGGTTGCGGTCGCGTGCGCGGTGCCGACCTCGACGCCGTCCTCGCTGGTCGCGCTGCCGTCGATGAGGCTCGGCGAGACCCGCACTCCGCCGTTGGCGATCGTGTTGATCGCGGCCGCCATCTGCAGCGGCGTGGAGCTGATGCCCTGGCCGAAGGAGATCGTGGCCTGGCTGACCGGCTGCCACGGCGCCGCCGGGACGATGCCCGGGCTCTCGCCCCGCAGGCCGACGTTGGTCCGCGACCCCAGCCCGAACGCCGTCAGGTAGTCGCGCAGCTCAGCGCTCTGCAGCTGCTGGGCAGCGATCGTGGTGCCGATGTTGGAGGACTTCGCCAGCACGCCCGCGAGGGTCATCTTCGCGGTGCCCTGCCGACCGTGGTCACCGATCGAGTGCGACCCGAACTCCAGGGTCTCCGGCACGGTGATCCGGGTGTCGGGCTCCGCCTTGCCGGCGTCGATGACGGCCGACAGGGTCAGTGCCTTCTGGACCGACCCGGGCTCGTAGGGCTCCTGCGCGCCCTTCGACCCGTAGTACTCCTTCGAGGAGGCGAGCGGGTCGTTGGCGTCGAACGTCGGGTAGTCGGCGTACGCGAGGAGATCGCCGGTCTTGCTGTCGAGGACGATGGCGACGCCCGAGCTCGCCTTCCAGTTGCGCACCACCTGGGCCAGCGTGCGCTGGGTGAACCACTGCGCGTCGCGGTCGATCGTGAGCTTGAGCGGGCGGCCGTCACGCGGCTCGGTCACGGTGGCGTCCGACAGCGGGATCTGGCGGCCCTTGACGGCCTGGTAGCGCGCGATCCCGTCGGTGCCGGCGAGCTGCTTGTTGAAGGTGCGCTCCAGGCCGGCGAGCGGGCCGTTCTCGTCGTCCTGGCCGATGAAGCCGATGATGTTGGCGGCGACGTCATCGAGCGGGTAGGACCGGATGGGATCGCGCTCGGTCGTCAGCCCCTTGAAGCCCTCGTCGGCTGCCTGCTCGAGCACCTTGCGGACCTTCGTCGCAGGGATCCGTCGGGCGAGGATCTGGTAGCGGCTGCCCTCGCCCGTCGTCTTGCGGAGCTTCTCGAGTGTCGTGAAGTAGTCGACATCCAGCTTGTCGGCCAGGAAGCGCGCGAGCTGCGCAGCCTTCGGCGAGGTGAGGTAGGGGTCGGCGATGACCATCAGGCCGTCCATCGAGGAGGCCAGCTCGACACCGTCCCGGTCGAGGATGGCACCCCGCGAGGCGGGCAGCACGACCTCCTCCAGGCCCTCCTCGTGGGCCATCTCGGCATACGAGTCCGGGTCGATCGCCTGCAGCTGGACCAGGCGCGCGCCGTAGAACGACAGGACGATCGCGATGACCAGGAAGCCGAACTTCAGCCGGAACGGGCTGCCGGAGCGGGAGTTCACAAGGGTCCTTCGGGGGTCAGTTGGTGCTGCTGGCTCCATGAGAACCCACACGGTCAGCCTTCACGGCGCCCTCGGTCGGCGTGTCGGCAGGCTTCCTCGCCGTGTTCGTCGTCACCGGCGCCTCGACCTTCACCACCGTGCGGTTCGGGACGAGCGACTTGGGCCGCTGCGCGGCCGGCGGGTCGATGAGCAGCTTCGTCGGCGGCTCGTCACAAGCGGCAGTGACCTTGTTCGTCGCGGTGTGGAGGAAGCGCGGGCAGACCGGCATCACCATGCCCAGGCGGTTCGCCGCCTGGCCGATCCGCTGCGGGTCGTTGAGCTCGTCGATCTCCGCCTGGAGCGCCTGCTTCTGGGAGCGCAGCTCGTCGGCACGGGTCTGCAGGTCTGCGGCGGCGAAGGAGTTCTGCTGCATGGTCGTGTTGAAGAGGAGCAGCCCGACGACGCCGGCGAGCAGCAGTGCGCTGACCAGCATCACGAACGGGACCTTCGGCGCCCGGCCACGGGTGGTCGGGACGACGCGGAGGCGGGCCCGCTCGACGGCCTCCTCGGCGATGCGCGCGACGCGGACGCGGGAGAGCTGCGGTGTGCTCATGGCCGGGGGCTCCTTCGGGTGGTGTCGGAATGGGTGCGCTCGACGGCGCGGAGTCGGACACTGGCGGCGCGGGGGTTCTCGGTCAGCTCGGGCTCGACCGCCTTCTCCGCGCCCCGGGTGACCGCCTTGAAGGGCGGCTCCATCCCCTCGGGGATGAACGGCATGTCCGGCGGGACGTCGAGCCGCGTGGCTTCGGCGAAGACCTGCTTGGTGATCCGGTCCTCGAGCGAGTGGTAGGACTCCACGACGACGCGGCCACCGACTCCGACGGCCTGCAGCGACGCGGGCATCGCCCGGCGCAGCACGTCGATCTCGTCGTTGACCTCGATGCGCAGCGCCTGGAACGTGCGCTTCGCCGGGTGACCCCCGGTGCGCCGCGCAGGCGCCGGGATCTCGGCGTACAGCAGCTCGACGAGGCGGCCCGAGCGGGTCCAGGGCTCCACCTCGCGCTCACGGACGATCGCCCTGGCGATCTTCCGGGCGAACTTCTCCTCGCCGTACTGGTGCAGGATCCGGGCGATCTCGCGCTCGTCGTAGGTGTTGAGGACATCGGCGGCGGTCATGCCCGTGCCGTCGTTCATCCGCATGTCGAGCGGCGCATCCTCGGCGTAGGCGAAGCCGCGCTCGCGGACGTCGAGCTGCATCGAGCTGACGCCGAGGTCGAAGAGGACGCCGTCGACGTGGTCGAGGCCCTGGGCGGCGATGACGTCGAGGATCTCGTCGTAGACCGCGTGGACGCCGACGAAGCGGTCACCGAACGGAGCCAGCCGCTCTCCCGCGAGCCGCAGCGCGTTGGGGTCGCGGTCGATGCCGATCACCCGCGTGGCCGGGAGTGCCGCGAGGACGGCCTCGGTGTGGCCACCGAGACCGAGCGTGCAGTCGACCATGACCGAGCCCTCGCGCTGGAGGGCAGGGGCCAGGAGCTCGACGCACCGCTCGCGGAGGACCGGGACGTGGAGGGGACGCATTCGCTCCAACCCGACCTTAGGCCTGCCCGCTTGCGGCGATGAGTACGACGAGCGCCATCGCGCACCCGACCGAGAGGCCGGCTGACAGCACCATCACGACCAGGGCCTCGCGGGCCTGGTCGCGGACCCGCGGTTCGCGGGTGGTGGTGGTGTGCATGGTCTCGACCCTTGCTGTGCGTGATGGGGCTGTGCGTGTGGGAAAGGGATGAGCGGATTCGCAAGGCCAGGTCCCTGCCCACTCCCCGCGATGGGGGGAAGTTCGTGGCCTGGAACCGGGGAAGTTGCCCCAGGGCACGGGCAAGGAGTGGGCACGAGACCTCGTCCTGCGAATCCGCTGTTCTGTTGCTGCTGGTGGTGCGGGGTGGTGGATCAGATGCCGGGGAAGACCTCGTCGGAGAGCTCCGAGAACTTCTGCTCCTGCTCCTCGGAGTACGCCGCCCATGCGGTGGGGTCCCAGATCTCGATCCGGTTCATCGCGCCGATCACCATGACCTCCTTGCCGAGTGAGGCGTACTCCCTCAGCACCGACGGGATGGAGATGCGGCCCTGCTTGTCGGGGATCTCCTGCGACGCCGCGGCGAAGAGCATGCGGACGTAGTCACGAGTTCCCTTGTTGGTGACCGGCGCCTCGCGGAGCCGGTCGGTCATGCCTGCGAAGTCCTGCATCGACCAGACGGTCAGGCATCGCTCCTGGCCACGAGTGACCACGAGCCCTTCCGCCAGCTGATCCCTGAACTTCGCCGGGAGGAAGAGGCGCCCCTTGTCGTCGAGCTTGGGGGTGTAGGTGCCGAAGAACATCCGTTCTCCACCCCTTTCCCCCACTCTTCCTCCACTGCGCTCCACATTACTCCACTTCACTCCACCGTCAACCATCTTCCGCGCGTTTCCCTCCCCTTTTGCGGAGCAGCACTTACCAGTGGTCGGGGGCACCGGTCCGGCCTCACGACCGCTGCCCGCGCGCTAGGTTGTGGAGGTGGCAGTGGGAGCTGGTGACCTCGAGACGGTCACGCGGGTCATGGCGCGGGTGCGCGCCAACGTCGGGCACGTCATCGAGGGCAAGGGCGAGGTCGTCGAGACCGCCCTGACGGTGCTGCTGGCCGAGGGGCACCTGCTGATCGAGGACGTCCCCGGCGTGGGCAAGACGATGCTGGCCAAGGCCCTCGCCCGCTCGGTCGACGGCACGGTCAAGCGGATCCAGTTCACGCCGGACCTGCTGCCCTCGGACGTGACCGGCGTCAGCGTCTTCGACCCCGACACCCGCCGCTTCGACTTCCACCCCGGCGGCGTGTTCGCCAACGTCGTGGTCGGCGACGAGATCAACCGTGCGTCTCCCAAGACCCAGTCCGCGCTCCTCGAGTGCATGGAGGAGCGGCAGGTCACCGTCGACGGCACGACGATGGCGCTGGAGTCGCCCTTCCTGGTCATCGCGACGCAGAACCCGATCGAGATGGAGGGCACCTACGCCCTCCCCGAGGCGCAGCGCGACCGTTTCATGTGCCGCGTCGCGATGGGCTATCCCGTGCCAGCTGCCGAGCTGGCGATGCTCGGCTCGCATGCCGCCGCCAACCCGCTCGACGACCTCGAGCCCGTGACCGACGCCGGCGAGATCAGCAAGCTGATCGGGATCGTCGCCCAGGTGCACGTGTCCGACCCCGTCGGCCGCTACGCCATCGCCGTCTCCACCGCCACGCGCACCTCCTCGGACCTCGTGCTCGGGGCTTCTCCGCGCGCCACGCTCCACCTGGTCCGCGCCGCGAAGGCTCGCGCCGCGCTCGCCGGCCGTGGCTACGTCCTCCCCGACGACATCCACGCCCTCGCCGTGCCGGTCCTCGCACACCGCCTGATGCCGGGCGTCGAGGCCGCCCTCGCTGGCCGCACCCCGCAGGCGGTGCTGACCGACGTGCTGGCCCGGGTCCCCGTGCCCGACCCCGCGTGAGCGGGGCTCCGTCGTGGCCACGTTGACCCACCGCGGTCGCACCGCCGCCGCCGGAGGCCTGACCGCACTCGCCGGCGGACTGCTCCTCGGGCAGCCGGCACTCACCTCCGTCGGCGTGCTGCTCGCCCTGCTTCCCCTGCTCGGCCTCGCGGCCCTGCGTCGTGACCGCCCGGTCACGGTCCAGCGCACGCTCGGACCACGCCGTGTCCCCGCCGGCCAGCCGGCGCGGGTCCAGCTCACCCTCACTGGTGGGGCCGGGACCGGCGCGCTCCTGGTCGAGGACCGTGTGCCCTGGGCACTCGGCGTACGGCCTCGGTTCGTGCTGCCCACCGCACGCCGGACGTGGACGACCCACGTCGACTACACGGTCCGTTCGGACGTGCGAGGGCGGTTCCTGATCGGACCAGCCACGATGCGCACGACCGACCCCTTCGGCATGACCGAGCGCACCGCGACCGTCGCGGAGGTCGACGACCTCGTCGTCACCCCGTTTGTCGTCCCCCTTCCCGCCGTGGGCCGCGCAGGGGCCTGGACCGGCGCCGGCGACAACCGCCCCCGCGCCTTCGCCAACGGCAGCGCCGAGGACGTCACCGTGCGGGAGTACCGCCACGGTGACCCGCTCCGGCGCGTGCACTGGCGCACCAGTGCCCGCACGGGCGAGCTGATGGTCCGCCGCGAGGAACAGCCGTGGCAGTCGCGCGCGACGGTGCTCCTCGACAACCGTGCCTCCGCCCACCGCGGGCACGGCGCGGGCTCGTCGCTCGAGGCGGCCGTGACCGCTGCGGCCTCCGTCGCCGCACACCTCGCCGCACGCGGCTTCGTCGTGCGCCTGGTCACCGCGGACGGCCCTCCCTCCGGCGACGCCTGGCACGATCGCGCCACGCCCGCAGACGGCGACCGGCTCCTCGAGGAGCTCGCCGTCGTCGAGCCCGTACGCCGCACCGGCCTCGCCACGGGCTGGCTCGACGAGACCTCGCGCCACGGGATGCTGGTGGCCGTGCTCGGCGACGTGACCGATGACCGCGCGACCCTGCGCCGGCTGCGCCACCACGCGGACCCGGCGTACGCGCTCGTCCTGGACGTCGCCCAGTGGGCCGGAAGCGGCGTGCGCGATGACGCGGCGGCGATCCTCCGCGGCAGCGGATGGCGCGCCGTACGACTCGCGCCCGACACCGCCCTGCCGACCGCCTGGCGCGAGCTCGGGGCGATGGCGTGACGCGGACGCAGAGCGGGCCCGCGGTGGCACTCGCGGTGTGGGCAGGACTCGCGTCGTGGATCGTGCTCGTCTCCTGGACCCGCCTGATGGACGAGGCCGACGGGATGCCCGCCAGGCTGCTGGTGGCCATCGCCCTCGTGGCGGGTGTCGGCGTGGGCCTGCGC
>NZ_DATIHB010000078.1:0-2719 GCF_035481145.1 Nocardioides sp. | reverse complement strand
CTGCATGCCCACCCGGATCTGGAGAGGCTGCGACAAGCCAGGCCCGCTAGCCACAGTTACCCACCCATCGGCTGCATCCTCCTCCCATCGGAACGTGTAGCTGCTGGGGACACCCCATTGGTTCGCTTGCAAGTGCTCTATGGCCCACCGGAGCTCGCCTCGTGATGCTTCGCTCGGATGTACGCCCATAACGCGCGTGAACTCTTCGCGCGCGTTGGCGTCGGGGCCGAGGTGGAGCTCCAAGAGCTCGCGCGCCTGCTCCCACAGCTCGTCTTCGTCGCTATCCACGCCGTCAATGTAGCCGCGGTTGTCGCCGAATGGCAACCATCCGCGGAACTGTTTCATAGCCCGCGGCGTAACGCGGTACGGACGGACCCGCGGAACTGCTTGATTCTGCTTTCAGTAGGCGGGAAGCCTTCATGTCACCGACAGAGTGACAAAGAGGTGCCGATGATGACTGACCTGATCGCAGAGGTGATCGAATCCCGTGGACTGCCGCGCCCCAACGAGGCTCGGCGGATCCGCGAAGCTGCCGGCGTCACCCAGGATCGCCTGGCGCGCGAGGTGGACGTACACCGAGTCACGCTGGCGCGGTGGGAGGCCGGCACGCGAGTGCCTCGCGGCGCTGAGCGTGTGCGGTACGCCCGGATCCTCGCGGAACTCCAGAGGGTGATTGCCGCATGAAGCTCGAGGACCTGCGGGGTCGCCTGAGCCTCACGGTCCGCGAGTACCTCGAGCTCAGCGGCGCTG
Organism: Nocardioides sp.; assembly: GCF_035481145.1. Lineage (GTDB taxonomy): Bacteria > Actinomycetota > Actinomycetes > Propionibacteriales > Nocardioidaceae > Nocardioides. The sequence continues at coordinate 1,969 of NZ_DATIHB010000078.1, read as the reverse complement.
GGCGGGACTCGACGTACGCCGCGGTGAAGAACGGCGACCTTCCCGCGATCAAGGTCTGCGGCACGACGCGCATCCCGACCTTCCGGCTCCTCACCGAGACGTACGGGATCCCGGCCGACATCGCCGCCCAGGTCATCGGTCTGCCCCAGGCAGACAGCGAGGCCGGGCCCGCCAGCCCGACCATCGCCACCGTCCATGCCCTCACCAAGAGCACCGGAGGAACTCAGGATGACACTCCACCCGCTGCTTGACCAGCGTGACGCTGCTGCCTGGCGATTCGGGATGAACCACCCCGAGTCGTACCGACAAGCTCTGCGCGCCATCCTCGACCGCACGTCGTCGGGCGAGGTGGTCGTGATAGACGTCGCCACAGCTCACGTCCTGCTCCTCGACAACGTCTGGAGCCCCTGCACACGGCTCGGGGCCAGCATCGACGCGGCCCTCCGCCGCGGTGTGCGCGTGATCTTCACCGGAGACCGCCAGACGCTGTCGACCTGGGTCAGGCGCTTCGAAGGTGCAGAGGCCCCCGCCGGGCGCCGCCACCTCTGGCTGGTGAAGTAGATGCGGACGCCCGACAACGGCCACCACTTCGCTTACCGCGTCATCCAGGACGCCTGGGACGACGCGAGCGCTGCAGGTTGGATCCACCGCGCCGAGCTTTACGAATGGGCTCGTCCGCGGCCAGAGGACTTCGTGCCGGCGCACGTCACCCCCGAGGAGCGCCAAGAGCGCTGGAACCGACTCACCGAGCTCGCCAACGCCTGCCGGGCCCGGGCCGCCCTCGCGTGGCACTCCGAGGCAGAACTGCGCGATGCGCTCGAAGACGAAGTGCGAGGACACGCCGCATGACGGCTGAACCGTGGTGGACCCGTGAACCTCCGGACTCAGACGGTGCCTCGCACGCCCAGACCCCGCCCCCTGTCGTCGACTCCGGCGAGCCCAACGGGGAGCCAGAGCCTGACAGCGTCTATCGCCGACTCGCAGGATGGAAGCCCGGCGGCGCGTTCATCCTCGACGGCGAAGCCACCCCAACCGCACTTTGGGGAACCGGCGACGACGTACTCCTCGCCGATGGCGAATCCCTCATCATCGCGGGCTCGCAAGGCCTTGGTAAGAGCACCCTCGCGCAGCAGGTCGCACTCGGTCGCTGCGGACTCCCAGGCTACGAGGACCTCATCGGCTACCCGATCACCCCCGGAAACCAACGCACCCTCTACCTCGCGATGGACCGCCCGAACCAGATCAAGCGCTCCATGCGCCGCATGGTCGACGAAGAGCACCGCGCCCACCTCGACGAGATGCTCGCCATCTGGAGCGGACCGCCGCCGTACGACCTCGCCAAGCACCCCACCACCCTGACCGAGATGTGCCAGGCCTACGAAGCAGACACCGTCATCGTCGACAGCCTCAAGGACGCCGCACTCGGCCTCACCGACGACGAAGTCGGCGCAGGCTGGAACCGAGCGCGCCAGAAGGCCATCGCAGCCGGAGTCCAGGTCATCGAGCTCCACCACAACCGCAAGGCCCTCAACGGCGCCAAGGCGGCCACCCCGACGCTGGACGACATCTACGGCTCCACGTGGATCACAAGCGGCTCCGGCTCCGTCCTCCTGCTGACCGGCACGACCGGCGACCCCCTCGTGACCCTCCACCACCTCAAGCAGCCCGCCGACACCATCGGGCCACTCAGGCTGCTCCACGACCACTCCGCCGGCCGAACCGCGATCTTCCACTCCGTCGACCTCCTCAAGCTCGCCGCCGCAAGCCCCGCAGGCCTCACCGCACGAGACGCAGCCGCAGCTCTCTTCGAAACCGAGGAACCCACCGACGCCCAACGCGAGAAAGCCCGACGCCGCCTCGAGAAACACCACAAAGACGGCCACATGCACCGCAAAGACGGCGACCAGAAAGCCAACATCCCCACCCGCTACTTCCGCACCAGGAGGACCGGCGAATGACCCCCATACAC
>NZ_DATIHB010000077.1:0-6329 GCF_035481145.1 Nocardioides sp. | reverse complement strand
CACCGAGTCCTCCGCCTCGATCGCCGCCTACGCGGCCGCGATCCTCGCCGCCAACGCCACCCCCGCGCGGTGCTGCAACTCCCTCGTCCTGCCCGTCGTGGATGCCCGCAGCCACGCCCACGGCGCCACGCTCGACCTCTACGACAAGGTCCACGTCACCTACTCCGACAAGGTCAACGCCGACTACCGCATCACCGCCCTCGAGCACCAGATCACCCCCAAGAAGTGGATCGTCGGCTACTCCTTCGAGGTCGTCGGGTCCGTCGCGGCGCCGCAGCTGGTGCCCGCACCACCCGCCACCCCGGGCGGGCTGCCGTGGCGCGACGTCTACCGCGCCGCGGCGCAGTCCGTCGCCACCTCCACCTTCGCCAAGGTTCTGTGGGACACCAACCGGACCCCCGCGATCTCCATGGCCTACTCCTCGGGCACCTTCACCGCGGACCGGGCCGGAATCTACGAGGTACGCGGTGTCATCACCTTCGCCTCCAACGCCACCGGCTCGCGCATCGCCCGCATCCTCGCGGCCGGGACCGAGGTCTACCGGAACACCATCGGCACCAACCCCTCCTCGCTGACCTCGGTGCCGTTCTCCGACTCCGTCCGGCTCGCCGCAGGCGACACCCTCGAGATCGAGGCATGGCAGAACTCGGGCGGGTCACTCGACGTCATCGGCAGCGCGGCAGGCAGCAAGGCCACCATCACCTACCTGAGGGCGTGACCCCGTGCGACTTGTGACCTGGAACGAGAAGGACTTTCCCGACCTGACGCCCGCGCAGGTCCGCTCCGACGCCCGCGCGATGGCCAAGCTCGTCCGTGGCGGCGCCACCATCATCGGTGCGCAGGAGATCGGTGACCCCTCCGACCTCGAGGCGCTCAAGGCCGCGTTCCCCGGATGGCGTGTCATCGGCGGCAGGCCGACCCCGATCCTGCTCGACCCGGACCGGTTCGAGGTGCTCGAGACGTGGCACGTCCAGACCCATGAGGGCAAGGCCGGGATCTCCCCGCACCGCGGCTACACCGCCGCCACCGTCGGCGTACGCCGTCCTCGGGGGCTCTCCGCCGCGTTCACGGTCATCAACACGCACTACGTCTCCGGTGCCTGGACCGCAGGGCACCGGCCCGACCTCGCGTGGCGGCGTGAGAAGTGGAACACCCACCACCGCGCCATCGCTGACGCCATCGCCCTCGAGCACGTCCATGGCCGCGACGTCTTCGTGATCGGGGACATGAACCGCGTGAGCTACGACCCCGCCACCCTCGCCAAGGGCGCCTACACGCTCGCCAAGCACGGCCTCGACCACATCGTCTACGCCCCGGCCGTCCGGCCGCAGGTACGCAAGGTCACCCGCCGCGTCATCCGCCGCGACCTGCACACCGACCACGCGCCCGTCGTGGCCACCTTCACGTTCACAGGAAAGGACACCACCATGCCCACGCCACCATGGCGCCTCGCCAAGTCCCTCGAGACCCTCCGCACCGAGGTCAACAACCGCTGGCCCACCCGCAACAAGGCCTCAGACGGAACGATCGGCAACGCCGAGCACGCCTCCCGCGACTCCGACCACAACCCGTGGGTCAAGGACGGCACCATGGGCGTGGTGACCGCGATCGACCTCACCGACGACGAGGCCGTGGCCGACGTCATCGCCCGCACGCTGGTTGCGCGACGGGACCGCCGCATCAAGTACGTCATCTTCAACCGCACCATCTGGCGGTCGTACGACAAGCCCGGCATCCCCGCCTGGACCCCGGCGCCCTACAGCGGCGTGAACGCCCACCTCAAGCACGTCCACGTGTCGGTGCAGTCCGACAAGGCCCGCTACGACTCCACGGCTCCGTGGGGCCTCACCCTCACCCGCGTTGCTCGAGCCCGCCGCCTGCTAAAGGCCGCGCTCGTACGCCGACCCAAGGACGCCGCCAAGATCCGCACCGCCCTCGAGGCGCTCAAGGGGCTCCGATGAAGAACCAGACCGCCATCATCGTCGGCGTCGTGGCCATGTTCTGCACCACCATGTTCGGGGTGGTGGTGGTGGCCGTCTTCGCTCCCTCCGAGCAGGCCGCGAACACCATCGGCCTGATCCTCACGGCGCTGTCCACCACCGTCGTCGGGGTGCTCGCCCTGGCCAAGATCGGGTCCGTCGAGAAGACCGTCGACGAGCTGTCCAACGGCCTCATGGACTCCAAGCTGCGTGCAGGCATTGCCGACGTCCTGCCCGATCATCTGGTGGACCCCAAGGCTCGTCCGCAGCTCGAGCAGGACCGCATCCGCCGCGACTCCCGCCACTAGAGCGCCGACGCCCTCGCAACCGCCGCGAGGGCGTCACGCGGCATCGCCACGTACGTCTGGGTGATCTCCGTGTTGGCATGCCCGAGGAACGCCGAGACCGCCAGCAGGTCCCGCGTCCGGTCGTACTGCACCGTCCCGCAGCGATGCCGCAGCTTGTGCGCCGTCCAGTCACCCGGCAACGCCCTGGACATGAGCACCGACACGTGCGCGGCCGACAGGTGGCCGCCCTTGCCGTTGGGGAACGCCCACCCGCTCACCGCCGACAGGCGCGCGTGCAGCCGCTCCGAGGCCACCGGCAACAGGCGTTGCTTGCCGCCCTTGCCGTGCACCAGCAGTTCCCCGAGCGCCAGCCCGCCCGGTGTGGCGACGTAGTCGCGGGCGTTGACCTGGGCGACCTCGCCGCACCGTAGGCCCATCTCGGCCATCAGCAGGGTCATGAACCCGATGCGGTCCGGGTGGTCCCGCAGCATCTGGCGTACGACAAACTCCGGGGTGGGACGTGGCTGCCCCTTGGGCACCCGCACGCCCTCGAGGCGCCGCGTGGGGTCCTCCTCGAGGTGCCCGTGACGCCACGCCCACCGGTAGAACGACACCACCGACGACCGCGCCGAGTGCCGCGCCGAGGCGCCCCAGCCATCGCGGCCGAGGTACGCCTCGAGATCGCCGGTCCCCACCGCCCACGGTGACCGGTGCCCGGCCTGCAACAGGCCGAGGTAGTGCCGATAGAGCCTGATCGTCTTCTCGGACCGGTTCGCGGCGCGTAGAGCGTCGACCCACAAGGGGACCGCCTCGCGCCACCCGTTCGGCCGTTGTGTAGTTGTTCCCATCCCGCCCCCGGTTGTACAGCCCGAGAGTGGTGGTGACCGGCGAACCGGCCAAAGATCATCCTTTTGGCTACTTGTGCGCAGCCGAACGGCTATCCCAGCGGACCCCACAGGGCCCGAGGGCCGTAGACCACCGGCATCGGGTCCTCGCGGTAGACCGCCACGACCTCGTAGCCGAGCTCTTCGAGGTCGGCACGCTCCCGGGCTTCGTGCAGCGCGCACGTTGCCGACACGTGGCGCCTGCCGTTGGCAGCGTTGCTCTCGCACCAGCAGTCGACGGGGTCGTGTCGCCACACCACCGTGACGGTGGGCATCGACTTCACCTCGAGCGAGTAGCACCACCCGCAGACCTTCACGAGCACCTCAGGTGCCAGCGCGCTCATGCCGCGTCGTCCTCGGCCTCGAGGCCCCACACGGCACGTGCCCTGGCCTGCGCCGACTGATAAACGAAGGGTTGCTGGTTCGAGTCCAGCCGGGGGAGCAAGCCACCGCCCCTGATCATCGGTCAGGGGCGGTTCGCATTTCCCGGCGCGCGACTGTCGCCCCGCAGCCCGCGGGTGCTTCCTGCGGTTTGTCCGCGGATGTCGGCGCCCGGCCTTAGGATCGTCCCTGATCGGGCCCGCTTCGGGTGCGGCCCACGCGATTCGGGGGACACATGTTCGCGCGCCTGCACGCGCGCCGCGAGGGGCGTCTGCCCCGCTGGCGCACGACCACTGCCGTGATGACCACGCTGGCGCTGACCGCCGGCGTCGCGGCGCTCACCGTCCACGAGGCCGCCACGGTGCCGGCCGAGGCCGCGACCCGGCCCAACGTCCTCGTGATCATGACCGACGACATGCGGGCCGACGAGCTCCGGTTCATGCCCAACGTCCGTCGCTACGTGCAGCAGCGCGGCCTGACCTGGCGCAACGCCTATGCGACGACGCCCCTGTGCTGCCCCGACCGCGCGTCGTTCCTCACCGGCCGCTTCACGCACAACCACAAGGTCTGGTGGCACGACGCTCCCTACGGCTACGGCGCGTTCAACGACTCCCGCACGCTGGCGACCGCACTCCGCGGCGTCGGCATGCGCACCGGCTACGTCGGCAAGTACCTCAACCGCTACGGGCTGGCGAAGCCGAAGACGGACCCGACCGCCCGCCCTGCGACCTTCGTGCCTGCGGGCTGGCACCAGTGGCGCGGCACCCCCGACGGCACCGGCCTGGCGGAGTCCGACCCGCGCGCTGGTGGCACCTACCGCTACTTCGACACGACGGTCAACGTCAACGGCTCCCTGCAGGGCCACGCGGGCACGTACTCCTCCCGTGTCATGGCCGATGAGTCGCTGAAGGTCCTCGACCGCTTCACCAGCCTCTCGGCACCCTGGTTCCTCTACGTCAACTCGCTCGCGCCGCACGTCGGCGGTCCGTGGGAGCCCGGAGACCCGGGCCTGAAGACCCCGGCCCGTCCCGACTGGGTGAAGGGTCGCTTCGACGACCAGATCCGTCGCGGCCGTGGCGTGCCCGCCTCCGGCGAGCCCGAGCCCGACGTGTCGGACAAGCCGAGCATGATCCGCAACCTCCCGCGTCTCGATGACGCCGATCGTCGCGCGGTGCTGAAGCTGACCCGCCAGCGCGCGGAGGCGCTCTATGCACTCGACGTCCAGCTCGGACGCATGTTCCGGATGCTGGCCAACAGGGGCGAGCTCGGGCGCACGCGCATCGTCTTCACCTCCGACAACGGCTACTTCCTCGGCGAGCACCGGCGGCTGGACGGCAAGAACTCGCCGTACGAGCCGTCGTACAAGGTGCCGTTGCTGATGGCCGGCCCCGGCATCCCCGAGGGCAGCCGCGTCGCCCCGGCGACGACCGTCGACCTCTCGGCGACGGTCGCCGAGTGGGCCGGCACACGCCTGCCGTACGCCGACGGCCGCTCGCTGGCGGCCGACATCGCGACGTCGCGCGGCTGGACCCGCGTGACGATGTTCGAGGCCGGCAACGGCTCCTCGACGCTGGTCAACGAGGCGTTCGGCCGGGGCCGGGCCGTGATGGGCATCCGCACCGCCCGCTACGCCTTCTTCCGCTATGCACGCGGGGCGGTCGAGCTCTACGACATGGTCAAGGACCCCAACCAGCTGCGCAACGTCGCCGGGTCGACGGCCTACGCCGACGTGCGGCGACAGCTCAACGCCGTGCTGACCCAGGTCAAGGACTGTGCCGGCGCCACCTGCCGGGTCGACCTGCCCGTGGCGCTCCAGGTCTCCGAGTCCGCCACTCGGAGCATCACCAACGCCGCAGCGGACGCGAAGAAGGCGTACTACGGTTCCTGACCCGCGGAGGCCGATGACGCGCGAGAATGGGTGAGCCAACGAGCGTCGAGGAGAAGCCATGCGTCGTCTGATCGGTGTCGTGCTGATCCTGGCCGGGCTCTCCGGTCTGGGCTACATCGGCTGGCAGTTCTGGGGCACCGACTGGCAGTCGGCGCGGATCCAGGAGAAGGTCCGCACCGAGACCGAGCAGGCGTGGTCGCACGGCAAGGAACCCCGCGTGAAGTGGGGCAACGTCGAGGGCATCGTGCGGGTGCCGCGCTTCGGCGACGACTACGCGATCCCGTTGCTGGAGTTCACCGGCTACGACGCGCTGCATGCCGGCTACGGGCACATGCAGGAGTCGGCGGAGGTCGGGCAGAAGGGCAACTTCGTCATCGTCGCCCACCGCACGACCCGCAACGAGCCGCTCCGCCACATGCCGGACCTGCGCGTGGGTGACGAGGTGGTCATCGAGACCCGCACCCACGTCTACACCTACCGCCTCATCACCCGCGGCGACGCCCTGCGCGTCCGGTTCGACAGCGGCGGGTGGGTGCTCGAGGAGCTGCCCGACAACCCCGAGCCCGGGGGAGTGGAGCCACCCCAGGTGCCCGGTCAGCGGCTGATCACGCTGGTCACCTGCGCCGAGCTCTTCCACTCCGACGACCGGCTCGCGGTCTTCGGCGAGCTGCAGCGGGTCGACCAGAAGGCACCGGCGGCGTAACCCCACCGGGAGAGCTTCGTTGAGAGGGCAGGGAAAGCATCAGGTCCGACCCTCCCTCCCAGGATCTGATGCGCGGTGCCCGCCGTCCCTCGTCCGGCATCACATGGGGTGTGCCGGGCCTCAGGCGGGCACCTCTATCTTTGCCCCGTACGCCGCGGCGTGCGGGCCGGTAGCTCAGTCGGTTAGAGCAGAGGACTCATAATCCTT
>NZ_DATIHB010000076.1:0-30955 GCF_035481145.1 Nocardioides sp. | reverse complement strand
GCCTGCGCCTGACGATGGGCCACGACCGCTCCGAGGAGCGTCGCTGCGGCGCCCGCGACGAGGAGCACCACTCCGATGAGGGCCAGCACCGCCACCGTCGCCGTGCCGCGCTCGTCCTGCCGGCTCACGGCGCCGCCTCAGCAACAGCCCCCTCGGTGGTGACGCCCTCAGCCAGCGCCTCCGCGGTCGCCTCGATCCGGGCACCTCCGAGATCACCGAGCAGGTCACCCGGCGGACGGACCGTGCGCACCACGCGCACCCGGACCCGCTCTCCCCCGGTGTCGATCTCCACGTCGGCTCCCGGTGCCGCGATGCGGGCGAGCGCCACCGCCTCCTCGACCGGGTCGCCGCGCGCCACCGCCCGGGCCGCTTCGCGCGCAGCGTCGGTGACCCGCACCTGGGCCACCGCAAGCCCCAGCATCCAGACGAGCGCGAGGGTGACCGCGGCGAGCACCGGCATCGCCAGCGCCGCCTCAGCCGTCACGGCACCGCGCTCCTCACGGGAGATGGCCAGCAGCCGATGCCTCCTCATCCGATGCCCAGCAAGCCGAGCACGTGGTCGAAGAGCATCCGCAGCATCTGGTCGCCGAAGCCGCCCGTCACCAGCTGGTAGAGCACGCCCGCCAGGCCCGCACCGGCCGCCGTGCCCACGGCGTACTCCGCTGTCGTGATGCCCCGCTCGTCGCGTGTCGTCTTCATCTGGACTCCTCTCGTCGTGGGGCGCGGTGCGCCCCGGTCACTCCACGGTCGTCGTCGAGCAGGCCGCGCGTGGCCCGCGGCCCCTCGGCAGTGGAGAAGCGCTCCTCCACCACGGCTGTGGAGGAAAACGGGTCACCACCGCAGCGCTCCCAGCGCGGCCGCCACGACCGGCACGATGCCGAGCAGCAGGAACGCCGGAAGCAGGCAGAGGCCCAGCGGGACCGCCGCGCGGATGCCGACCGTGCGGGCGCGGTCCTCGACGCCGGCACGGTCCTCGGCGGCGAGGTGCTCGGCGAGCCGGGCGACGGTGTCGACGACGCGGGCCCCGCTCTCGGAAGCGCGCGCGAAGGCCCGGCCCAGCGGCTCGAGCCCCGGTGCGGCAGCCAGGTCGGCCCACACCGTTTCGGGCGGGACCCCCACCTCGAGGGACGAGCGCGCCCGGCCCAACGGCGCCGACGCCGGACCCGGAAGCGCCTCCGCCACCACTCCGAGTGCTGCGGCGACCGACTGTCCGCTCGCGAGCACGACGGCCAGGAGGCGGGTGACGTGCGGCAGCCCCCGGCGCACGGCCTCACGCTCGCGACGTACGCCGGGTGGCTCGGCGCGGGTGCAGAGGGTCCAGACCCCGACGCTCACCGCCACGGCGAGGGCGGCGCCCGCCCGACCGTCGAGGAGCGTGAGGCCTGCTGAACCGGCCAGCAGGGCGAGCGGCGCCCGGAACCGGCGGAGAGGCCCACGTCGGTCGATGTGCGGGCCACTCGGGTCGGCCGGAGCGAGAAGGCGCGCGAGCCGGCGCTCAGACGGCACCGCAACGGCCAGACCCACGGCGGCCGCAGTCGCCAGAGCCGCAAGGACCGTCCAGCCGCTCATGACCGCGGCCCGGGCTGCCAGGCGGCGTCGCGCTCGAGACCGGAGGCGATCGCCTCGATCCACCCGACACCGCCGAGCGCGAGGGCCACGCCGGCAGCCGCGCAGGCCAGCCCGATCGGGGTGCCGAGCAGGAAGCCGACCGGATCCCCGGCACCCGACCCGACGGCGAGGGTGAGCAGCGGCAGCGCAGCCATCAGGCGCGCGGTGGCGCGGGCCGAGGCGAGCTCGGAGGCGACGAGGCGCCGGGTGCGCTGCTGCTCGCGGATGCCCGCTGCGACGCCCGCCAGGGCCTCGGCCAGCCCAGCGCCGGTGCGCTCCGCGACCTGCCATGCGGCCGCCACGACGTGCAGGTCGCCCGCACCCGGAAAGGCTGCGAGCGCGCGCCAGGCGGACGGCACCGAACCACCGAGCCGGTGCGCGGTCGACGGTGCCGCGAACTCCGGCCAGCGCCGAGCAGCGCGCGCGAGGGCGACACCAGGGGCCGCGCCCGCGGCGAGGTCGCCGGCGAGGTCCTCGCAGAGCGCGAGCACCGCAGCACCCCGGGTGGCACGGACCCGCCGGGCGGTCGACCGCCGACGGAGCCACCATCCGCCACCGGCCATCAGGCCGACCAGCGCGATCGGGCCCGCGAACCGCCCGCCTGCGGCGAGCACCGTGGCACCGTCAGGCCAGACGCCCAGACGGACACCGGTCAGCCAGACGACGGCGGCAGCCGCGACCGGACCCCGTGCCGCGACGATGACGGCCACGGGGCCGCGGGGCCAACGCCGCGACCTGGCCCGCGGAACCGCGGGCCTCGCCGGCCACAGCAGCGCCGCCGCGCAGGCTGCGGCCACGGCGGCGACGACGAGCGGCGTCACCGCAGCCGCTCCAGGAGCAGGTCGACGGCCGGACCCTCGGCTGCACCGCCGTCCGCGTCGAAGCGGACGGCCGTCTCGATCCGGACCAGGCCGGATGCGTCGCGCAACGGCACCCCGATCTCGACCAGCCGACGCACGGGGACGCGCGTCAGGTGCAGCACCGCGCCGATCGCGGAGGCAAGCTGGCTGTGGGTCGCCTCGCGGCCCAGACCGGCAGCCAGGGCGAGCGCCTCGATCCGCGTGGGCACGTCTGCGGCGGAGTTGGCGTGGAGCGTGCCGCAGCCGCCGTCGTGGCCGGTGTTGAGGGCAGCGAGGAGGTCGACCACTTCGCCCCCGCGCACCTCGCCCACGACGAGGCGATCGGGGCGCATCCGCAGCGCCTGCCGGACCAGCGCACGGAGCGGGACCTCGCCGACCCCCTCGAGGTTGGCGGGCCTGGCCTCGAGTGCGACGACGTGGGGATGGGACGGCTCGAGCTCGGCGGCGTCCTCGACCACGACGAGGCGCTCCGCAGGGTCGACGGCCGCGAGCATCGCTCCGAGCAGTGTCGTCTTGCCCGTGCCCGTGCCTCCGCTGACGAGGAACGCGACCCGGGAGGCGAGCAGTCGCCGGACGAGCCGCAGGCCGTCGGGCGAGAGGGCGCCCCGCGCGGCGAGGTCGTCGAGGGAGAGACCGAGCCGGTGCGGCACCCGCAGGGAGACCACCGTGCCCGGACGCGCCACGGGCGCGAGGACCGCGTGGCACCGCACGCCGTCGGGCAGCCGCACGTCGACGGTCGGCGAGGCGTCGTCGAGCCGGCGGCCCCCAGCGGCGGCGAGCCGCTGCGCGAAGCGGCGCACCCCTGCCTCGTCGGCGAAGCCCACGGAGGCGAAGCCGGACGACGGATCCGCACGCTCCAGACCTTCGCCGCGATCGAACCAGACCTCCTGCGGACCGTTGACCAGGATGTCGGTCACCCCGGGTAGCCGCAGCAGCGACTCGAGCGGACCCAACCCGACCGACTCCGCGCGGAGCGCCTCGTGCACCGCCAGAACGGTGGCGTCGCCCACGGGCCGGCCAGCGAGGCGCAGCGCCTCGGCGACCGCGTGTGGGGTGATCGCAACGCCGGTGCGCGCCACGTGCGCCCGGACCTCCTCGACCAGCTCGTCGGCGACCACCTCAGGCCTCCGCGCACCAGCCGAGGGCCTCCCGCGCCGTGCGCGCCAGGACGCTCCTCTGGCTCCAGACCGGCCCACGCCCGAGGTCGACGGCCTCGTCGAGGCCCCGCTGGTCGGTCATCGACGCCACGACCTGAGCACCGACCACCTGCGCGACTGCCCGCGGCTCCGCCCGGCCGCGCACGACGACGCCGATGCGCGCCGCCGTCGGCAAGCCGGAGACGACACGAGCGGCGGCAGCGAGGCCGGGCAGCGACGGACGGACCACGACGAGCACCGCGTCGGCCCGCCCGGCGACCTCGCTCGACAATGACCCCGAACGAGCCAGGTCCGCGACCACGACCTCGTGCCCCCTGCTCGCGGCTGACAGCGCCTCGCGCACGGCGAATGCCTGCGGCGCCGACCGTGCGCCGGCCGCCCAGGTCAGCACCCCGAGCCCGCCTCGGCGCGGCAGGGCGTCGCGCAGTGACTGCGACCCCAACCGCCCGGTCGTCTGCTCGAGCGCACCCCAGCGGGCGCCGTCGAGCCGGTCGAAGCCGAGCACGCGGTCGACCCCCGGCCCGAGCGGGTCGACGTCGAGCAGGCACGCCGGCCCACGTGCGCCCGCGACGAGACCGAGGGCGCAGGCGAGGGTCGTCGCACCTGCACCCCCGGAGCCTCCGAGGACCGCGACGGTGGTCGCCGCGGCACGCTGCCCGTCCGTCGCATCCGCGAGCACGTCGAGGAGCCAGTCACCCGACCCCGGCAGCTCGATCACCTGCGACGCACCGAGCGTGACCGCGTGCCGGAAGGCCACGTCGGGCACGCCGTCACGCCCCACGACGTGCACGCCCGTACGCCGTGGCGGAGCCAGCGCCGCGACCCCCGCCGCGAGGTCGACGCCGACCAGCACGAGCGAGGCTCCGCGCCACGAGCGCAGCGCCTGCCCTGCGTCGACAGCGACCTCGGGCACCACACCGGCCGCGGCCGCGAGCCGGAGCAGCTCCTCGGTCAGCGGCTCGTCCCGGGTCACGATCAGTGGCATCTCCATGAGCCGACCCTCGCCGGGACGGCCGCCCGCGGCGACCCCGCGGCGTACGGCTGGGGAGAGGGGCGCGCCTCCGGGCGCTGTGGACGAAGAGCGGGCCGGTCAGCGACCGACCGGAGAGCAAATCTCGCCATCCACCCGGGGAACCCACCTAGACTCGGTGACATGTCCGCCACGGGGCGCCGCCAGGCCGCCTTCTTCGACCTCGACAAGACGATCATCGCCAAGTCGAGCGCGCTCGCGTTCAACCGCAAGTTCCAGGCCGGGGGCCTGATCTCGCGGCGCGTGATGCTGCGCGGCGCCTACGCGCAGTTCATGTATCTCGTCGGTGGGGCGGACCACGACCAGATGGAGAAGCTGCGGGCCTTCATGTCCGAGCTCGTGAAGGGCTGGCCGGTCGCGACCGTCCAGGAGATCGTGCGCGACACGCTGCACAACATCGTCGACCCGATGGTCTACGACGAGGCGGTCTCCCTCATCGAGGAGCACCATGCCGCCGGCCGCGACGTCATCATCGTCTCCACCTCCGGCTCGGAGCTCGTCGAGCCGATCGGCACCATGCTCGGCGCCGATCACGTGGTCGCGACGCGGCTCAAGGTCGAGGACGGCAAGTACACCGGCGAGATCGACTACTACGCCTACGGTCCGACCAAGGCCGCGGCGATCCGCGAGCTCGCCGAGGAGCGGGGCTACGACCTGGCGCGCTGCTACGCCTACAGCGACTCGATCACGGACGCTCCCATGCTCGGCGCCGTCGGCCACGGCTACGCGGTCAACCCCGACAAGGAGCTGCGCAAGCTGGCGATCAAGGAAGGCTGGCCGGTGCTGGTCTTCAGCAAGCCCGTCGCCCTCCAGCGCCGCATGAACCTCCCCCCGGCGAAGCCCACGCTGGCCGCACTCGCGGTCGGCGGCGCCGTCGCCGTGGGCGGTGCGATCGTCTTCAACCACCGCCGCAACCGCGCCGTCTGAGCCGCACCGAGCGGTCCGTACGCCGAGTTCCGCTTCGCCGACGCGCGCCTTTCCGGCCACCCGCGGGCACCGCGCGGAGCGGGCCGAACCATGCGCCTCCGGGCGCCAAAGGTCAACCCTTGAAGTCGCCCGGAATGCGGCGTACACATGGAGTCAGACAACTCCAGAGCAGCACGTGAGCCGGGTACCCACGCGGCGACTCACCCTTCTTAACAGGGCGCTGAGCGAGCGGCCGAAGTGCCGAGCCAGCAATTGACCATGCACGCTTGGTAACCCATTGCGCATCACGTGTCAGCGGCGGCACCGGGGCTCTTCGAAGACCGGTGCCGCTCGCATGTTCTGACCAGCTCCGTCGGTCTCGACAGGCTCGACTCGCGAGCTACTTCGCCTTCACCGGTGACGCCTCGGCGCCCTTGGCGTACGCCTCGGCGGCGTACAGCAGCCACGAGTGGACGCCGGAGACACCGGCCGCGTGGGCATAGGCGCGCAGGTTCGACTCGTACTCCGCGCGGAAGAAGCGGTGGCCCTCCTCCGGCACGAGCAACGACTTCTCGTCGACACCACGCGCGACGAGGACCAGCCGCTCGGCTGCGCGCGCGACGATCCCGTTGTGACTCGCAAAAGGCACCGACGTCGCCAGGTCGGCGTGGACGATCGCGGCGACGAGCATCGCAGGCGCCGTGCTCGGCGCGAGCAGGCGCGCGGAGAGGGTCTGCAGACCCGCCGCGGCCTCGGCCGAGCGCGGCCGGCCGAGGTCCTCGGCAGGCACGGAGCCGAGGCCGGCGAGCGCGTGGATCCGGGCGAAGGCCTGCAGCGGCGAGCGCTTCAGGACCGGGACCAGCGAGAGGAGCTCCGTCGACACCCGGACCGCCGCCGCGGCGATCTCGTCACCCGTGCCCGCCCGCACGTCCTCCATCGACGCCGCCGAGCCCTCGAGCACCGCCGACGCCCAGGCACCGCGCAACAGCGACTCGCCGGTGAGCTCCGGCGAGGTCTTGCGCAGGCCCCGGTCACGCAGCAGCGCGTCGACGCCGTCACGGCTCGAGGCGAAGGCGGAGGGCACGCCCTCCAGGCTGGCGAGCGATGCGAGTGGGTCCACGGTCACGAGGCGAAATCCTCTCACGCGGCACCCTCTGGGGAGTGTCGGCCTCTAGTAGCCTCGAGGAGATGAGCGCGACGACGTACCCCGAAGCAGCCGTGGTCTGGCTGGTCGGTCACGACCAGAAGTCCGTCCTCGAGATCGGTGCCGGCGACGGCTCCCTGACGGAGCAGCTGGTCGCGCTGGGCCACGACGTCCACGCCACCGACCCGAGCGCGGACGCAGTCGAGCGCCTCGCCACGCGCTTCCCCGGGCTGCGCACCTCGGCAGCCACGGCCGAGCGCCTGCCGAACGTCGACGCCTCGGTCGACGTCGTCGTCTGCCGCAACTTCCCCACGTACGACGAGGAGGCGGCGCTGACGGAGTTCTCGCGCGTCCTGCGTCCCGGCGGCCACGTGGCGGTCGTGGTGGAGGCCCTCGACACGAAGATCCCCTGGGTGCGGAAGTTCGCCCGGCTGCTCGGGGAGCAGGCGGCCGACCCCGAGACGCCCGAGTCGATCGTGCGCTCGACGAAGTTCGGCTTCGTCGACGCCGACACCTTCCGGCACTGGTCGACGGTCGACCGGGAGGCGCTGTGCACGGTCGCCCTGCTCGATCCCCGCGTCGCGCGGATGGACCCCGCCGCCCAGGAGCGCCTGCTCGACGACGTACGCGCTCTCTACGACGACTACGGCCGTGGGCCGGACGGGATGCAGCTGCCGCAGATCGCGCACTGCTTCCGCGCCGGGGTCATCGAGCACCCGTGGTCCGTGCCTCCGCGCGAGGGCACCGTGGTCGACGAGGGCAGCGACGACGGGGCCGGGGCCCCCGGCTCCGGCAGCTCCGCCGGCTCCACCGAGCCCGACGACGACGGCCTGCTGATCGACTTCCGCTGACCCAACGGCCCCGCAGCGGTCCGACGGCGCCCTCCCGGGTCGCAACCCGGTGCAACCCTGTCGGCCACCGCAACGCCGGGTGTGTCCTGCTTCACAGACCCACTGTGAAGGAGGAGCCATGACACAGACCCTGGAGCCCGAGACCGGGACCGCCCCGACCGAGGCGGCCGGCCCGCAGGAGCGCGCGGACCGCTGGTTCGCTGCGTTCGAGAGGGCTCTCGTCACCCGCGACATCGCGGCTGCCGCAGCCCTCTTCGCCACCACGAGCTACTGGCGCGACCTGGTCGCGTTCAGCTGGAACATCACCACCGTCGAGAACCCCGAGGGTGTCGCCCGCCTGCTCGAGAGCACCCTGGGCCAGGCGGCGCCGAGCAGCTTCGCGACCAGCGAGCCGCCGACCGAGGGCGACGGAGTGGTGACCGCGTGGTTCACCTTCGAGACGGCGGTCGGCCGTGGCCGCGGGCTCCTGCGCCTCCGCGCCGACGAGGACGCCACCGACAAGGCCTGGACCTTCCTCACCACCCTCTACGAGCTCAAGGGCCACGAGGAGCCGCTGCGCGACCGCCGGCCCGCCGGCGCCGAGCACGGCGCCAACAAGGAGCGCGTGACCTGGCTGGAGAAGCGTCAGGCCGAGGACGCCGCGCTCGGCGTGACGACGCAGCCGTTCGTGCTGGTCATCGGCGGCGGGCAGGGCGGCATCGCGCTCGGTGCCCGCCTGCGGCAGCTCGACGTACCCGCACTGGTGATCGACCGCTACGCCCGGCCCGGTGACCAGTGGCGGAGCCGCTACAAGTCGCTCTGCCTCCACGACCCGGTCTGGTACGACCACCTGCCGTACCTGAAGTTCCCCGAGAACTGGCCGGTCTTTGCGCCGAAGGACAAGGTCGCCGACTGGCTGGAGTCCTACACGAAGGTCATGGAGGTCCCCTACTGGTCCTCGACCACCGCGACCAGCGCGTCGTACGACGAGGCCGCCGGCGAGTGGACCGTCGAGATCGAGCGCGACGGCCAGCCGATGACGCTGAAGCCGAAGCACGTGGTGCTGGCGACGGGCATGAGCGGCAAGGCGAACGTGCCGGTCTTCCCCGGCCAGGACGTCTTCCGCGGCGAGCAGCACCACTCCTCGCAGCACCCCGGCCCGGACGCGTACGCCGGCAAGAAGTGCGTCGTGATCGGCTCCAACAACTCGGCGTTCGACATCTGCGGCGCGCTGTGGGAGCACGGCGCGGACGTCACGATGGTCCAGCGGAGCTCGACCCACATCGTCAAGAGCGACACCCTCATGGACATCGGCCTGGGCGACCTCTACTCCGAGCGCGCGCTCGCGGCCGGCATGACGACGGAGAAGGCCGACCTGGTCTTCGCGTCGCTCCCGTACCGGATCATGCACGAGTTCCAGATCCCGCTCTACGAGCAGATGAAGGAGCGTGACAAGGAGTTCTACGACCGGATGGAGCGGGCCGGCTTCGACCTCGACTGGGGAGACGACGGCTCTGGCCTCTTCATGAAGTACCTGCGCCGCGGCTCCGGCTACTACATCGACGTGGGCGCCGCGGAGCTGGTCGCGGACGGTGAGGTGAAGCTCGCGCACGGCAACGTCGACCACCTCACCGAGAAGAGCGTGGTGCTGGAGGACGGCACCGAGCTCGAGGCCGACCTCGTCGTCTACGCCACCGGCTACGGCTCGATGAACGGCTGGGCCGCCGACCTGATCAGCCCCGAGGTCGCGGACCGGATCGGCAAGGTGTGGGGCCTCGGCTCCGACACCACCAAGGACCCGGGTCCGTGGGAGGGCGAGCAGCGCAACATGTGGAAGCCCACCCAGGTGGAGAACCTCTGGTTCCACGGCGGCAACCTCCACCAGTCGCGCCACTACTCGCTCTACCTGGCGCTGCAGCTGAAGGCTCGCGCGGTCGGCATCGACACCCCGGTCTTCGACCTGGCTCCGGTGCACCACGTGAAGTGACGTGACGAGGGGCCGTCCCTGCGCTCTGGCGCTGGGACGGCCCCTTTCGCATGCCCGCACACGGCGCGGCCCGGCGTGTCACCGGGTCACGCCCGGCTTGCGGCCTTCGACCTCTCCGCGAGGGCGCGAAGGATCCGCTCTGCCACCTCGTCGACCGCGCCCAGACCGTCGACGGCGTCGAGCAGTCCGCGCTCGGTGTAGTGGGCCGCGAGCGGCGCTGTCTCTGCGGCGTACACCTCGAGGCGGCGGCGGATGACGTGCTCGGTGTCGTCCGCGCGGCCCTGCTCCTCCGCACGCCGGAGCAGGCGCTGGACCAGCTCCTCGGTGTCGGCCTCGAGCAGGACGACCGCGTCGAGGCGGGAACCGGCCAGGGACAGGATGCCGTCGAGCTCCGCGACCTGGCGCTGCGTGCGCGGGTACCCGTCCAGCAGGAAGCCGTCGCGGCAGTCGTCGCGGACGATCCGGTCAGCGACCATGGCGTTGGTGATCTCGTCGGGCACGTACTCACCGGCGTCCATGTAGCGGCGGGCGGCGACGCCGAGCGGCGTCTCGTCCGCGACGTTCGCGCGGAAGATGTCGCCCGTGGAGATCGCAGGTATCCCGAAGCGGAGCGCGATGTTCGCGGCCTGGGTGCCCTTGCCGGCACCGGGAGGACCCATGAGGAGGAGACGCATGCGGAGGCCTTTCAGTCGGGAGCCGGCGATGGAAGAACGGGCCGGACCGCCTGAGGCTAGGAACACTCCCGCTGCACTCAGGTTGCACCGGTGCGCGGAGCGTCGGCCCCGGCAGCTCGCCGGGCGAGCCGGGCCATCGCCGACCGCACCGCCAGCATCAGCGTGACGCCGAGCGCGACCGGCGCGAGCACGTAGCCGAAGCCCAGTGCGTGGACCGACGGCCCGCCGGTCACCGCGAGCAGCGCGGTCGCCCCGCCGGGTGCGTGCATGGTGCCGGTGACGTGCATCAGCCCGAGGGCGAGGGTGACCGCCGCTGCGGCGCCGAGCAGCGGCGTACCGACCAGGGCCTGGCAGGTGACGCCGACGACGGCCGAGACCACCTGGCCACCGAGCACGGCGCGTCCGGTGCTGTGCACCCCGTGGGGCTGGCCGAAGAGCAGGATCGCGGTCGACCCGAAGGAGCCGATCAGCATCAGGGTCGCTGACGAGTCGAGGTCGAGCATGGCTGCGGGAGCGGCCACGGCGAGGATCGCCAGGAAGGTGCCGGCGCAGGCCAGCGGCAGCTCGGCGTGGGTGAGCGGACGGTTCGCCCGGTGGCGCATGCAACCTCCTCATGGACGCGGTGAACGGGGAGGGACGGCTCGACGGTAGGTCGCCGTGAGGCCGTGAGGGACCGTCCGGAACGGCTACCGGCCCCGCCCGATCGGAGAGGGGCAAGAGCAGCCCGGTCGCAGGGTGTGGCCGGCACTCCACCGTCGGCACAGTGACGGGGACCACATCCCCCTGGAGGTATCCGTGTCCACCGAAACCACCGTCCCCGACGGCAACCCCGGCCTGATCGGCGTGCCGACGTTCCTCGTCGGCTCCGTCGCCCTCGGCCTCGTCCTCACCGGCTTCGTGCCCGCCACCGCCGGCGCCGCGTCCATCCCGATCATCGCCACCGCGACCGCCTTCGGGCAGGCCGTCGCGGCGATCTGGGCGACCCGTCTCAACCAGAACGCCGTCGCCGCGATCTTCGGCATCTTCACCGGCTTCTGGTCCAGCTACGCCGCACTCGTCCTCGGCCTCACGCACGGCTGGTTCGGCATCCTGCCGGACGACGCCGTCCGCACCCAGGAGCTCTTCCTCGGGTCCTGGCTCGCGATCGTCGTGCTGCTCACCGTGGCCACCCTGCGGTTGCCGCGTGCGTTCACCCTTCTCTTCGCCCTGATCGACCTCGCGCTGCTGCTCGTCCTGCTCGGCACCGCGCAGGGCAGCACCGGCCTGACGCAGCTCGGCGGCTACACCGTCTTCGCGTTCGTCATCGTCGGGGCGTACCTGTTCCTCGACGCCATGTCGCAAGCCACCGGCGGCCGACCCCTCCCCCTCGGGTCGCCGGTCCGCGCCTGAGCCCGAGGGACTCCCGGCCCAGCGCGGGCCGGAGCGGGGCTGTGGTGGTGTGCTTCAGGGCGCCCCACCACAGCCCTGCGCCATAGGCGAGGTCGTCGAGCCGCCTGAGCACGACGTGGCTCACGGGGTCGAGGTCGGGGCGGGAGCGCCGCCAGTCGACCAGCCCGTCAACGACCGCGGCGGCGACCCAGGCGCGGCGGGCGCGCTGCGAAGCAACGGCGAGCGGGACCATCGCCGGCCACCAGTGCCGGGTCATCGCCGCGCCGCACTGCTGCAGCGACGCCGCCAGGCCGTACGGCGCGAGCCGGGCCGCCACGGTCCACGGACGCTCGCTCTGCTCGAGCGACTGCGCGGTGCGGACCAGGACCGCCCCTGCGCCAGCCACAGCTACGCCGACCGCCCAGGGGCGCTGGACGAGCACCGCCAGCGCGACAGCGACCGTCATCGGCGCGACGACCACCGGGGCGACCGCGTCGCCGTGCCGCAGCGCCAGCGGCGCCGCGCTCGTGCCGTAGAAGGCCTTCCGCAGGAACCAGCGTCGCGCGTCGACGCGGTGGTCGTGCGCGACGACCGCGGCAGGGACGTAGCGGACCAGCCAGCCGGAGCCAGCAGTCCGCCAGACCAGGTCGACGTCCTCCCCGACCTGCATCCGCTCGTCGAACCCGTCACCGAACGCCGCCACCCGGCCCACCAGGCAGGCCGACGGGACGTAGGGCACCTTCGCGCCCGGGCGGACCACCGCCGGGAGCGGGCCGAGGTCGAGCGAGGAGCGGACCGCCTCGTAGCGCGCGACGGCGCCTCCGCGGTCCTCTCCCTCCAGCCCGGCGATGCGCGGAGCGGTGATCCCGACGGCCGGGTCCTCGAGCTGCTGGAGCAGCGGGGCGAGCCAGCCGGGCGCCGGGACGACGTCGGAGTCCACGAAGGCGACCAGCGGCGTGGTCACCGCGCCCAGGCCGGTGTTGCGGGCGGCGGCCGGTCCTCGCGGGGTGTCGTGGCAGAGCAGCGTGACGCCCGGTCGGCGGGTCGCCGCGACGGTGGCAGCCAGCTCGGTGGAGCCGTCGTCGACCACCACGACACGGAGGCAGCCGAGCGCGTCGAGGAGCCGTGCCAGAGCGACCGGCCGGTCCTTCACGGGCACCACGACGGTCACGTCGGCCCTGCTCCACCTCCCGCTTGCTTCCGCGATCTCCGCGAAGCCGCGGTCGAGCAGCAGCCGGGCCAGGCGCGCGCTCCTGCGGTCCGTCACGACGAACTCGCCCTCCCCCAGCACGTCGCAGGCGGCGGGCCGGAGGAAGAGCATCCGCGTCGGCGATCCTCCGAAGAGCGCCCGGCCGCCCTCTCCGCGCCAGGTGCCCGGGAGCAGCCGGACCCGGGTCCCCGCGGCGAGCCCGCTACCTGCGGCCGGCTTCTCCTCCGCGAGCGCGCTCATGCCGTGAACCCGCCGTCCGCGTGGACCACGCTGCCGGTGAGGGCGCCCGCTCGCGGCGAGCTGAGCCACCGCACGGTGTCGGCGATCTCCTCGGGCTCGAGGACGCGCTCGACGAGGTGGCGCTCGGCGAGGGGCCCGACGTCGTCGAGCCCGTAGAGCGACGCGGTGGCCGCGAGCATCGGCGTACGCGTGCTGCCGGGCGAGACCGCCGTCGCGGTAATGCCGGTGCCGCGCAGGTCGGCGGCGAGACCCCGGACCAGGCCGACGACAGCGTGCTTGCTCGCGACGTACGCCGTGAGGTGCTGCAGGCCGCGGTGCCCGGCTGCGGAGGCGACCGCGATGAAGCGGCCGCGCCGCGGCGGTGGCTGCCGCAGCATGAGCGGGAGCGTGGCGGCCGCGGTGTTCCACGTGCCCTTGAGGTTGACGTCGACGAGCACGTCGAGCTCGCCCGCAGGCGCCTCCCAGAGCGGTTGCCCGCCGGCGACGGCACCCGCGGCGGCGACCACGACGTCGAGGCGGCCGCGGGACCTTTCGATGCCGGCGACGACCCGCTCGAGAGCAGCACGGTCCCGGATGTCGGCCACTGCCGTGTCGACCCGGCCCTCGCCCCCCAGCCAGAGGCCGAGCAGCGCGTCGGGGTCCGCGGGCGCGGAGACCGCGCCCGGCATCGGGGCGCAGGCGTCGACCGCGACCACGTGGAACCCGTCCTCCACGAGCCCGCGCACGATGGCCGTGCCGATGCCCCCGGCGGCACCGGTGACCAGCGCGACCGGGAGCGTGCTCATGCCGGCACCGGCACCCGCAGACGGCCCGCGACGTCGGGATGCCCCGCGAGCACCGCTTCCACGGTGGCCTCGACCAGTCCCGCCAGGAGCTGCTCGCCCTCCTCTGCGGAGGCGCCTGCCGGGTCACCGAGCACCCCGTTCGGCGACACCGCCCGCACGCCTCCGGTCCGCAGCCGCGGCATCAGCACCTCCACCGGCTCGGTGGCACCGGCCTCCGCCCGGTCCTCCCGGACGGCCGCCGGCGCGATGGCCGCCATCAGCGAGGTCTCGGTGCGGCCCGCGTGCGCGTCGCCCCAGACGATCTCGCACGGCACCCAGGCGGCGTCGCGGCCCTCGTGGCGCAGCCGTCCGACGGCGGCCGAGACGGTCGGCGCGTTGCCGCCGTGGCCGTTGACGAAGACCAGCCGGTCGGCCCAGCGGCCGATCGACCGGCCCAGCTCGAGCAGCACTGCGTGCAGGGCGTCGTGCCCGATGTCGACGGTGCCGGGGAAGTGCTCATGCTCACCGCTGGCCCCGTAGGGCAGCGGAGGAGCTGCGACCGCGTGCACCCCCGCGGCACGCAGGCGCGCGACCGCCCGGTCGACGACCGCGGTGGCGATAGCCGCGTCGGTCGAGAACGGGAGGTGCGGTCCGTGCTGCTCGCACGAGCCGGTCGGGAGGACGACGACGTCCACCCGTTCACCGAGCTCGGGCCAGGTGGCGAGCGCGAGCTCCATCTCAGGCCCCGAGGGTGCGGGTGAAGCCCGGTGGGATGACGATGTCGCCCGGGGTCAGGTCGTGGATCGACGACTTGCCCATGCCGAGCAGCGCCGAGTCCATGCCACCACGGAGGATGTCGAGGACGTTCTCGACGCCGGCCTGACCATTGGCGGCGAGACCCCACAGGTAGGCGCGGCCGATCATCACCGCGCGGGCGCCGAGGGCAACGGCCTTGACCACGTCGCTGCCCCGGCGTACGCCGCCGTCGAGGACGATCTCGATCTGGTCGCCGACCGCGTCGGCGATCGACGGCAGCACGCGGATCGGCGCCGGCGTGGTGTCCAGGTTGTTGCCGCCGTGGTTGGAGACAGAGATCGCGGTCATGCCCGCGTCGACCGCGCGCTTGGCGTCATCGACGCGGCAGACGCCCTTGAGCATGACGGGGCCGTCCCACTGCGAGCGCAGCCACGCGAGGTCCTCCCACGACGGGAGCGGGGTCTGCATCCATTCGTAGTAGGCGCCGAAGAAGGTGGGCGCCTGCCCGCCCGGCTCGACCAGGTTCGGCGCAGTCAGGTCCGGGATGTAGCCGGCGCGGGCGAAGCGCGAGAGCCAGCGCGGCCGGGCCAGGGTCTCGGGCGCGAACTGCAGCATCGCCTTCGCATTGAGCTTCTCGGGGATGGACGGGCTCCCCCAGTCCCGGCCCATCGAGAAGGACCAGTCGGTGGTGACGATCAAGCCGCGCACGCCGGCCGCCCGGGCCCGCTCGATGCGCTGCAGGATCGCGTCGCGGCTGCCCAGCCAGTAGATCTGGAAGAACGTCTGCGGGTTGGCCGCGACGACCTCCTCCACCGGCTTGCTGGCGAACGAGCTCAGGCCGGTGATGGTGCCCCGGGCGGCGGCAGCCCGGGCGATCGCGACCTCCCCGTCGGGGTGGACCGCCTGCACGCCGGTCGGCGAGCAGATCACCGGCAGCGCGATCTCCTCGCCCATGACGGTGGTGGCCAGGTCGCGCTTGGCCGACAGCCCGGCGCAGTGCGGGGCGAGGCCGAGCTGGCCGAACGCCGTGGTGTTGTCGTCGTAGCTGACGCCCTTCTCCGAGCCAGCCAGCAGGGCGCTGTAGACGGACTTCGGGAGACGCTTCTGTGCGCGGCGCTGGGCCTCGGCGACGGTCTCGAACCAGGTCTTGGACATGACAGGGTGACTCCTCAGATCGGGCTCTCGTTGCAGAACCGGTCGGGCAGCTTGGTCCCCGGGGCCGGCCCGAGGGAGGTGGGGCGGCCAGGCATGCCGAGCACGACGGCAGCCGGGCGCGAGTGGTCCTGCGATGCCTGCGGCAGCCCGGACCCGTCGCGGTTGGCGAGGGCGGCCTCGCTGTTGCCCTTCACGCACTCGGGGTCGGGACCGTCGAGCGGCAGGCCGGTGAAGAACTTGGCGGCCATGCAGCCACCGCGGCACGCGTCGTACGCCGAGCAGGAGACGCAGGCGCCGCCCGACTGCGGCTCGCGGAGCTCGGTGAAGAGGGCCGACTCCTGCCAGACGCGCTGGAAGCCGCCGTCCTCGAGCAGGTTGCCGGCCTTGAAGGTGTCGTGGATCGCGAACGGGCAGGCGTAGACGTCACCCACCGGGTCGATCAGGCAGACCACGCGGCCGGCGCCGCACAGGTTGAGGCCGGGCAGCGCGTCGCCGAACGCGGCCAGGTGGAAGAAGGAGTCGCCCGTGAGCACGCCCTCCCCCTTCGCGACCAGCCAGTCGTAGAGGAAGCGCTGGTCCTCGGCGGTCGGGTGCAGGTCGTCCCAGACGTCGGCGCCGCGACCACTCGGACGCAGCCGGGTGATCCGGAGCGTGGCGCCGAACCGGTCGGCCAGCTCCTGGAACTCGTCGAGCTGGCGGACGTTCTCCCGGGTCACGACGACCGAGATCTTGGAGTCCTTGAACCCTGCGTCCTTGAGGTTCTGCAGGGCGCGGACGGCCATGTCGAAGGAGCCCCGGCCACGGACCGCGTCGTTGACCTCGGCGGTCGCGCCGTCGAGGGAGATCTGCACGTCGACGTAGTCGCTCGCGGCGAGCCAGCGGGCCCGCTCGGGGGTGATCCGGACGCCGTTGGTGGAGAACTTCACGCCGACGTCGTGCGCGACGGCGTACTCGAGGAGCTCCCAGAAGTCGGGGCGCACGGTGGGCTCGCCGCCGCCGATGTTGACGTAGAAGACCTGCATCCGCTGGAGCTCGTCGATGACCGCCTTGGCCTGCTCGGTGCTGAGCTCGCGCGGATCGCGCCGGCCCGACGACGACAGGCAGTGCACACAGGCCAGGTTGCAGGCGTAGGTCAGCTCCCAGGTCAGGCAGATGGGCGCGTCGAGGCCGCTCTCGAACTGGTCGACGAGCCGCGGGACGGGGGTGCGCGCCGGGGGTGCAGGACGCGTAGGGGTGAGAGTCATGATGCAGCCGCCTCCTGGCGCGGGGAGATCATGCCGGAGCGGGCCAGGGTGGCCAGGGCCGACAGGTAGCGGGGGTGGTCGGCCTCGGCGATGCCCGCGCTGCGGAGCGCCGCGAGGACCGAGGCCGACCGGTCGAGGGCCTCCACGACCCGGACGAGGGCCAGGTCCTTGAGGAAGGAGAGCCGGCGCGATCCGAAGTCGTACACGAGGGCGCCGAACGGTTCGGGCCGGAGGACGACGGACGGCGTACGCCGCCAGGCGGTGTCCGGGTCGAAGGAGGTCATGGTGTCTCGCCGTCCCGGATCAGTAGACGCCGCACATGCCGTCGATCGAGACCTCCTCGACGAGGAGCTCCTCCTCGACCAGGTCGGTGTCGACGTCGGCGGAACGGGTGGTGTGAGCGGACATGTCCGGACTCCCTTCGGATGGTGTGTTGCGTTGGCAAAACCGACGTTAGGCAGCGCAGGCCACGCTCAGCGCCGTCCGGAAGTGCACATCGGCCTCTCCGTTCGGAGGGGTTCTCGGCGGTGTCGGGAGCCCGGTTCCCGCGGCCCTCTCCGACCGGGCAGGTGCGGCACGCGCCGACCGGTCAGCGCCCCCTCCTCACGCCGGATGGTTTGCGTTTCCCGTCCTCACACCGGGGCTGTGACGCGCCTTACGTTCGCCGATGTCACCCGTTCCCACAGGAGGTTTCCCATGCAGGTTGACGAGCTGCTCAAGCCGTTCCCGATCAAGGAGTTCCACCCGTTCCCGCGAGCCCTCATGGGCCCGGGTGCGCACGAGCTCATCGGTCCCGAGGCCATCAAGCTGGGCTTCACCAAGCCCCTGGTCATGACGTCGGGCCTCCGTGGCACCAACGTCGTCCAGAAGATCGTGGACTCGCTGAAGTACCACGGCCTCGAGGCCGTCGTGTACGACCAGGTCGAGTCGAACCCCAAGGACTACAACGTCATGGACGCGGTGGCCCTCTACCAGCAGAACAAGTGCGACTCGTTCATCTCCATCGGTGGCGGCTCCTCGCACGATGCGTGCAAGGGCGCGCGCATCTCGGTCGCCCACGACGGTCGCAACGTCAACGACTTCGAGGGCTTCAACAAGTCCGAGAACCCCAACAACCCGCCGCACATCGCCGTCTCCACCACCGCCGGCACCGGCTCGGAGACCTCGTGGGCCTACGTCATCACCGACACCACGACGGACCCCGACAACCCGCACAAGTACGTCGCGTTCGACGACGCCTCGGTGGCCACCCTCGCCATCGACGACCCGGTGCTCTACTTCGACTGCCCGGTCGACTACACCGCCCAGTGCGGCTTCGACGTGCTCGCGCACGCCTCCGAGCCGTACGTCTCCCGGCTCAACTTCGAGCCGTCGCTCGGCAACGCGATCCGGGCCATCAAGCTGACCGCGGAGAACCTGCGCGAGGCGGTCTGGAACGGCCAGGACCTCAAGGGCCGCGAGGGCATGATGTACGCCCAGTACATCGCCGCCCAGGCCTTCAACTCCGGCGGCCTCGGCATCATCCACTCGATCTCGCACGCGGTCTCGGCGTTCTACGACACCCACCACGGCCTCAACAACGCCATCGCGCTGCCCCGCGTGTGGGCCTTCAACATGCCGGCGCAGTACGGCCGCTTCGCCGACATCGCCGAGGCGATGGGTGTCGACACCCGCGGCATGACGAAGGTGCAGGCGGCCGACGCGGCCCTCGAGGCGGCGATCCGCCTGCTCCGCGACGTCGGCATCCCGGAGAACTTCGTCTCCGTCACCCAGGACTCCTACTCCAAGAACCGCCTGGGCACGGGACCGACGAAGTTCTACGAGAACGCGAAGGTCATCAAGGGCGACGCTGAAGACGTCGACCGGATCACCAACCACGTCCTCGGCGACGCCTGCACCCCGGGCAACGCCAAGGAGTGCACGTTCGAGACCGTGCGCCCCGTGGTCGAGCACTGCATGACCGGCGACCTGGACGACCTGCTGTCCTGAGCCGCCCCCCTGACCGTGCGAGCTGACAGCAGATCTGTCACGCCGACGGTCACACCGTGACTCGGTCCGGCTCGGGAGAGCCGCGAGAGCCCCCGGGCCGGACCGATCCACACCCCACCCACTGCCCTGCCGCCCCACCGCCCCGTCGCCCCAGGAGGCACGCATGTCCGCCCAGCCGCTCGACCCGTCCCTCGACCAGCTCGAGGACCCCTCCCTCGACGCTGACCTCGACCACTCCGGGTTCGCCGACGTCGCCGACGTCATCGACCAGTTCGCGGCCCACGGCTACCTCGCCGACGGGCGCCTGGCGACCACCGTCTTCCTCCAGGCCCACCTGGAGAAGCCGATCCTGCTCGAGGGCCCCGCGGGCGTGGGCAAGACCCAGCTCGCCAAGTCGCTGGCCGAGGTCACCGGACGACGGCTGCTGCGCCTGCAGTGCTACGAGGGCCAGGACGAGACCACCGCGCTCTACGAGTGGGACTACGGCAAGCAGCTCCTCTACACGCAGCTCATGCGTGAGAAGGTCGGCGCGCTCGTCGCCGACGCCCCCGACCTGGCCAGCGCGGTCGACACCCTCGCCGGCGAGGAGAGCGTCTTCTTCTCCGAGCGATTCCTTGCCGCCCGTCCGCTGCTCGAGGCGATCCGCTCCGAGGAGCCGGTGATCCTCCTCATCGACGAGGTCGACCGCGCCGACGAGGCCCTGGAGGCAGTGCTCCTGGAGCTGCTCGCGGAGTACCAGGTCTCGGTGCCCGAGCTGGGCACCTTCCGGGCCCGGCACACGCCGTACGTCATCCTCACGTCGAACAACACCCGCGACCTCTCCGCGGCCCTCAAGCGCCGCTGCCTGCATCTCTTCCTCGACTACCCCGACGCCGAGCGCGAGCTCGACATCATCCGCTCGAAGAAGACCGGGCTCCCCGACGAGCTCGCCCGCCAGCTGGTCGGCATCGTGCGGGGGCTGCGCGAACTCGACCTGCGCAAGGCGCCGAGCATCTCCGAGACCGTCGACTGGGCCCGCACCCTCGCGGTCCTCGGCGCCGAGGAGCTCACGGCCGAGACCCTGTCGGCGACCGCGAACGTCGTGGTGAAGTACGAGCGCGACCTGCGCCGGACGCTGGAGGCGCTGCCGCGGATGGTCGACCCGAACGCCGTCGTCCCCGACCACCTGCACGACCACGGTCACGGCCATGGGCACGGTCACGGCCATGACCACGGGCATGACCACGGCAGCGGGCACGACCACAGGAAGGAGACCCACGCGCACCCCGCGACCGACGAGCCCGATGGTGCCGAGGCACGCCGCGCGATGGACCAGCCTGGCCGGCACGACGAGGCCTACTACGGCACCGGCAACATCGGCCCCTCACGCCCCGTGCCCGCCGGCCAGGGCGCCCGCTCCTTCGGCTCACGCCGCCGGCCCTTCTGAGACCGGAGGGGCTGGGCGATGGACGGCGCGCTCCACCGGTTCGTGCGGCTGCTGCGGCTGCACGGCATCCGCATCGGGATCTCCGAGGTCGTCGACGCGTCCCGCGCGGCGGGAGCACCCGGCGTGCTCGAGGACCGCGAGCTGCTGCGCAGCGCACTGCGCGTCACGCTGGTGAAGGACCAGCGCGACGAGGCGGCGTTCGACCGGGTCTTCGACCGCTTCTTCCGGTTGCGCGCCGTGGTCGACTCCTCCGACGAGCACGGGCACTCGCACGCCCACGACGACCTCGAGGACGACGGCGAGCTCGATGAGTTCGTCCTGTCCGAGGAGCCGGGCAACACGCCCAGCCAGGGACACAGCCACGGAAAGCCGCAGGACATCCGGGACTTCTTCGACCCCGAGGACCTCGCCCAGCAGTACAACCTGCACCAGGAGGCGAACAAGCTCGACATGGCCGCCATGACCGACGAGATCGTGCTCTCCAACGACGGCGCCGGCTCTCGCGCCAACGCGGCGCGCCTCCAGCTCGACACCTCCCGGCTGCACAACCCGGGCCGCCCGGGGAAGATCGCCGATCGCCCGGGGACCCGGCTGGACTCGGAGCTGACCGTCGCCGAGGAGATGGCGCTCCTGGCCTGGCTCGACGAGGGCGACGAGGCCGTGGAGGGCAGCACGGTCGGCACCGACGAGCTGGCCGCCCTCCGCACCGCGCTCTCCGGCCTGCTCGAGGGACTGCCCGACGCCCTGCAGCATCACCTCGAGGAGCTGCTCGCAACCGAAGCAGCCATCGAGTCGCGGGAGGCGCAGGCCCGCGAGATCGACCGGATCGGCGAGTCCGAGCGCGCCACGCTGGAGGAGTCGCTGCGCCGGCTCATCCACAGCCTCCACGGTGCGCCCCGCTCCCGGCGCCGGGAGGCGGCACGCGGCAGCATCGACGGCTCCCGGACCATGCGGCGCAACCTGCGCAGCGACGGCGTCCCCTTCCGACCCGTGACCGTGGCGAAGGTGACCGACCGCCCGCGCCTGCTGGTCCTGGCCGACGTCTCGCTCTCGGTCCGGGCCGCCGCCCGCTTCACGCTGCAGCTCGTCCACGGACTGCAGGGCATGGCCTCGCACGTGCGCACCTTCGCCTTCGTCTCCGACCTGGTCGAGGTCACCGATCTCTTCGCCGAGCACCAGATGGAGGAGGCCCTCTCGCTGACCCTCTCCGGGCTGCCGGCCGGCGGCGTCCTCGACGTGGACACCGACTCGGACTACGGGTCGGCCTTCCGCCAGTTCCTCGAGGAGTTCGGCGGCGGGATCAACCGGCGTACGACGGTGGTCGTCCTCGGCGACGGCCGTGGCAACGGCAACGATCCCGGGACGAGCGCCTTCGAGGAGATCACCCGCCGTGCCCGCGAGACGATCTGGATCACCCCCGAGCCACGCTGGTCGTGGGGACTGGGCAGCTGCGACCTGCCGGCGTACGCCGCACACTGCGACCGCGTGCACGTCGTGCGCGACCTTGCCGGGCTCGATCTGGTGACGTCGCACCTGACGGAGGTGCCCCGGTGACGCTCGCCGCGCCCATCGACCCGCTCGCGGGCGCACCCGGCGCCTACCGTGACGACCTCGTCGAGGTGGTCCGGACCCGCCACGTGCCGATCGGCGCGATCCGGACGGACTCCTTCGCCTTCTGGACCGACCACGACCGGGTGCACCTGGCCCACGACCTGCCGGCAGAGCGGATCGACAACGACCTCGCCGGCCTCGTCGCGGCAGAGCTCTTCGCTCCTGGGTGGCTGGAGGGCAGCGAGCTCTTCGAGCGGCTGATGACGGGCCTCGTCGTCAGTGCCGCCGACGACCCGCTCTCCGCGTGGACGCTCTTCTACCGCAACACCATGGACCGGCTGGCGCAGCTGACGTCGCTCCGACCCGGCGCGGCGACGGAGCCACACCACGGTGCCCTGGTCGAGGGTTCTCTCGCCGGCTATGCCCCGGTGTACCGCCATGCAGCGGGGCTGATCGAGCCGGGCTCGGTGCTGGAGCTCGGCAGCTGTTTCGGCTTCTTCAGCCTCTTCGCCGCCGACCGGTTCGCGATGACCGCGAGCGATCTGTCAGCGAACACCGTCCGGCTGCTCGGTCGCGTCGCTCCCCTGCTGGGCCGGCGGATCGAGACCGTCATCTGCGATGCCGCCCGTGTGCCGCGTCCCGACACGTCGTACGACACGGTGGTCGCCCTCCACCTGCTCGAGCACCTGCCCGCCGAGCACGGCGCCGCCGTCGTCACGGAGATGCAGCGCCTGGCACGGCGTCGCGTCGTCGTCGCCGTGCCCTTCGAGGACGAGCCGACCGCCGCGTACGGACATGTCCGTGTCTTCACCGCACGCACCCTGATCGAGATCGCGATCGCCAGCGGCTGGTCGTGGACCGTCCACGAGCACCACGGCGGCTGGCTGGTCCTGGACCGGCCCTGACCGGTCAGCCGGCCGAACGGCGAGGCATCAGATGAACCCCTCCTTGCTCGCGACGTAGACCGCCTCGGCCCGGCGGCTCACCTGGAGCTTCCGCATGATGTTGCAGACGTGGAACTTGGCGGTCGTCTCGGAGATGAAGAGCTGCTGCCCGATCCCGCGGTTGGACATGCCCCGCGCGAGGAGGCGCAGCACGTCCTGCTCGCGCTCGGTGAGATGCCGGTTCTCGGCCGCGGACTCGGCGTTGATGCCGCGCACCATGGCCGCCGCGCTGCGGGAGTCGAAGGCGCTCTCGCCGCGATGCACCGCCCGGATCGCACGGACCAGCTCGGAGGTGTCCACCTCCTTCACGACGTAGCCCTTGGCACCCCGATGGATCGCCTCCAGCACGAGGTGGTCGTCGATGACCGTCGTGAGCACGAGCACCGCCACCTCCGGATGGGCCTTGTGCAGGCGGGCGCAGAGGTCGATCCCCTCGTTCTCCGTGGACGGCGAGAGGCGGAGGTCGAGCAGGACCACGGCGGGGCTGGCGGTCGCAACGACGGCGAGAGCCTGCGCCGAGGAGCCGGCCTCGCCGATGACACGCAGATCTGCTTCCCGCTCGAGCACCGAGCGGAGTCCCTGTCGCACCATGGCGTGGTCATCGACCAGCACGATGCCGATCGTGGCGATCGCGTCGTGCTCGTCCGGGCTGACGGGGGTCAAGGTGGTCATGTCACCCTCCTCGGGTGGTCGCGCTGGTCAGCGGTATGCGGGACTCGACGGCGACGCCGCCTGCCCGGGAACGACGGATCGAGAAGGTCCCCCCGAGCGCCTCGGCGCGCAGGGCCATGCCGACCAGACCCCGGTGCCGGCCATCGGCGGTCCCCCGCCGCGCGAGCCGGACCGTACGCCGCATGGCGGCCGGTTCGCCGTTTCCGTCGTCGCTCACACGGAGCACCACGCCGTCGGCCAGGTAGCGCAGGCGCACCAACGCCTTGCGGGCGCCAGCGTGCATCGCGACGTTGAAGAGTGCCTCACCCGCCGTCCGGGCCAGCGCGTGCTCGGCAGCCGTTCCGAGAGGCACGGGACTCCCCTCGACCCTCAGCCGGACGGCGAGGTGCGGCCGGTGCTGGGACGCGACCTCCGCGAGGAGCTCGGGCAGGCTGGCGACGTCCTCCGCGGTGCGTTCGTGGTGGAGGGCGTAGATCACCGAACGCAGCTGCTCGGTTGCGGTCGACATCAGGTCGCGGGCCCGGTCGAGCTCGGGGAGGACCTGACCGTCCCGGCCACCCGGCGGACCGGACGCCAGGTCGCCGCGAACCACCTCGAGCACGAGTCCCGCCGTCAGCACCGTCTGGGCGACGCTGTCATGCAGCTCGAGGGCGATGCGCCGGCGTTCGCTGTCGATGAGCTCGCGCTGGTCGGCCACGCGGAGCCGCTGCTCGGCGGCGCGCAGCTCCTCGTTGCGGACCGAGAGCAGGCGGGCCTGCTCGGAGACCTCGTCGAAGAGCTGGTGCGCGCGCCGTTGCTGGGCGAGACCCGTCCGGTAGAGGTCGCCGGTGTGCAGCGAGACGGCCGCGAGGTTGGCGAGGATGTGCAAAGCGGAGAGGTCGGGCGTCTCCAGGGGCAGGTCGCCACGGGGCGCCACGGCCAGAGCACCGATCGCGTGGCCGTCGAGG
Organism: Nocardioides sp.; assembly: GCF_035481145.1. Lineage (GTDB taxonomy): Bacteria > Actinomycetota > Actinomycetes > Propionibacteriales > Nocardioidaceae > Nocardioides. The sequence goes on along the minus strand of NZ_DATIHB010000076.1, from coordinate 6,493 downwards.
AGCATGGGGGCGACCACGGCGCCGACGACGTTCTGCGTGGCCCGGACCGGCAGGACCCCTGAGGCCACCTCGCGGATCGCCTCGCGGGCGTCATCCGGCAGCTCCGCGATGTCATCGAGGACCACTCCGACCGCGTCCAGTGCCAGGAAGCGCGGACGGGTCGACGGGAGCGCGTGGGCGGTGAGGGCGAGCACGGCCCACCGTGCGTCGAGGTGGTGCGACGCGACGCGGACGATCTTCTCCAGCAGGGGGCGGGGACCCTCGACCGGGTGCACGAGAGCACCCGAGATCGAGTCCATCGCCGCCACGGTCCGCTGCAGCCGCTCGTTCGACCGTTGGTAGGCGTTGTAGTAGGTCTGCTTGCCGGAGCGCACTCCGGTGAGCGCGGCCAGGTCAGGCATCGCCCGCCGCGCCTCGGGCGGTGGCGGCGAGTGCGGCTGGGCAGTCACAACGACTCGCGGAAGATGCCGGCGATGTCGTCCTGGCCCGCCGGGCGGGGGTTCGTGGCGAGGCAGGCATCGCGGACGGCGGTGATGGACATGCGATCGACGTCCTGGGCGGTCACACCGAGGGAGCCCAGCCGGCGCGGCGCTCCGACGGACTCCGCCAGGTCCTGGACGTACTGCGCGAGGAGCTCGGCCGCCTCGGCGTCGGGCATCCCCTCGACCTGCAGGCCCATCGCATCGGCGAGCATGGCGAAGCGCTCGGGAACCACCTCGGCGTTGAACCGGATCACGTGCGGCAGGAGCACGCCGTTGACCACCCCGTGCGGCAGGTCGAAGAGCCCGCCGACCTGATGGCTCATCGCGTGGGTCGCGCCGAGGATCGAGTTCGAGAAGGCGAGTCCGGCCTCGAGGCTGGCCTGCGCCATCCAGAGCCGGGCCCGCTCGTCACCGGGCACCTCGACGTTGCGGCGAAGCGCCTTGGCGACGAGACGTGCGGCCGAGAGCGCATGCCCGTCGGCCAGCGGGTTGTGACCGAGCGAGACGAAGGACTCGACCGCGTGCGTCAGGGCGTCGAGGCCGGTCGCGGCGGCGAGGTCGTGCGGCATCGTGCTGAGCAGCCGGGGGTCGGTGACGGAGATGTCGGGGACCAGCGAGCGTCCCATGATCGTCATCTTCACCGCGTTGGCGGTGTCGGTGACGATGCAGAACTGGGAGACGTCCGAGCCGGTGCCGGCGGTGGTCGGGATCATCAGCAGGGGCGGGATCGGTTGCTCCACCCGATCGACGCCGGCGTAGTCGCTGATCGAGCCGCCGTTGCCGCTGAGGATGGCCACGCCCTTCGCGGCATCCAGCGCCGACCCCCCGCCGATGCCGACGATGACGTCGCCCCCGCACTCGACGTACGCCGCCAGCGCGGCGTCGATCTCGTGGTCCTTCGGGTTCGGGGTGACCCCCGCCCAGACCTGCGGGTCGAGCCCGACCTCGCGCAGGTGGCGCAGCAGCTCGGCCACCCAACCGGCCTCGATGATGCCGGGGTCGGTCACGATGAACGGCCGGCGCGCACCGAGCCGCCCGGCGCAGAAGCCGGCCTCGGCCAGCGAGCCGAGGCCGAAGACCATCTCCGGCACGTGGAACTTCAGCAGCCGGTCCTCCCGGGGGAGCGAACTCACCGGTGCAGATGTCGCGAGCATCGAACGACTACCTCCTCGACCCGTCCCGTTCGTCCCCCGAGTGACGGTGACCACACGCTAGGTACGTGAAGGTTGCATCGGTGTTGCACCGGGACCGGTCGGCACCGCGACACCCGGGGTGGCCTCGACCGCCCAGCGTTCCTCGACCCGGGCGAACTTCCAGATGAGCACCGAGGCCGCCCAGGCCACCACGAAGAGCAGGGCGATCCCGTAGCCGACGTACTCGAGGTCGAGACGGAGGAAGACCCGCAGCGGTCCCCCGACCTGCTCGCCGAGCATCGCGCCGAGCGTCGCGACGCCGATGATCATCGCGACCACGACCGAGAGCGCCGTGACGGTCAGGTTGTAGTAGACCTTCCGCACCGGTCGTGCGAAGGCCCAGCCGTAGGCGACGTTCATGAACGCACCGTCGAAGGTGTCCAGCAGCGTCATGCCGGCGGCGAAGAGGACCGGCAGCGTCAGGACTGCCCACCAGGGCAGGCTCGCGGCCGCGGCTCCTCCCGCGATCACCAGCAGGCCCACCTCGGTGACGGTGTCGAAGCCGAGCCCGAAGAGGAACCCGATGGGGTACATGTGCCAGGGCTTGCGGACCGCGCGGTTGACCCGGCCGAGGAGCCGGTTCAGCAGCCCGCGGGCGTCCAGGGTCCGGTCGAGCGCCGCCTCGTCGAACTGTCCCCGGCGCATGCCGCGGAAGACCCGCACGATGCCGATGAGCGCAACGAGGTTGAGCACCCCGATCGCGAGCAGGAAGACCCCACTCACGGACGGGCCCCACACGCCCGCCGTCCGCAGCAGCGTCGAGTCCTCGTCCTGTACGCCGTTCGCGAGCGCCCGCACCCCGAAGGCGATGCCCATCACCATCGCGAAGACGACCGAGCTGTGGCCCAGACTGAACCAGAACCCGACGCTGACCGGTCGTTGCCCGTCCGCCATCAGCTTGCGGGTGGTGCTGTCGATGGCGGCGATGTGGTCCGCGTCGAACGCGTGCCGCATGCCGAGCGTGTAGGCCGTGAGGCCGAGACCGACTCCGAGGAACCCGTCGCCGACCGCGTAGTGGCGTGGCGCCACGACCCCGATCAGGAGCCCCCACCCGATCAGGTGGAGCAGCAGCACGAAGCCGAGGGTGCGCATCAAGGAGAGCTTCTGCTCGCGGCCGAGCGTCGGGCGGCGGGCTCCTGGGATCGAGGTCATGTCGCGACCATCGACGCTCTTGCGAGCTCCTCGCAACAAGCTCCGCGGAGGACTCTCCGATCGGAGGGGCGGGTCGGACCGACCGGCCAGCCAGCGACCTGCCCTCGGGCACGACGCCCGTCCCGTGGCCTGGCTTCGCGGCAGCGCAACGTCGCTGCAACGTGAACGGTGTCACACTGGCGGCATGGAGACCGGCATGCGCGCGGAGGTCGCGGCGTCCTGGCACCGCTCGGCGGCCGCGGGGGTGCCGACCGAGAGCGAGACCGCTCCGATCACGCTCGACGACGCCGACCTCCGTGCCGCGCGGGCGGCGCATCCGCTGGCGCAGGTCTTCCCGCTTCTCGACGACGTCCTCGGCCAGGCCGCCCGTGACTGCGATGCCGTCATGGCCGTGGCTGACGAGGCAGGGCAGCTGCTCTGGGTGTGCGGCTCGGGCATCGCGCTGCGGCGTGCGGAGTCGATCGGCTTCGTGGCCGGCAGCAACTGGGACGAGCGGATCGCCGGCACCAACGCCCCCGGGCTCGCCCTGGCCACGGGTGCTCCCGCCACGGTCAACCGGTCCGAGCACTTCCGCCAGTCGGTCCGCAGCTGGAGCTGCGCCGCGGCGCCCATCCACGACCCGGCGACCTCACAGCTGCTGGGCGTCCTCGACGTCACCGGCGGCGACCAGATCGTGGTCCCGCAGACGATGGCGCTGATCCGCGCCACGGTCCGACTGGCCGAGACCGAGCTGGCGCGCGACCGGCTCGTCGTACGGCCTCCGGAGCAGCGGACCAGCCACCCGTCGTTGCGGATCGAGGCGCTGGGCCGAAGCGATGCGCTGGTCACCCTCGACGACGCGCGCGGCCACACCGCGCGCTTCCGGCTCTCGCCGCGGCACAGCGAGATGCTGCTCCTGCTCGCGAGCGCGCCCAACGGCCTCTCCGGCGACGAGCTCGCGGTCCTGCTCTACGAGGACGACGGAGGCTCCTCGACCCTGCGTGCGGAGATGAACCGCCTGCGTCACCTGCTCGACGAGAGCTTCCTGGCGTCGCGTCCCTACCGCCTGACTGCAGCGAGCGCAGGTGACTGGCTGGCCGTGGAGGCGCGCCTCGCCTCGGGCGACGTCGCGGGGGCGCTCCGGATGTTCCGCGGCCCGATCCTCCCCCGCTCGACCGCGCCCGGCGTCGTGCGCATGCGGGAGGCGCTCACCCACCAGCTGCGCGCCGCCGTCCTCGCCTCGGGGCAGGCCGACCTGGTCTCGTCGTGGACCCGCTCCGTGTGGGGCGCCGACGACTACGAGGCCTGGGTGCGCCAGCGCGACCTGCTCGCTCCCGGCTCACCGCTGTGGGCACTCGCCCAGGGCCAGCTCGCGCGGCTCGACCACGAGCTCGGCGTCTGATCGACCCGTCAGGCGGAGGGCGCCACGAGCCGGAGCTCGGCAAACCTGGCCAGCCCGCGGTCGAACGACGCCAGTGTGGCGCCGTGCTCGATCGCGAGTGCGGCGTGGAAGGCATCGGGGACGTCATTGCCCCGGGCCGCGGCCTCGCGGACCAGCCGGTCGAAGATCCGCCAGTGCCGCGCTCCGGCCCGCACCACGCGAGCGCTGGGCGCCTCGAGCGCTCGCCGGCAGGCATCGAGCACGGCTGTCGGGTCAGACGGAGGCACGAAGATCCCCGGATGCGTCAGGATCCGGACCGCACCCGAGAGCGCCAGCTCGCTGACGCCGATCTCCTCGCCCCGCTCGACGAGCCCGTCCAGCCACCGCGTGACCAGGGTGTGCTGCTCGTGGTCGGCGCGCAGCACCGGGAGCCACACGTTGACGTCGAGGAGGATCACGACTCCTCCATCGCCGCCAGGACGGCGGCATTGCTGCGCCAGTCGACGCCCGGGCGGACGCCCTGACCGTCGAGGCCCTCGACCGCGACGTCCGACCAGACGAAGTCGGTGCGCGGCCGTGACTCGCGCGCCGCCAGCCAGGACCGGAGCGCCGCATCGACGATGGTGCCCAACGTCGCGTGCTCGCGCGCCGCGACCAGCTTGACCTCAGCCAGCAGGTGATCGTCGATGGAGACCGTCGTGCGCATGGCTGCATCATAGCATCAGGCGATTGCATCATGATGCGCCGGTGGCTCCTCCGACCACTCGGCGCTCGCCCCGCACCGCTCACCGCTGCCTCCGTGACGACCACCACACGCACCCCTACGCTGGCGGCGTGCAGTGGCGGCGTTCCAGGCGTTCGAGGCGGCCCCGGCTCGGTGGCGAGGCCGACCGGGCGACGTTCCGCACCCTGCACACCGCGGGACTGGCCGCACCGGCCCTCCGCGAGGGCCTGACATCGGCGAGCGCCACCCGCGCGAGCCGGCACCTCCGCGCACTCCTCGGCGTACCTGCACTGGCGCTGACCGACGACCGCGCGGTCCTGGCCTGGGATGGTGCCGACGACCACCACCGTGACCACGCCGCCCGCCTCGCCCAGCAGGTCGCCACCACCGGTCGTACGTCGGCAGCCGGCCCCGACGACCTCGACTGCGGCCGCGCCGGCTGCCGCGCCCGGCACGCGATCGTCAGCCCGCTGCTCGTCGACGGCCGGATCGTCGGGACGCTGCAGGCCTACGCCGACCAGACCTCGGGCGGGCTCGTGCGCGCGACCGACGAGGTGACCCGGTGGGTCGCCGGCCAGCTCGAGCTCGCCGAGCTGACCAGCAGCCGCACCCGCCTGGCCGAGGCGGAGCTCCGCGCCCTGCGCGCGCAGATCAGCCCGCACTTCGTCTACAACTCGCTGACCACGATCGCCAGCTTCGTGCGCACCGACCCCGACCGGGCCCGCGACCTGCTGCTCGAGTTCGCCGACTTCACCCGCTACTCCTTCCGCCGCCACGGCGACTACACGACGCTCGCCGAGGAGCTGAAGTCCGTGGAGCGCTACCTCCTGCTCGAGCAGGCTCGCTTCGGCTCGCGGCTGGAGGTGACGCTGCAGATCGCTCCCGAGGTGCTCCCCGTCGTCGTCCCCTACCTCTGCGTCCAGCCCCTCGTCGAGAACGCCGTCAAGCACGGCCTGGCCCGCACCGACGGCACGGGGAGGATCAGCATCGTCGCCCGCGACCTCGACCAGGTCTGCGTCCTCGAGGTCGAGGACAACGGCGCCGGCGAGGACCCCGAGCGCGTACGCCGCGTGCTCGCCGGCGACCTGGACCAGGACTCGGTCGGTCTCGGTAACGTCGACCAACGCCTGCGCACCAGCTTCGGCGACGACCACGGCCTGGTCGTCGAGACGGCCCCCGGCGCCGGCACGAAGGTGATCGTGCGGGTGCCCAAGTTCGCCCCGGGAGTGAGTGTCGGATGAGTGTGGAGAAGCAGCTGCGGGTCCTCGTCGTCGACGACGAGGCACCTGCGCTCGACGAGCTGCGCTGGCTGCTCGAGCGCGACCGGCGGATCTCCTCCGTGCGCGCAGCAGGCTCCGCGGCCGAGGCGCTGCGGATCCTCCAGGAGGGCGGGGTCGACGGGGTCTTCCTCGACATCCACATGCCCGGCCTCAGCGGCCTCGACCTGGCCCAGGTCCTCTCCAACTTCAAGGAGCCTCCGCCGATCGTCTTCGTCACCGCCCACGACGAGCACGCCGTCGACGCCTTCGAGCTGCGGGCCGTCGACTACGTCCTCAAGCCGGTCCGGCAGGAGCGGCTCGCC
>NZ_DATIHB010000075.1:0-4252 GCF_035481145.1 Nocardioides sp. | reverse complement strand
GCGCCGGCACCGCCGGCAGCGACACCTCCGTCGTCGGCCGACGACGACAGCGACGACGCACCGACCGTCCTGCGCGCCGAGCTCGTCCAGAAGCTCGGTTCGGCCGGCATCGTCGGCCCGAGCGTGCTCGCGGTCGACTGCCCCAACGGCCACCAGACGTCGGCACACGAGCCGACCTGCCGCCTCTGCGGCGCGGACCTCCCTGATGACCAGGAGCCGCGCCAGATCCCCCGGCCCGCCCTCGGCGCGCTCGTCCTCGCCGGTGGCGACCGGCTGGTCCTGGACAAGGACGCCGTCCTGGGCCGCGCGCCATACGAGCCCGAGGGGTCGACGGAGCGACCGCACCTGCTGCGCGTCGGAGACTCGGGCGACATCAGCCGCCAGCACGCGCGGATCATGCTCGACGGCTGGCAGGTGATCGTGCGTGACCTCGGCACTGCCAACGGGACGACGTTGACCCTGCCCGGCGGCAGCCCGCAGCAGCTGCGGGCCAACGAGGACTACCAGCTCGAGGACGGTGCGGAGATCGGGATCGCCGACGTCGTGACGCTGCGCTACGAGGTGAACCCATGACCGACATCGGACCGGAGCTCTCCGGACTGGAGTTCCAGCGCAAGCTGGGCTCCGGAGGCTTCTCGGACGTCTACCTGTACGAGCGCCAGCGCCCGCGCATGCAGGTCGCCGTCAAGGTCCTCAAGGCGCACGTCATGGACGCCCAGCAGCAGGCACAGTTCGTCGCCGAGGCCGACACGATGGGCGAGCTCGCCGAGCACCCGTACATCGTCCCGGTGCTCGGTGCCGGCACCGCCCCCGACGGTCGCCCGTACCTGGAGATGCGCTACTACCCGGGCCCTGACCTCGGGGAGCGGGTGAAGGCCCAGCCCCTGTCGGTGCCCGACGCGATCAAGATGGGCATCCAGCTCGCCAGCGCCATCGAGACCGCGCACCGGGCGGGCATCATCCACCGCGACATCAAGCCGCAGAACGTCCTGATCAGCTCGTACGGCGTTCCCGGCCTCACCGACTTCGGCATCGCCGGTCGCCCGGGCGAGGTCGAGGAGGACGACAACGTCGGCGTCTCGATGCCCTGGTCGCCGCCGGAGGTGCTGACCGGCACGTCCAACGGCTCCGAGGCCTCCGACGTCTACTCCCTCGGCGCCACGATCTGGAACCTCCTGGTCGGGCGCTCCCCCTTCAGCCTTCCGGGCGACGACAACTCCCAGCGGGCGCTCTTCACCCGCATCGTGCACTCGAAGCCGCCGATGACCGGCCGCGCCGACGTGCCCGGCAGCCTGGAGCGCCTCCTCGCGCAGGCGATGGCGAAGAAGCCCGAGCACCGGCCCCGCAGCGCCTTCGAGCTCGCCCGCCACCTGCAGCGCGTCGAGCAGGAGCTTCGCCTGGCCCGGACCGAGATCGTCGTGCTCGAGCAGGCCCACGAGGAGCTCGCGCCCACCGAGCCCGAGGCGCACACGCAGACCCCCACGACCACGCAACCCCAGACCGAGCCGTCGAACGCCGACCGCACGACCCTGCGGACCCCTGCACGCCCCGCCACGCCGGTCCAGCCGACGGCCGACCCGACCACGCGCCGGCCGGCGCGGGCCAGCACGCCGTCGGATGCGCCGACGTCGCGCCGCCCCGCTCGCGCGAGCTCACCCTCGGACGCTCCGACCTCCCGGCGCCCCGCCCGTGCAGCAGCCTCCGACCCCGGCGCCGCGCCCACTGCCCGCCGCCCGGCACGCGCCTCGACGCCGGACCCGGGCGCCGCGCCCACCCAGGCCCGTCCCCAGCGCGCCCAGCCCACGGCGACCCCTGCCGCCACCGCGACACCGGGTGCGGCGACCGCCGGGGCGCAGGACGCTCCGGGCGTGGTGGAGCAGGACGGCCGCTCGGGCATCGGCCGTTGGGTCGCCGTCGGCGGTGTCGCCGTGCTCCTCGCCGCCGCCGTCGGCATCGGTGCGCTCCTCTCGAGCGGAGGCGACGACACGGACCGCCCCGAGCCCGGCGTGACGACCGGCGCTCCAGCGCCGACGAGCGGCAGCCAGATCGGCGGGGTCGAGCTCGACCCGCTGTCTCCGGACGTGACCGTGGCCAAGCAGGGCGGCGGCAAGGTGACCTTCACCTGGGAGCGGGAGAAGGACGGCGACTTCTTCCTCTACGAGGTCGTCGACATCAACGGATCGATCCGCGACGCCGCCAAGCGCACCGAGAAGACCTCCGTCGAGGTCAGCGCCAGCGGCGACGGCACGACCTGCCTGCGGGTCACCGCGCGCCGGGGATCGCTCGGATCCAACCCGACGACGAGGTGTGCACGATGAAGGCGACCGTCGACTACTGCGGCGAGATCCACGAGGTCACGCCCGAGAGCGCCGTCTGCGTCGGCCGCGAGGGCGATCTCGTCATCGACGACAACCCCTACCTCCACCGCCGCTTCCTCGAGTTCACGTACGTCGACGGGCTGCTCTGGCTGGCCAACGTCGGCAACGCGCTGACAGCGACGATCGCCGACGCCCACGGCCTGGTGCAGACCTGGCTCTCCCCGGGCGCCCGCGTCCCGCTCGTCTTTCCGCACTGCGTCGTCTGGTTCACCGCCGGCCCGACGACGTACGAGGTCGACGTGACGCAGGAGTCCGCACCGTTCGGCTCCTCGATGCAGGAGCAGCCGGGCGACGGCGCGACGACCATGGGGCGGATCAACTTCACCCCCGACCAGCGCCTGCTGATCCTCGCGCTGGCCGAGGACATCCTGCGGCGCGGCAACCGCGGCGCGGGGGCGATCCCCCATTCGAAGACGGCGGCCGAGCGACTCGGCTGGACCACCACGAAGTTCAACCGCAAGCTCGACAACGTCTGCGAGAAGCTCAGCAAGCTCGGCGTCCGCGGTCTCGTCGGCAGCAGCGACCGCACGGCGAGCAACCGACGCGTGCGCCTGGTGGAGTACGCCCTCGCAGCCCGACTCGTCACGATGGAGGACCTGGTCTGGCTCGACGGCCTCGAGTCCACCGACGCCTGAGTACTCAGCCGCGACGCCGGCGGGTGAGCGCGGGCCGCTCCACCCAGCGCCACGTCAGGTCCGCGAGCAGGTAGGTCGCGGCCAGGACCATCGCGCAGTTGGCCGCGAACCCCGCTGTGGTCTGGGGTGCGGCGACACCGGTGCGCGCGAGGAGCAGGATCACCGGCAGGTGCCACAGGTAGACGCTGTAGGACCGCTCACCGGCCCAGTGGACCGGTCGCGACGCGAGCAGGCCAGCGACCCGGCCCAGGCCACGCGCCGGCGGCCGCGTCGCGACGAGCAGGACCATGCCGGCCCAGAAGAGGGCCCAGCCGGTGTCGTGCCACGTGGGCAGTGTCACCGCCACGACCAGGCCGCCGAGCAGCAGTGACCCGAGCACCGCAAGGCGAGCCGGCGAGGCCGAGGAGCCGCGCCAGCGGACGTAGACCACCGCGCAGGCCATGCCGATGCCGAGCAGGTCGGCCTGCACCAGCATCGAGCGGGCGAAGACGGCCTGCCAGGTCGGCCCCCAGTCGGCGAAGAAGGCCTCGGCTGGCGTCATGCCGGCCAGCAGGACGTGGACGTGGACCCACTTGGCGACCAGGCCCGTGACGACCAGGAGCACGGGTCCGAGCCACGCGGTCGCAGCGGCCGGCAGCCCGAGCCTCCGGGTGCCGACGCCGAAGGCGAGGCCGGCCAGGACGGGCAGCAGCAGGTAGAAGCAGAGCTCCACCGTCAGGGTCCACGCCGGCCCGACACCGGTCATCATCGTGCCCGGCAGCAGGGTCTGGAGCAGCGCGGCGTTGATGCCGGTGAGGGCCGGGTGCCCCCACAGCCAGCCGGTCTCCGGCAGCGTCCGCGGCATACCCGCCTCGACCGAGAACGGCGCGACCGTGGCCACGCCCAGCACGAGGCCCGCGACCAGCAGCACGACGAGGTACGCCGGGAAGATCCGCCGCACCCTGTTCTCCAGGTAGCGACGGACCCGGGCTGGGCGACCCGCCAGGCCGGCCTCCACGAACGGCCGGTGGAGCAGGAACGCCGAGAGCACGAAGAACATGACCAGGAAGAGCGGCACCTGCTGGAGCAACGCCGGCAGCCCGCCCAGCGGCGCTGTGCTGCCGAGGTTGAGCCAGACGTGCGCCACGACGATGGCGAAGGCGCCGATGCCACGGAGACCGTCCATCCCCGCCAGCCGCTCGCGCCCGGCGTGCGACCCGGAGATGGGCAGCGGGCCCGGACCAGAGACTGGTCCGGGCC
>NZ_DATIHB010000074.1:0-2205 GCF_035481145.1 Nocardioides sp. | reverse complement strand
CGGCAGCCGAGCCGGGGACGGTCAGCGTGGCGAGATCGCCACCGCGGACGCTGGAGCCCTCGCGGGTGCCGGCGGCGACCTCGACCAGCGTGTGCAGGGCCCAGCCCTCGCCCAGCTGCCAGGCACCGGTCACGCGGTCGGTGATCGCCGACTGGCGAGCACCCAGCGGGCCGAGCACCTTGCGCAGGTGGTCGCCGACCGCGGCGGAGAGCACCGGGCCGAGCGGCTTGTAGCCACGCGAGAGGCCGGCGACCTGAGCGCACAGGGTCGGCAGGTCGGCCTCAGCCGCACCGTCGATGGCACCGAGGCTGAGCTCGGCACCGAGGTCGACGAGCAGCTGGTTGCGGCGCGAGGAGGCGCCGTCCGTGAGCGACTCGATGGAGTCGGCGTCACCGAGCTGATCGGGGCGGACCTTCGTCCACCACGCCAGAAGCAGCCGGGTCGCGTCCGCACCGGTGAAGGGGAGATCGGCGGGACGCGGCCCGCCCGACGCAGCAGGCGCCGGGGGTGCCGGGGTCAGGGAGGGAGAGGTCCCCGGCTCGGCCGTCGTGGAGGCGGGGACTTCCACCGACGACCCCTCGTCGGGCTCGATGGCCTCGACGGGGTCTTCGTCGCGAGCGAACGCCACGAGGGCGTCGCGCTCGACGTTGAGCACCTCGACCGGACCGGCCAGGGTGCGGCGTACCTCAGGGAGCTTGAGCGTCGAGGAGGCGATGTTGGCGAGCGTCGGAGCGCGGCCGACACCGACCTCGATGATCCGCTCCACGCCCATGCCACCGTCGGCGGCGTCGGCGAAGAGGAGGTCCTGGGTCTCGATCCAGCGCACCGGGCTGGCGAACTGCCAGGCCAGCAGTTCGATGAGGACCAGGCGCGTGAGCTCCTGCGGCTTGGCCGACCAGGTGTCGAAGTCGGCCAGGGCCGCCTCGATGCGCGTGGCCGGAGCGACCTCGAGGATCGACGCGAGGAACTCGCGGGTCAGCTCGAACGGGCGGGCGACGAGGTTCGGCACGTAGCGGCCGAGCAGCGGCGCCGGGTCGACGGCCGGCGGGAGCAGGTCGTCGAGCTTGGCGCGGAAGTCGTCGACGCCGCCCCGGAGGACACCCGAGTGGAACGGGACGTCGATGCCGGGCACCAGGATGTACGACGCCTTGCCGCCGATCGCGGCGCGACGGCGCTCGATCTCGGCCTCGAGGGTCTCGAGACCGGCGACGGTGCCGGCGATGGCGTACTGCGAGCCACGCAGGTTGTAGTTGGCGATCTCGATGAACTCGCCGGTCTCGGCGGCGACGCCCTCGACGAAGGCGCGGACGTCGTCGTCGGCCAGGCCGAACTGCGCAGGCCGGATGGCGGCGAGCCGGTAGTTGCTACGGCCCTCCTCGTCACGCGGCACCAGGGTGTGCATGACGGAGCCACGCTGGAAGACGACCTCGACGACCGCCTCGAGCGAGAGGACGCCGGAGACCGCGGCGAGCGCGTTGTACTCGCCGACGGAGTGACCGGCGATGATCGCGTCGTCGACGGCCACGCCGGCCTCGACCATCTCCGCCATCTGCGCAGCGGCGAGGACGGCCATGCTGACCTGCGTGAACTGGGTCAGGAAGAGGACGCCATCGGGGTGCGAGTGGACGCCGTCGAAGGCGACCAGCTCGGTCGGGTTGTCGCGGACGACCTCGAGCACGGAGAAGCCGAGCACCTCGCGGGTGTGGGCGTCGGCGCGGTCCCAGATGGCGCGCGCAGCCTTGCTGCGGCGGTAGCCCTCCATGCCCATGCCGGCGTGCTGGATGCCCTGGCCCGGGAAGACGTACGCCGTGCGGGCGGCCGCCAGGCGGGCGGAGGCGAGGAGCACCAGGTCGCCGTCGACGCGGGCGCTGACCTCGAGCACCTCGGCACCCTCGTCGATGCCCACGCGGTGGGCCGTGACCTCGACCTCGGCGCCCGGACGGACCGGAGCCAGGAAGCGGGCGGTCCAGCCGGCGAGGCTGCGGCGCGTCTGCTCGACGACGATGCGCTGGCTGACTGCGGAGATCCACATGCCGTGGACGATCGGGCCACCCAGGCCGGCGAGAGCGGCGGCCGCGGTGCTGGTGTGGATGGGGTTGTGGTCGCCGGTGACGCTGGCGAAGGTGCGCAGGTCGGTCGGGGCGGTGACCGTGGCCTGGGCGCGGCGGCGGCGCTCGGCCTTGCGCTCGTCGACGAGCGCAAGGC
>NZ_DATIHB010000073.1:0-2278 GCF_035481145.1 Nocardioides sp. | reverse complement strand
CTCGGGCTCCGGCTCGGGAGCAGCCGGGGCGAACGACGTGGTCGCCGGCGCGGACGTCGACGGGCCGCCGGACTGGGCGGCCGACAGCTTGGACCGCAGGTCGTCGTTCTCCTTGGTCAGCCGGGCGAGCTCGGCCTCGACCTCGTCGAGGAACTGGTCCACCTCGCCCATGTCGTAGCCCTCACGGAGACGGACAGGCGTAAAGCGCTTGTTGCTCACGTCCTCAGGCGTCAGCGGCATGACCTCACCAAACTTTCACGATCGATATACAGGGTGGCTCTGCTGTCAGGAGACAATAGCGCCCGGGCAGCCACGGGGCACAGTGACCCGTGTGGCAGATGGTTCAGAGCCCGAAGATGGTGGCGACCACGTTGAGCAGCAGCCATGCTCCCACCATCACGAGCAGGAAGCTCAGGTCGAGCGCGACCGACCCGATGCGGAGCGGGGGCACGACCTTGCGGAGCGCCACGATCGGCGGGTCGGTGGTCGTGTAGACGCCCTCCAGCGCGACGAGGAGCGGCCCGCGCGGCTCCCACTGGCGCGCGAAGACCTGCACCCAGTCCACGATGAACCGCACCCACAGGAGCGCGATGAACAGGAAGAGGAGGACGTAGAGGATCTGGCCGATGGCTTGCACGAGTCGAGTATGGGTCAGCTCTGGTTGAAGAAGCCGTCCTCGGCGATCCGCTCCTTGTCCTCGGCCGAGACCGCGACGTTGGGCGGCGAGAGCAGGAAGACCTTGTTGGTCACGCGCTCGATGGTGCCTCGGGTGGCGAAGATCAGGCCAGCGGCGAAGTCGACGAGGCGCTTGGCGTCGTTGTCGTCCATCTCGCTGAGGTTCATGATCACGGGCGTGCCGTCGCGGTAGTTCTCACCGACCAGACGTGCCTCGTTGTAGTTGCGGGGGTGCAGGGTGGTGATGCGGCTCAACTCGGCCACGACTCCCGTCTGGACCGAGGCCGGTCGCCGGCGCTCGGCAAGGTCGGACACTGGGGCTGGGCGACGCTCCCGCGCGACGGGGCGCTGATCGACAGCGTCGTGCGTCGTGGTCTCGGTGTCGCCGTCGTAGTCGTCGTAGTGGCCGGTGTCCTCGAGCAGGCCGAGGTACTCGCCGATCTTGCGCATCGCGCCGCTCATGAGACAGATCCTCCGCTAGACCTGGTGCACCGTTCGGGACACCTGTTGACTGTTGTGGACATTACTGGACCGCAGGCCTCTGACCGAGGACCGCGGACCCGACACGCACGTGTGTCGCACCGCACGCGATGGCCTCCTCGAGGTCACCGCTCATCCCGGCGGACAGCACGGTCGCGCCGGGGTGCTCGCGCACGAGCTCCCGGTGGACGTCCGCGAGGCGCGCGAAGGCCGTACGGGGGTCCTCCCCGAGCGGCGCGACCGCCATCAGGCCGCGCAGCCGGAGCAGGTCCGCCTCGACCACCCGACGGGCGAGGTCGGGCAGGTCGGCGGGCGCCGCACCGGACCGGTGGTCGGACCCGGGCGGGTCGAGGCCGACCTGCAGCAGCACGTCGACCTCGGCCCCGCGTGCCCGGGCGCCGCGCGACAGCGGACCCACGAGCTTGGCGCGGTCGACCGACTCGACCACGTCGGCGTACGCCGCCACGGCGGCTGCCTTGTTGGACTGCAGGCCCCCGATGAAGTGCCACCGCAGCCCGAGGTCGGCGCACTCGGCAGCCTTGGCCTCGGCCTCCTGGTGACGGTTCTCGCCCACGTCGGTGACGCCGAGGTCGGCGAGGATGCGCACGTCGGAGACGGGGAAGAACTTCGTGACCACGACGAGCGCGACGTCGTCCTCCGGTCGACCGGCCTCCGTGCAGGCGTCGCGGATGCGCCGGCGTACGGCGTCGAGGTTGGCGGCGATCTCCTCCCGGCGGCCGCTCACGGGTGGCTCCAGATCACGCCGGCGAAGCGGGTGGCCCCGGCTCCGTCACGGCGGTAGGACGGCCAGCCGGGGTCCTCACGGGTGCAGGCCCCGACGAGGCGTACGTCGGCGATGCCCGCGGCCGCGAGCTGGGCGCGCACGCCGGCGCCCAGGTCGAGTGCGGCTGTGCCCCGCGACGTGGTGGAGCGCGACTCGGGGACGACGGCGGCGACCTCGTCCTGCATCTCGGCTGGCACCTCGTAGCAGGCGCCGCACACGTGCGGTCCGATCCAGGCGACACGGGGCTCGGCCCCCTTCTCGCGCAGGGCTGCGATCGTGGCCGGGACCACCCCCTCCACCAGACCGGCACGGCCGCTGTGCACGGCGGCGATCCAACCC
>NZ_DATIHB010000072.1:0-10325 GCF_035481145.1 Nocardioides sp. | reverse complement strand
TCCGAGGACACCTCCGACAACGCCGCCACCGAGGGCCTGACGAAGGCCGAGGCCGGTGCGTTCCCGACGACGGTGAAGCACGTCTACGGCGAGACCACCATCGAGGCCGAGCCCAAGCGCGTCGTCGCCCTCGGCTGGTCCGACGCCGACACGGTCCTCTCCCTCGGCGTCGTGCCGGTGGGTGCCTCCACCCACTCGTGGGGTGGCACCAAGGAGGGCTCGACCATCTGGTTCGACGAGGCCCTCGAGGAGATCGACGGTGCCGAGGCCCCGACCCGCATCGACGACACCTCCAACGCGATCTCCGGTGCCGTCGCCGACATCGCCAAGCTCCAGCCCGACCTGATCGTCGCCACCAACTCGGGCATGACGAAGGCGGAGTACGACAAGCTCTCCAAGCTGGGTGTCCCGGTCGTGGCCATGCCGGGCAAGGCCTGGATGACCACCTGGACCGAGAGCCTCGACATGATCGGACAGGCGCTGGGCCGGACCAAGGTCGCCGACGAGGTCGAGGCCGACGTCAAGGAGGAGTTCGAGGAGGCCAAGGAGGAGTACGCCGGCCTCCAGGGCAAGTCCGCGTTCGTCTCGTGGATCGACCCCAAGGACACCTCCGCTGTCGGCGTCTACGCCGACAGCCGGGGCACCGTCCTCGAAGAGGTCGGGCTGGTCATGCCCGCGTGGGTCGAGGCCGCCACCAAGGGCGAGGCCTACGGCACCGTCTCCGCCGAGCGCGCCGCCACCCTGAAGGCGGATCTCGCTCTCGTGACCGCCGAGTCGCAGGCCGACGCCGACACGATCAGCAAGGACAAGCTCCTCGCGAAGATCCCGTCGTTCGCGGCCGGCACCGTGTGGTGGGACCTCCCGGACCACTCGACCGCCTACTCGCTCGACGTCGCGACCGCGCTGTCGCTGCCGTACATGGTCGACCACCTGCTGCCCGAGCTCGAGAAGACGCTCGAGGCCAAGTGACGCACGACCTCGCCCTGCCCGGGGCGAGCGCGGGGCACCCCTCAGGGGGTGCCCCGCGACCCACCCGGGTCGTTCCCGTCAAGGCCATCGCCGTGCTCGCGGCTGTGGCCTTCGCGGCGTTCGTTCTCTCGATCTCCGTCGGCTCCGTCGGCATCGTCGCGCCGTGGGCCGCCTTCGACCCCGAGCACCCGTCGTACGCCGTGGCGGCTGCCCGCTTCGAGCGGACGCTCACCGGCTGTGCGGTCGGCGCCGCGCTCGCGCTCTCGGGCGCGCTGCTGCAGGGCCTGACCCGCAACCCCCTGGCCGATCCGGGACTGCTCGGCATCACCTGGGGTGCCACCATCGGCATGGTGCTGGCCTCGGTCGTGTGGAGCGTCGGCACCCTCTCGGGCTACCTCTGGTTCTCCTTCCTCGGCGCTGCGGTGACCGGTCTCGGCGTTCACCTGCTCGCCTCGCTCGGTGGCGGCGCCGCAACGCCCGGCCGCCTCGTGATCGCGGGAGCAGCCGTCTCGGCCGCGTTGAGCAGCTGGACCACGGCGCTCCTCCTCACCGACCACGAGCGGTTCAACACGATCCGCTTCTGGATGGTGGGTGGCCTGGGCGCCGGCTACGACGCGCTGCTGACCGTCGGCCCGACGCTGCTGGCCGGCCTCGTCCTGGGCCTGGCCGGCATCCGGCTCCTGGACATGCTCGCCCTGGGCGACGACCTGGCGCGCGGCCTGGGCCGCAACGTCGTGCGCGACCGCCTCGTCGTGGGCCTCGCTGTCGTGCTCCTCGCCGGCTCGGCGACCGCCGCCGCCGGCCCGATCTCGTTCGTCGGACTGATCGTGCCGCACGCGGTGCGCGCGACCGTCGGCTCCAGCCACGGGCGGCTGCTGCCGCTCACGGTCGGCTGGGGCGCCGTGCTCGTCATCGCCGCCGACACGGTCGGCCGGATCATCGCGCCGCCCACCGAGGTGCAGGTCGGCATCATGACCGCGCTGGTCGGTGTCCCCGTCTTCTTCGTCATGATCCGTCGCGGAGCGGGGGTTCGGTCGTGACCGTCCTCGCCCCTGTCCCCGTCGACCAGGTCGAGGCCGTGCGTGCTGCCCGGCGTGCGCCGCGTCGCCGTCTCCTCCTCGTGTGGGTGGGCCTCACCCTTGCGACGCTGGGCGCCTTCGTCGCCCGCGTGCTTCTCGGCGACTACACGTTCACCGTGCCCGACGCGATCGCGATCGTCTTCCAGGACAAGCAGATCCCGACGGCGACCTTCATCCTCATGGAGACCAAGCTGCCACGCGCCGTGCTCGCGGTGCTCGTCGGTGTGGCCTTCGGCGTCGCCGGTGCCGTCTTCCAGGGTGCCCTGCGCAATCCGCTCGCCTCGCCCGACATCATCGGCGTCGGCATGGGAGCGAGCGCTGCCGCGACCTTCGCCATCGTCGAGCTCGGTGCCGAGGGCACGGAGGTGGCGCTCTGGGGTGCCGGGGGAGCGATCGCGATGGCGGCCCTGGTCCGGGTCGTCGGCGGCTCGGGCAACCAGCTGATTCTCGTCGGCGTCGGCGTGACCGTCGCCCTGCAGGCCTTCATCCAGTACCTCTTCACCCGCGCTGACGAGTACGACGCCCACATCGCGCTCCGCTGGCTGACCGGCTCGGTCAGCGAGGCCACCTGGGAGCAGATCCAGCTCGTGACGATCGGTCTGCTCGTCCTCCTGCCGCTGATCGCGGTGATGACCAGGAGCCTCGGCATCGCCGAGCTCGGTCCGGATCTCGCGACCGGACTCGGCGTCGGGCCGCGGCGTACGGACCTCGTGCTCCTGCTCGCGGTCCTGCTCGTGGCGATCGGCGTGGCCGTCGCCGGCCCGGTCTCCTTCGTCGCGTTCCTGGCCGGGCCGATCGCCCGCGCCCTCAATGGAGGACGGCGCACCCTCGCGGGCGCCGGCCTCGCCGGCGCCCTGATCGTGGTCGCTGCGGAGTACCCCGCCGACTACCTCTTCCCCGACGTCAATTACCCGGTGGGTGTCGTGACCGGTGCGCTCGGCGCGCCGTTCCTGCTCTGGCTGCTCGCCACCGGTCGCGCTGGAAGGAGCGCCCGATGACTGACACCCTGACCCCTGTGGACACCACCACGACCCGCCCCGCCACCTCGCGCCTCGCTGCGTCCGCCCTCTCGCTGGGGTACGCCGAGCGGGCGGTCGTGCGCGACCTCGACCTGGCCGTGCCCGACGGCAAGGTGACCGTGATCGTCGGCGCCAACGGGTGTGGCAAGTCGACGCTCCTGCGCGGCCTGGCCCGGCTGCTGAAGCCGTCGGCCGGCTCGGTGCTCCTCGACGGGCGCTCGATCCACGAGCAGCCGAGCAAGGAGGTCGCTCGCCGGCTCGGGCTGCTGCCGCAGAACCCGGTCGCCCCCGAGGGCCTCACCGTCGCCGACCTGGTGGGCCGCGGGCGGCACCCGCACCACGGGCCGTTCCGCCGCTGGTCGAGCGAGGACGACGTCGCTGTCGCGCGGGCGCTGGAGATGACCGCCACCCTCGACCTCGCGCGCCGGCCCGTCGACGAGCTCTCGGGCGGCCAGCGCCAGCGCGTCTGGATCGCGATGGCGCTCGCCCAGGAGACCGACCTGCTGCTTCTCGACGAGCCGACGACCTACCTCGACGTCGCGCACCAGGTCGAGGTGCTCGACCTCCTCGTCGACCTCAACGCCGCCCGCGGTGCGACCGTCGTCATGGTGCTGCACGACCTCAACCTCGCCGGCCGGTACGCCGACCACCTGGTCGCCCTGCGCGACGGCTCCGTCGTCGCGGCGGGTGCCCCGGCGGAGGTCGTGACTCCGGAGCTGGTCCGTGACGTCTTCGGGCTCGAGGCGCAGGTCATCACCGACCCCGTCTCGCGGACGCCGCTCGTCGTCCCGCTGGGGCGTCACCACCGGTGATCCGGGCGTGACAGACTCGCCCCCATGGCAACAAGCAGCTTGAAGCGCGCGATCGAGCGCACCGGGTACTACCCCGAGGTGGTCTTCGACGGCGTGGCCACCGCGGTCGCGGGCGAGGAGATCGTGGACTTCCACGTCCACCACGAGCCGACGATCGAGCACGACGAGGTCCGCCGCCACATCACCGTCGTCGTGCTGACGCCGAGCCGGCTGATCCTGGCCCACACCGACGAGCACGGCGGCGACGACCTGTTGCCGCACCCGTACACCTCGACCTCCACCGAGGCGATCGCGCTGAGCTCGGTGAAGTCGGTCGTGGTGACGCGCATGGTCACCAACCCCGACCGCGGCGCGCAGCCCGCAGCAGAGGCGGTCCTCACCATCGGCTGGGGCGGCGTCGGGCGCATCGACCTCGAGCCCGCCGGCTGCAACGACCCCAACTGCGATGCCGACCACGGCTACACCGGTGTGCTCGCCTCCGACGACTTCTCGCTGCGGGTCTCGGCGGCCGCCGAGGGCCAGGACGAGGTCGACCGGCTCCTCGCCTTCGCCGCCTCCCTCTCGGCCCACACCCAGGGATGACGCTGCAGCTGCCCGCGTACGGCGAGCGGTCCATCGCCGACGTCGTGCCCGCCGTCGCGCAGGCGCTCGGCGTGCGGCTCGGGTCAGAGCCCTCGGCGCTGACCCTGCCGCCTGCCCCGGCGTACGTCGTGCTGCTCGTCGACGGCCTCGGCCAGCAGCTGCTCGAGCGCTACGCGCACGCCGCGCCGTACCTCACGTCGCTGCGTGGCGCCACGGGCACCGCAGGTGTCCCGTCGACCACCGCCACCTCCCTGACGTCGCTCGGCACCGGCCTGACGCCGGGCCAGCACGGCCTGGTCGGCTACACCGCCCGGGTGCCGGAGACCGGTGAGCTCCTCAACCACCTGCAGTGGGACCGCGACGTCGACCCGCTGGCCTATCAGCCGCACGAGACGGCGTTCGCGCAGCTCTCCGCCCTCGGCATCTACGTCTCCGCGGTCAACAAGGCGCAGTTCGCCACGTCGGGCCTGACCCGCGCGGCGCACCGTGGCGCCGCCTACCGCGGTGCCGACACGCCCGGCGACCGCCTGGCGCAGGTCATCGAGGCGGCGGACGGACCCTCGTTCACGTACGTCTACGACGGCGAGCTGGACAAGGTCGGCCACCAGTACGGCGTGGCCTCGGCCGAGTGGCTGGTCGAGCTGCAGCTGATCGACGAGTTCGCCGAGGACCTGCGCTCGGCCCTGCCCCGCTCCGTGCGGCTCCTCGTCGTCGCCGACCACGGGATGATCGACTCGCCTGCCTCGTCGCGCCTGGAGCTGGACAAGCTCGGCCACTTGCGCCGCGGGGTCTCGCTGGTCGGGGGAGAGGCGCGCTTCCGCCACCTCTACGTGAAGCCCGGCGCTCTCGACGACGTGCTCGCCGCCTGGCGCGAGGAGCTCGGCGACCGTGCCACGGTCCTGTCGCGCGACGAGGCCGTGGCTCGCAGGTGGTTCGGGGAGGTCGAGGCACGCGTCTCGGGCCGCCTCGGCGACGTGATGGTCGCCTGCCACGACGACGTCGCGATCTTCTCGACCCGCGACTTCCCCCGCGA
Source organism: Nocardioides sp. (assembly GCF_035481145.1). Lineage (GTDB taxonomy): Bacteria > Actinomycetota > Actinomycetes > Propionibacteriales > Nocardioidaceae > Nocardioides. The sequence goes on along the minus strand of NZ_DATIHB010000072.1, from coordinate 4,831 downwards.
GCAGCAGATGGTCGGCCTGCACGGCTCGCTCACCCGCGACGAGATGGAGATCCCCCTCCTGATCGGCTGAGCCTCGTCGGCTGAGGTCAGCCGAAGGGCAGCGGGTCGGGCGCGAGCGAGACCGCCTTGGCACGCGCGGCGGTGAGGCCGCGGCGGTGGTGCTGGCGGCAGAGCACCTCGTAGCCGACCCGCACCGACGGGTCGACCGTCGACTCCACGTCGCCGACGACGACCTGGTCGCCCTCGGTGACCATCGAGCCGTTCTCGGTGCGGGCGTTGTGGGTCGCCTTCTTGCCGCACCAGCAGAGCGCCTCGACCTGCAGCACCTCGGTGCGGTCGGCGAGCTCGACCAAGCGCGCCGAGCCGGGGAAGAGACGCGTGCGGAAGTCGGTGAGGATGCCGAAGCAGAAGACGTCGATCTGCAGCTCGTCGACGATCTTCGCCAGGTCCTCGACCTGGCGCGGCGCGTAGAACTGGGCCTCGTCGCAGATCAGGTAGTCGATCCGCGCTCCGGCGGTCAGCGACTGCACGACGTGCTTCCAGAAGTCGAACTCCGGGTTGACCTCGACCGCTTCGTGGGTGAGGCCGAGGCGCGAGGAGAGCACGGCCTCGCCCGCTCGGTCGTTGGTGGTGAAGATCAGCCCGACCCGTCCCCGCGCCGCGTGGTTGTGGTTCGTCTGGAGGGCGAGGGTCGACTTCCCTGCGTCCATGGTCCCGGTCCGGAAGATCAGTTCAGCCACGGGGGTGAATCATGCCAGTCCCGCGTCGCGCCGATCGCCACGCAAGCGGTTGCGAGGCTCGGGCAGACTGGCCGCCATGGACTTCAGGTACCTCGGCAACAGCGGCCTCAAGATCTCGGAGATCACCTACGGCAACTGGCTCACCCATGGCTCCCAGGTCGAGAACGACGTCGCCACCCGGTGCGTACGCGCGGCGCTCGACGCGGGAATCACCTCGTTCGACACCGCCGACGTCTACGCCAACACCGCGGCAGAGAGCGTCCTGGGCAAAGCACTGAAGGGCGAGCGGCGCGAGTCGCTCGAGCTCTTCACGAAGGTCTACTGGCCGACGGGGCCCGGCGGGCCCAACGACTCCGGCCTCTCCCGCAAGCACATCATGGAGTCGATCAACGGCTCGCTGAAGCGCCTGAAGACCGACTACGTCGACCTCTACCAGGCCCACCGCTACGACACCGAGACGCCGCTCGAGGAGACGATGCAGGCCTTCGCCGACGTCGTACGCCAGGGCAAGGCGCTCTACATCGGCGTCAGCGAGTGGACGGCCGACCAGCTCCGCGCCGGCCACGCACTGGCGAAGGAGCTCGGCATCCAGCTGATCTCCAGCCAGCCGCAGTACTCCATGCTCTGGCGGGTCATCGAGGACGAGGTGGTCCCTGCCTCGCGCGAGCTCGGCGTCTCGCAGATCGTCTGGTCGCCCATCGCCCAGGGCGTCCTGAGCGCGAAGTACCTGCCGGGCACCCCGCCTCCGGCCGGCTCGCGCGCGATGGACGACAAGGGCGGCGCCGGCATGATCGAGCGGTGGATGAAGGACGACGTCCTCACCGCCGTGCAGGGGCTCGTGCCGATCGCGGCGTCGGTCGGCCTGACTCCGGCGCAGCTCGCGGTGGCCTGGGTCCTGCAGAACGACAACGTCGCCTCCGCGATCGTCGGCGCCTCGCGGCCCGAGCAGGTCGAGGAGAACGTCAAGGCTGCCGGTGTGCGGCTCGACCCCGCGGTGATGGACGAGATCGAGAAGACGCTCGCCTTCGTCACCACGCGCGACCCTGCGAAGACCGCTGAGGGCGCGCCGAAGAAGCGGCCTACCTGAGCTGCTTGGTTCCCAGCCGGATCGGTGGAGACTTGGGGGCATGAGCAGCTCACCCCTGGTCTCCGCCGACGGACTCCGCGCGCTACTGGTCACGGAGCGCCCGCCGGTCGTGCTCGACGTCCGCTACCGCATGGCGTCGACCACGCCGGGCTTCGAGCTGTACGCCGCGGGCCACATCCCCGGAGCGGCGTACGTCGACATGGACGCCGACCTGGCGGCACCGCCCGGTGAGGGCGGCCGGCACCCGCTGCCGGATCCGGCGGTCTTCAACGCGGCCATGCAGCGCAGTGGCGTGGGCCTCGAGAGCCCTGTCGTCGTCTACGACGACTGGGCAGGCCATGCGGCTGCCCGGGCCTGGTGGCTGCTGCGCCACTACGGCCACCGCGACGTGCGCGTCCTCGACGGCGGTTGGTCAGCCTGGCAGGCCGCCGGGGGAGAGGTCGAGACCGGTGAGAGCACCCCGCTGCCCGGTGACTTCCACGGGGCGCCGGGCTTCATGCGGGTGGTCGACGCCGACGGCGCCGCCCGGGTGGGTCGCGAGGGCGTCCTGATCGATGCCCGCGCACCGGAGCGCTACCGCGGCGAGATCGAGCCCGTGGACCCGATCGCCGGGCACATCCCCGGAGCGGTCAACGTCCCGACCGCGCGCAACCTCGACAACCACGGGCACTTCCGCGACCCGCATGAACTGGCCGCGCTCTACGGCGAGGTCGGCGCGCTGATGCGGTCGGGTGACGAGAGCGGTGTCGACGACAGCCCACCCGACGTGGCGGTCTACTGCGGCAGCGGCGTGACGGCGTGCCACAACATCATTGCGCTGGAGCTGCTCGGCGTGCCGGCGGCGCTCTATGCGGGGAGCTGGAGCGGCTGGATCACTGACCCGAGCCGGACGGTCCACCGAACATGATCTCGTCCCAGCTCGGGACCGAGGCACGACCGCGCTTGTTCTTCGCTGCAGGCTTGCGGGCGGGCTCCTCCGCCTCGGCAGCCGGCTCGGGCTGGCGCTCGGTGCGCTGCTCGGGTGCCTCGCCGAGCGGAACCTCATCGCGTGAGCGCGCTGCGGGGGCGGAGGGGGCCGCGGGCGCAGCAGGGGGAGCAGCCGGCGTCACCGGAGCCTGGGCGACCGGCGCCTGGGGCGGGTCCGTGATCACGGGGACCGTCGGCTCGGTGTCCTCGACCGGGGCGAGCCGGCGCTCGCGCGCCTGCTGCAGGTCGTCGCGCTGGGGCGCGACCGGCGAGGTCTCGAGGGCGTCGCCGATCAGCCACCGTGCGTCGTCGTTCTCGGTGAGGACGTAGTTGCCGGGGACGTCGAAGGCGAAGCGGGCCTGGCCGGCGCGCGCGTCGCAGAGGAACTCGGCGGTCAGCACCCAGCGGCCGTCCTCGCGGCGCCAGGCGTCCCACTCGACGTCCTCGGCGTGGACGCCGTGGGGGCGGAGCTGGAGGGCGACCGCGTCGCCGAGGTTGCGGGCACCCGACTCGGCAGTGCCGCGGCGGCGGACCGCACCCTTCTGCGCCCGCTGGGCCATGTGCTCACGCTCGGCCAGCACCGGGCCGGCGTACGTCATGATCCGGTCGACCGAGGTGCCGGCGGCCTGGGCGACGGACTCGGCGGACTCGCCGGCCCGGATCCGGGCCTGGATGTCGCGCGGACGAAGCGTGGATTCCATCTTCTTCTCCCTCGGGCCGGGGCCTGTGGTGCGGTCATCGCGGAGCGCGGCGCGGAGCCGGTGATCGACGTCGAGCTCGAAGCCGTTGCCGGCTCCGTCGGTCATGACCAGACGCCGACCGTCATCGCTCAACCCCGTGAGCGAGAGGTGCTGCATCGTGATGATCCTTACAGGCTGGCCAGGACAGTGGGTTGCCGACAGTCGTTGTTCCCGAACCCTACGCCACGTCTCTCTACGATGGGGGCATGCAGCACGACCCCTCGCCGTACGACGCCATCCTCCTCGTCTCGTTCGGTGGCCCGGAGGCGCCCGACGAGGTGGTGCCCTTCCTCGAGAACGTCACCCGCGGCCGCGGGATCCCGCGCGAGCGGCTGGTCGAGGTGGGCGAGCACTACTTCCACTTCGGAGGGAAGTCGCCGATCAACGACCGCAACCGCGAGTTCCTCGCGGCCGTGCGCGAGGACCTCGCCGGCGACGGCCTCGACCTCCCCGTCTACTGGGGTAACCGCAACTGGGCTCCCTACATCGGCGAGGCGCTCGAGCAGATGGCCGCCGACGGCGTGCGGCGTGCGGCGGTCTTCTTCACCTCCGTCTACTCGTCGTACTCGAGCTGCCGGCAGTACCGCGAGAACCTCGCCGACGCGCTCGGTGGCCTGCCTGAGGGGACTGCGTCGGTGCAGCTCGACGTGCTCCGTCGCTCGTTCAACCACCCGGGCTTCATCGACGCCATGGTCGACGCGACCCTGGCCGCCATCGCTGACCTCCCCGATGCCGCGCGCGAGACTGCGCACCTCTCCTTCGTCACCCACTCGATCCCGCTCGCGATGAACGAGGCGAGCGGTCCCGACGGCGGTGCCTACGAGCTCCAGCACCGCAGCGTGATGGAGGAGATCGTCGAGCGGGTCCGGCTCGAGACCGGCCACCGGTTCCGCCACCAGCTCGTCTACTGCTCGCGCTCGGGGGCCCCACACGTCCCGTGGCTCGAGCCCGACGTCAACGACCACCTGGCCCAGCTCGCCGAGCAGGGGAGCCCGGCGGTCGTCGCGATCCCGATCGGCTTCGTCTCCGACCACATGGAGGTGGTCTGGGACCTCGACACCGAGGCGGCGGCGACCGCCGAGAAGCTCGGCCTCACCTACGTGCGGGCAGCCACGGCCGGCATCGACCCGCGCTTCGTCGCCATGGTCCGCCAGCTCGTGCTCGAGCGCGCTGCGGTCGAGCGCGGTGTGCCCACCGCACGCCCGGCCGAGGGCGGCCTGCCCCCGTGCTGGGACCGGTGTGCCCCGGACTGCTGTCGCAACCTCCAGCAGGGGGAGCGGCCCGCCGTCGGTGGAGTC
>NZ_DATIHB010000071.1:0-3452 GCF_035481145.1 Nocardioides sp. | reverse complement strand
AGCCTGGCCCTCGACCTCACGCCGCGCGCCGCTCCCCCACGCCCCCGCCTGCGCAGCGCCCACACCAACGACCTGGTCGTCGTGGAGCTCGCGGCCCGCGAGCGCGTCGACGCGTTCGTCGGCCGGTTCCTGCAGGCCGTCGTCGAGATCGGCGCCGGTGACCGACCGGTCAGCCAGGTGCTCCGGCACGCCGTCCCGGAGGTCTACGAGGAGCTCACCGCCCGCGCGCGCACGGTGACCACCGCTGCCGGCTCGTCGTCCGGACCGGTGCGCGGCCCGAACCCGGCCCGGCCGGTCGTGGTCGGCGTACGCACCGCCCTCATCCGCTGCGACGCGGTCGAGGCCAGCGCGCACGTGCGCTACGGAAGGCGCTCCCGGGCGGTCGCCGCACGCTTCGAGATCGTGCGCGACCGCTGGCAGTGCGTCGCCCTCCAGATCGGCTGAACGAGCTGCGGCTCAGCCGCCCATGGTCGCGCGACCGGTGGCACCGCCGGGGGCGCCGTGGCAGCGCTTGAACTTCTGGCCGGAGCCGCACGGGCACAGCGAGTTGCGACCGACACCGGCGAACGGGTCGTCCGCGGCCGGAGCGGCGTGCACCTCGGCCTCACCGTCCTCCGACGGCGCGCTGTAGGACAGGTTCTGCGGCCGGCTCGGCCGGTCGAGCCCCTTGGCGCGGATCGTCGGTGCGTGGGCCTGCGCCTGGGCGAAGTCGATCTGCGGGGTCGCGGCGGACACCTGCGGCGCGGCGGCCATGACCTGCTCGGCCTCCTCGGCCTGGTCACCCTCGTCGACGTCCTCCTCGACCTCCACCTGGAGGTTGAACAGGAAGCCCACGGACTCCTCCTTGATGCCGTCCATCATGGCGGCGAACATGTCGAAGCCCTCGCGCTGGTACTCCACCAGCGGGTCACGCTGGGAGTAGGCACGCAGGTAGATGCCCTCGCGCAGGTAGTCCATCTCGTAGAGGTGCTCGCGCCACTTGCGGTCGAGGACCGACAGGACGACGCGCCGCTCGAGCTCCCGCATCACCTCGTCACCGATCTCGTCCTCACGGCGGTCGTAGGCGTCCTGGGCGTCGCGCTGCAGCATCTCGATGAGGGCGTCGCGGCTCAGCCCCGACAGCCCTCCGGCCTCCTTCACCACGGTCTCGTGGGAGAGGCCGATCGGGTACAGCTGACCGAGGGCCGTCCACAGCGCCTCGAGGTCCCAGTCCTCGGCGTACTCCTGCGTGGCTCCCGTGACGTAGCCGGCGACGACGTCGTCGATGAAGCCGCGGATCTGCTCCTCGAGGTCGGCCCCCTCGAGGACCCGGCGACGCTCCCCGTAGATGACCTCGCGCTGCCGGTTCATCACATCGTCGTACTTGAGGACGTTCTTGCGGGACTCGAAGTTCTGCGACTCGACCTGCCCCTGGGCGTTGGCGATGGCCCCGGTCACCCGCTTGTTCTCGATCGGCACGTCGTCGGGGACCTTGAGCACCTGGAGCACCCGGTCGACCCAGTCGGACTTGAACAGCCGCATCAGCTCGTCCTGCAGCGACAGGTAGAACCGGGACTCACCCGGGTCACCCTGGCGGCCGGAGCGACCGCGGAGCTGGTTGTCGATGCGCCGCGACTCGTGGCGCTCGGTGCCGACGACGTAGAGGCCCCCGAGCTCCTTGACCTCGTCGTGCTCGGCGGCGACCTGCGCCTTGATGCGCTCGACCGTGGCCGGCCACGCCTCCTCGTAGGCCTGCGCTGTGTCGCCGGCGGGCTGCAGCCCCTCCTGGCGCAGGGCCTGGTCGGCGAGGAACTCGACGGAGCCGCCGAGCATGATGTCGGTGCCGCGGCCGGCCATGTTGGTCGCGACGGTGACCGCTCCCTTGTGGCCGGCGAGAGCGACGATCTTGGCCTCGTCGGCGTGCACCTTGGCGTTGAGGACGGTGTGCGGCACGCCGCGCTTGCGCAGCAGACCGGACAGCAGCTCGGACTTCTCGACGGACACGGTGCCGACGAGCACCGGCTGGCCCCGGCGGCTGCGCTCCTCGATGTCCTCCACCACGGCGAGGTACTTGGCCTCCTCGGTGCGGTAGACGAGGTCTGGCTGGTCCGCACGCATCATCGGCTTGTTGGTCGGGATCGGCACCACGCCGAGCTTGTAGATCTTGTCGAACTCCGACGCCTCGGTCATCGCCGTACCGGTCATCCCGGAGAGCTTGTCGTAGAGCCGGAAGTAGTTCTGCAGGGTGACCGTGGCGAGGGTCTGGTACTCCTCGCGGACCTGGACGCTCTCCTTCGCCTCGATCGCCTGGTGGAGACCGTCGTTGTAGCGGCGACCCGCCAGCATCCGGCCGGTGTGCTCGTCGACGATGAGCACCTCGCCGTCCATCACGACGTACTCCTTGTCGTTGCGGAACAGCTCCTTGGCCTTGATCGAGTTGTTGAGGAAGGAGATCAGCGGCGTGTTGGCCGACTCGTAGAGGTTCTCGATGCCGAGGTGGTCCTCGACCTTGGTGATGCCGGGCTCGAGCACGGAGATGGTGCGCTTCTTCTCGTCGACCTCGTAGTCGACGTCGCGGACCAGGGTGCGCGCGATCTTGGCGAACTCGCCGTACCACTTGACCTCGTCCTGCGTCGGCCCGCTGATGATCAGCGGGGTCCGCGCCTCGTCGATCAGGATCGAGTCGACCTCGTCCACGATGGCGAAGTTGTGGCCGCGCTGGACGCAGTCCTCGATGGAGTCGGCCATGTTGTCGCGCAGGTAGTCGAAGCCGAGCTCGTTGTTGGTGCCGTAGGTGATGTCGCAGCCGTAGGCCTCACGGCGCTCCGCGGGGCGCATCGACGGCAGGATGACGCCGGTCGTCAGCCCGAGGAAGCTGTGGACGCGACCCATCATCTCGGACTGGTACTTCGCGAGGTAGTCGTTGACGGTGACGATGTGGACGCCCTTGCCCTCGAGGGCGTTGAGGTAGGACGGCAGGACCGCGACCAGGGTCTTTCCCTCACCGGTCTTCATCTCGGCGATGTTGCCCATGTGCAGCGCTGCGGCACCCATCACCTGCACGTCGAACGGACGCATGCCCAGCACGCGCTTGGCGGCCTCGCGCACCGCGGCGAAGGCCTCGGGCATCAGGTCGTCGAGCGTCTCCCCGTCGGCGAGCCGCTCCTTGAACTCGGCGGTCAGGCCCTGCAGCTCCGCGTCGCTCATCGCGACGAAGTCGTCCTCGATGGCGTTGACGGCCTTGGCCACGGCCTCGAGCTGGCGCAGGATCTTCCCCTCGCCGATGCGGAGGAGCTTGTCGATGATGGCAGGCACGTGCGGGACTCTCCCTGGGTCGTCAGTGGGCGCCGGCGGGTCGCTGCGCGGGGCCACGGGCAATCGTAACGGGGCACCGGCAAGCGGGAGGCATCACCGCGGGAGCGGCGCCAGCTCCCTCGCCACGGCCGCCGCCAGGTCGCCGCGCGGGGCGACGT
>NZ_DATIHB010000070.1:0-42230 GCF_035481145.1 Nocardioides sp. | reverse complement strand
CTCGCGGAGTCGGCGTTCGACGTCGCGCCCGACGCTGCCGGGACGCCGCTGGCGCACGACGGCTGGCGCGACGGTGGCGCTGCCGCCTCGCTCCGTCCGGTCCTGGCCGGCACACCCGCGCTCCGCCTCGTCGGTCCCGCTCACGTCGAGACGGCCGACGGCAGCATCGTCACCTGGGGCGAGGAGCTCCGCGAACCACTCGCTCCCGGCGTCGAGGTCGTGCACGCCGCGGTCGATGGGGCCTGGCTCTACGGCGTCGTACGCCGCGATCGACGCAGCGTCGAGGTGGTCGTCGCAGGTCAGCGCAGCACGTTCGAGCGTCACACCGCCGACCGTGACCACACCGCGCATGCCGGCGACGGTGCGGTGCTCGCGCCGATGCCCGGCACGGTCCTCGCGGTCCGGGTGGCACCCGGTCAGGAGGTCGCCAAGGGCGACGTCCTCGGTGTCCTCGAGGCGATGAAGATGGAGCTCAGCCTGACCGCTCCCTTCGACGGCACGGTGACCGACGTCGCGTGCACCCCCGGTGCGCAGGTGGCCCTCGGGGCGGTCCTCTTCGAGGTCGATGCGGCAGAATCGCCGGCATGACGACTGCGGGGTGGCGCCGATGACCGACACCCCCCAGCAGTACGTCGGACGGCTGGTCGCCGAGGCCGCCTCCCGGCGCGCGGACCCTCCGTCCGCGGCGACCGTCGCCACCCTTCTCGCGAAGGTCGACCGGGCCAGCGTGCCCGGTCGCGGCACGGGTGCGAGCGAGGGCGTCCGGCTCGCGGTGGGGCTGCTGGCGGAGGAGCTGCTCGCCCGCGACCCGGGCGTCTCCCCGCGCCGCCGTGGCGCCAGCCGCGCCCCGCGCCGTGGTGTGCTGGTGGTGGGTGCGCCGCTCGCGGTCGCCGCCACGCGCGCGGCCAGCGGCCTCCCGGCGGCACGCCCGAAGCGGCCCACGGACGTGGTGGTCCTCGGCCGCCCGCTGGACGAGGCGATCGCCGATGCCTGGGCCCACCAGGTCCAGGCCGGGATCAACCGGACCTGGGGTGGCATGACCGCGACCCTCGCGGCGCACGACCGGATCCCGCCACGCTCCGACGCGGCCTGGGTGGCCGCGCGCTGGGCACGGATCGTCGGCGCCGACCGGGTGCATGTCGCCACGCGTCCCGGACCGGTCGGCGGACTGACCCGGGCCCCGCTGCAGGTGGTGCAGCCCCCCGTCGTCGCAGCCGCGGTCGAGCTCACCCGGCTCACCGCCGAGCAACTCGGCATCCTGACCGACCGGCCCACCCATGCGCGCGTGCTGGAGCAGGTGCTGGTGCCCCTGCTCGCCCGCGAGCGGGGGCGCGGCCCTCGCGTGCGTGCGAAGCTCGATCCGTGGCTCGGACGACGCGCTGCCGACATCATCGAGCACATCGAGCAGGGTGGCTACGCTCTGCACGGCGACCCCACCGACCTCGCTCCACGCGGCGGGCCGGGGGTCATGTGGCCCGGATCGGACCACCAGCAGCCGGCGCTGCTCGCCGTCGCCGTCCGCACCCTGCTCGCCCTCTGTGAGGAGTCACCGTGACCGATGCCGCGTCCAAGGGGCCGATCTACCTGCACGTCGGCACGCCGAAGACGGGCACGTCGTACCTCCAGGATGTCCTCTTCGGCAACCGCGACGTGCTCGCGAAGCAGGGCCTGCTCTACCCCGCCGAGCGGTTCGACGGGCAGTTCCTCGCTGCCCTCGACCTGATGCGCCTGCCGTGGGGTGGCCTGGAGCGGGAAGCCGTCGGCGCGTGGGACGCGCTGGCCCGGAAGGTCCGCGACTGGGACGGCCCGGTCATCATCAGCCACGAGATCCTGGCGACGGCCAAGCCCGCCGACATCAAGCGCGCGCTGACGTCACTGGGCCACCCCGGGCGCGAGGTCCGCATCCTCGTCTCCGTCCGCGACCTGGCCCGCCAGATCCCGGCCGAGTGGCAGGAGAACGTCAAGCACCGCCGCGGGCTGCGCTACCGCCGATTCCTCGAGCAGATCCAGGACCCCGCACGCCCCGGCAAGGTGGCGCCGTGGTTCTGGGACGCGCAGGACGTCCCCGCGATCCTCGGCCGATGGGCCGCCGACCTCCCGGCCGACCGCGTCACGCTGATCACGGTCCCGCCCCCGGGGGCTCCGCGCGACCTGCTCTGGCAGCGGTTCGTGGAGGCGTTCGACCTCTCCGGCTACAAGTTCGATCTCTTCACCGAGCGCGCCAACCCGTCGATGGGCGTCCCCGAGACCGCTCTCCTGCGCCGGCTCAACCGTGCCGCCACCAAGGTGGTGCCGCCCCAGCACTATCGCGTCCTGGTCCGCGAGCTCCTCGCGCACCGCACCCTCGCGCTCCGCACCGAGTCGCCGCGCCTCGGCGTACCTCCGGATGTGTGGGAGTGGGCCGACTCGCTGGCGCGTGGCTGGGTGGCCACGCTGGAGGAGCGCGGCTACCGCGTCGTCGGTGACCTCGCGGACCTGACGCCCGCCCCCGCGAAGGCGGAGTACGCCGACCCCGACCGCCCCCGCGAGCGTCAGGTCGCGAATGCCGCGGTCGAGGCGCTCACCGCCCTGCTCGTCGAGGCTGCGCGCCTGCGCGACGTCGAGGAGCAGCTCCGTGCCGAGCTCGCCGAGGCGCGTGCGGCTCTCCACAAGGCGGAGCTGCCGCTGAAGGAGCGCACCAAGGTGCGCGCCTACGGCTACGCCTCGCAGCGCCCGTGGGGCCGCCGCGCGATCGCGGCGTACAAGAAGCGGCAGGGCTGAGGCGCCGGGCCAGCCCCGTCACGCCTTCGGCGTGGCGCCCTTCGCAAACTCGCGCGCCGCGTAGCGGCCCAGCTGCCAGGTGGCGTAGCCGTCTGCGGTCAGGCCGACCACGCCGCCGAGCACCGGGACGCGCTTGCCGATGGTGGTCGCCAGCCGGCGGCCCGCAACACGTGCGATCAGCTCGGTGGCGATCTCCAGGCTGAGCATGTTCTCCAGCTCGGGCGCGAGCTCGGGGCCCGTGGCGAGCTTGTGCGGCGTGCCCGGCAGCTGCTTCTTCTTGACTGCCTTCTTCACGCCGTCCTCGCCGAGGAGGGCGGTGACGACCGCGCGGCGTACCTTCACGTCGTTGAGGTCGTGGCCGTGGAGGTGGGCGATCTCCGCGATCATCCGCACCTGGATCAGGGTGAGTCCGGTGATGTTGGCCGGCACCGCCGCGATCGCGGTCATCAGGCCCCCGATGTTGGTCACGAACCCCTGCGCACCCGCGTAGGCGACGTGCACGCGGACGATGTCGGCGACCGCCTTCGCGACGTCGCCCTTCTCGTCGGCGAGCTGCTTCTCCGCGGCCCGCACGGCGGGGCGCAGCGGTCCGATGCCGGTGATGGCCTTGTCCATGGCCTCACGCACGAAGTTGTGTGTCACGTCGGGCACGAGCTTCTGCACACGGGGGGCGAGGCGACGGCCGACGATGCTTCCGAGTCCCATGTCCGTGATCGTAGGCGACGGGTCCCTACGATCACGGGTGTGCAGCCGCCCGTCGAGCCACCGCCGTCCCCGTGGCACTTTCCGGATCCGTCGACGGCCGATGACGACCTCGTGGCGATCGGCGCGGACCTCGCCCCCGGCACCCTCCTCGCGGCGTACCGGGCCGGGCTCTTCCCGATGCCGCTGGGTGACGACGTGGACGCGGACGAGCCGCCCGGCTGGTTCTCCCCCGTACGCCGCGGGGTGCTCCCGCTGGACGAGCTCAAGGTCAGCGCGTCCCTGAGGAAGTCGTGCCGCCGCTTCGAGATCCGGGTGGACACGGCGTTCACCGAGGTGATGCGCGCGTGCGGCGACCCCGCGCGCGACGGCGGCTGGATCACCAAGGAGTTCGTGGCGGCGTACACGGAGCTGCACGAGCTCGGCTGGGCGCACTCGGTCGAGGCCTGGCGCGACGGCGAGCTGGCAGGTGGGCTCTACGGGCTCGCGGTCGGTGGCCTCTTCGCGGGGGAGTCGATGTTCCACCGGCAGCGGGATGCGTCGAAGGTGGCGCTGGTCGGGCTGGTCGACCTGCTGCGGGACGAGCACGCCGACCGGCGGCTGCTCGACGTGCAGTGGCGCACCGACCACCTGGCGACGCTGGGCGTCGTCGAGATCCCGCGTGCGACCTACCTGCAGCGCCTGGGCGTCGCGCTCGGGCTGCCGGCACCTCGGGCCTTTGTCGCCGAGTAACGCGCGGGCTCAGACGACCTGGGCGGCCTGGCCGGTCTCGCTGACCATCGGGCGGCCGGCAGCCTCCCAGTCGAGCATGCCGCCGTCGAGGTTCACCACGTCGTGGCCCTGCTGCTGGAGCCACATGACCGCCTGAGCGGAGCGCCCGCCGACCTTGCAGACCACGAGGGTCTGGCCCGCGGGGAGCTCGTCGACACGGGCGGTGAGCGTGCCGAGCGGGATGTGCAGCGCGCCCTCGATGTGGCCGTACTGCCACTCCATCGGCTCGCGGACGTCGAGGACGGTGAGCCCCTCCGGCAGCGGGTGGGGGACCTGGTCGATCGAGACGGTGGGGATGCCCATGCGTCCTAGTATCGACGCATGCCCGAGCTGCCCGAAGTCGAAGCCCTCGCCCTCGACCTCGCGGGCCGCCTCGAGGGCCGCGCGATCGTGCGCATCGACCTCGCGGCGTTCAGCGCACTGAAGACATTCGACCCGCCGCTCGCCGCGCTCAACGGCGCCTTCGTGGACGGCGTGGCCCGGCACGGCAAGTTCCTCGACATCTCGGCGGGCGGCCTGCACCTGTGTGTCCACCTCGCCCGCGCCGGCTGGATCCGCTGGAAGGACTCCGTCCCCGCTCTCCCGGCGCGCCCCAGCTCCAAGTCGCCGCTCGCGGCCCGCATCGTGCTCGACGACGACACGGCCCTCGACATCACCGAGGCCGGCACCAAGAAGAGCCTCGCCCTGTACGTCGTCCGGTCACCGCAGGACGTCCCCGGCATCGCCTCGCTCGGGCCGGACCCGCTGGACGACGCCTTCACGGTCGAGGTCCTCGAGGGAATCCTCCAGAGCGAGGGGCGCAAGCAGATCAAGGGCGTGCTCCGCCACCAGGGCACCATCGCCGGCATCGGCAACGCCTACTCCGACGAGATCCTGCACGCGGCGCGGATGTCGCCGTACAAGCCGGCCTCCTCGATCGAGGGGGAGGAGCTGACCACGCTCTTCCACGCCATCAAGGACACGATCGGCGATGCGGTCGATCGCTCGCGGGGCCTCGCCGCCTCCGAGCTCAAGGGCGAGAAGAAGAGCAACATGGCGGTCCACGGCCGCACCGGCCAGGCGTGTCCGGTCTGTGGCGACACCGTGCGCGAGGTGAGCTTCGCCGACTCGAGCCTGCAGTACTGCGCCACCTGCCAGACCGGCGGCAAGCCGCTCGCCGATCGGCGGATGAGCAAGCTGCTGAAGTGACGCGCCCCCGCCGCGTCGCCCCCGAACGACGTACACGCTCGTGTTGTCAGGCGGACCGCGGAGCCGCCCGGCCAGGCGGCGCGGGCCGAGCTGTACGTCGTCCGGGGGCCGCCACCCGATCGCCGGGTGACGACCCCCTTGCCCAGGCAGGTCAGCTGACGTTGAAGAACTCCCGCAGCGCCGGCACCCGCCGCAGCACAAGCTGGTCGAGCGCCAGGACCGCGACGACCGAGGCTCCGAAGAGCGGCAGGAAGGCGCCGAGCGCGATGAGCCCGACGACGGCTCCCGGTCCGGTCTTCCAGGTGAGCCGGCCACGCGGCGCCGCGAAGACGCGCCCCTTCGGACGCCGGCGCCACCACATCATCGGCCCGGTGACACACATGAAGATCACCGCGACGCAGAAGGCGCCGGAGACGATCATGTTGGCGGTGCCGAACCGGCGCCCCTCGTGCAGGGCGATGCCCTGGCCGACCACCTTGGCGACGGCGCCGTACTGGTCGTAGCCGAACTCCGACACGACCTTGCCGGTGAACTGGTCGACGTGGACGGTCGCCTCGTGGCCGGGCTCGTTGAAGGCGTAGCCGAGCACGGAGTAGACGCCCTGCTCGTCGGCCGGCGGGATGACGGTCATGGGGTGCTTCAGGCCCGCGTCTTCGGCGGTGCTGACCGCCGCGTCGACGCCGACCTGCTGCGCGCCGGACCCTGCCTCCGAGCGGGGCACCTCGGTCTTCCCCTCGCCCCACGGCACGTTGTGGCTGTGCGGCACGGAGGCGTCGAGCTTCGGGGCGCCTGACTGTGCGCCGGGGTCGGTCGACCAGAGCGAGGTGCCCTGCGACGTCGCGAGCTCCTGGACCTTCGTGCCCCACCAGACCGTCCACGGCAGGCCCGAGACGACCAGGAGCAGCAGGCCCACGCCCACGAACGGGCCGACCTTCGCGTGGCGGTGACGCAGGGCGACGCCCGGGGAGACTGCCCGAGCGGGCGGCGCGACCTGGGCGCCGCCCTTGCGGGCCAGCGCTGCGCGCCGGCGGGCCGGCCGCGTGCGGCGGAACATGTAGAAGCCGGTGAGTGCCATGACGATCGCCCAGCAGGCGCCGAGCTCGATGACGTACTCACCGGTGGTGCCGGCCATGAAGCTGCCGTGCAGCTCCTTCGCGTAGCCCGACACGGTCGTCGCCGGATCGAGCTCGCCGAGCACCTCGCCGGTGTAGGGGTTCACGTAGACCTCGCGGACGGTGTCGTCCTCCCAGCTCGGCGTGCCCGGCGGCGCCGTCGAGAGCGAGAAGTCCGTCGACCGGTCGGCGCCGGACGGCTCGAGCACGGCCGCGATGCGACCGTCGGGATAGGCCTCCAGCAACGACGCGGCCTGCTCGTCGTACGACAGGCGCTGCGCACCGGCCGGCACGTCCACCTTCATCAGGTCGGCGTGGAGCAGTGGCTCGATCTGGAACCGCAGCAGGTAGACCAGACCCGTGCTCGCGAGCATAAGCAGCACCGGGATGACCAGGAAGCTGGCGTAGAAGTGCCAGCGCCAGAAGGCGCGGAAGAGGCCACCCGAGGGCTTCTTCCGCGGGCGCGAGACGGCTTGCGCCGTGGGTTGTGGGTCGTCGAGCCCTTCCGGCTCGACGACGGTGGTGTCGGACATGGGTCCTCCTCAGGACACGTGGGGTGCACCGCGTGACCCGAGCGGTGAGTCCGCCGGGCCGGAGGTGCGTGGACCGTGCCGCCCTCAGCTCGGGGTCAGCGAGCGGGGGCGGGGAGGAGGGCCGGGGGACCCCGGCGTACGTGCGTGTCGGCGAGCCAGACAGAGGTACGCCGCGACGTCGCGCCGGCGACCGGCGCGCGACGGAGCGTGGGGTCGGAGAAGGCGACCGGGCGAGGGAGCGACGGCAGCGCGAGGGCGACGAACCGGGCCGCACGGGCGAGCAGCTGCAGGACCGTCCAGAGGGCTCGCTCGCCCTGCCCAAGGAGGAGGCCGGCGAGGGCGGCCGCCATGAGGTGGGTGGCCGTCATCATCAGCCCCGATGCCGAGGAGACGTCCACGAGCACGTGGTGGGTGGCGTCGGAAAGGGCGCCGCCGACGGTGTCGGCCGCGAGCCCGTGCCCGCCGTGCCCGGCGAGCGCCGACATCGCGAAGTGGAGCGTGGCCTGCGCTCCGAGGAGGAGCAGGGCGAGGCTGCGCCGCGAGGCACGCTGTCCGAGCCAGAGTGCGCAGCCGGCGAAGCAGAGCGCGGTCATCGCGACGAGCACCCCGCGGCCCGGCAGCAGACCCCCCGCGGAGACGTGCGCCGCGATGGCCAGGAGCAGGGAGAGGCCGGTGGCGACGGTGGCGCGCACCAGCACCAGGTCACGCGCCGCCCGAGTCGTCACGGCGCCATCATGCCTGCTGAACCCGTGACGCGCGTGGATCGGGGGAGCATGATGGACGTGTGCCTCCGGTCACCCCGCTTCCGCTGACGGGCGAGATCTACCTCGACGCCCGTTCGCCGTCGCGCGCGCTCCGGGTCACGTGGCACCACGAGGCGGGCCTCGTCGTCCTGTCGCTGTGGCGCGACACGACGTGTGCGGGCACGTTCCGGCTGGCGATCGAGGAGGTGCCCGACCTCATCGACGTGCTGCGGGCCGGCCTCGACGCGTCGTACTCCAGCGCGCTCGGCGACCGCCGGGCCGCCCGCCTCGCCGGCCTCTCCGACGCCGGCTGAGCGCCCTCTCCCTGCCGAGCCTGCACCCGTAGTCAGTCGAACCTGCACCTGTGGCCGCTCGATGCGACACGCTAGCGATGTCTAAGGCCGCGCCTAGATTCGCCGATACCGTCACATCGTGGACCCGATCCGTAACCCCTATGCCCCCGGCGCCGGCCAGCGCCCGCCCGAGCTCGCCGGTCGCGACGAGCAGCTGGCGCAGTTCGACGTGGTGCTGGAGAGGGTCTCCCGCGGGCGCCCCGAGCGGTCGATGGTGCTCACCGGCCTGCGCGGCGTCGGCAAGACCGTGCTGCTCAACGCGCTGCGCTCGGCCGCGGTGCGGAAGCGCTGGGGCACCGGCAAGCTCGAGGCCCGCCCCGACCAGGGCCTCCGCCGCCCGCTGAGCTCCGCGCTCCACCAGGCGATCCGCGAGCTCGGCCACCCCCAGCAGGACGACGTCGACCACGTGCTGGGCGTGCTCAAGGCGTTCGCCCAGCGCGAGGCCGGCCCTGCTGCGAAGCTCGCCGAGAAGTGGAACCCCGGCATCGACGTCGTCGCCCGCAAGGGCCGCGCCGACTCGGGTGACATCGAGATCGACCTCGTCGAGCTCTTCACCGACATCGGCGGACTCGCAGCCGACGTCGGCAAGGGCATCGCGGTCTTCATCGACGAGATGCAGGACCTCGGCCCCGACGACATCTCCGCGCTCTGCGCCGCCTGCCACGAGATCAGCCAGTCGGGCCTGCCGGTCATCGTGGTCGGCGCGGGCCTGCCGCACCTGCCCGCCGTGCTCTCCGCGAGCAAGTCCTACTCCGAGCGGCTCTTCCGCTACCAGCGGATCGACCGCCTCTCCCGCGAGGCGGCTGACGCGGCGCTGGAGCGGCCCGCCGGCGACGAGGACGCGGCGTACACGGGGGAGGCACTGGAGGCGATGTACGCCGCGACCGGCGGCTACCCGTACTTCATCCAGGCCTACGGCAAGGAGGTCTGGGACCTCGCGCCGCGCTCGCCGATCACCGTCGACGACGTGAAGGTCGCGGCACCGGCTGCCGAGGCAGAGCTCGCGGTCGGCTTCTTCGGGTCCCGCTACGAGCGCGCGACGCCGGGGGAGCGGGAGTACCTCCGGGCGATGGCCGACGTCGCCGTCGACATGGCCGCGACGGGTCAGGGACGCATCGACGACATCGGCTCGGTCGCCACGGCCGACGTCGCGATCCAGCTCGGCAAGAAGCCGCAGTCGCTCTCGCCGGCCCGTGACGCGTTGCTGAAGAAGGGCTTGATCTACTCCGCCGAGCGCGGACTGATCGCCTTCACCGTCCCCCACTTCGGCCGCTACCTGCTCGACCACGCCTGACGGAGGGCGGCGCGCCGTCATCTCAAAACCGGGCAGACGCACCTCGCGGGGGTGCAAGATCACGGCATGGAGGTCGTCGCCCACCGCGGAGCCAGCGCGGACATGGCCGAGCACACCCTGGGCGCGTACCTCGAGGCGCTCGAGGTCGGAGCGGACGCGCTCGAGTGCGACGTCCGGCTCAGCGCCGACGGCCACCTTGTCTGCGTGCACGACCGCGACCTGCGGCGTACGGCGGGCGCGCGCGGCACGGTGTCGACGATGGAGCTCAGCGACCTCGCGGAGCTCGACTTCGCGAGCTGGAAGCGGCCTTGGTCCGATCTCGACGACGAGGCGCCCGACCTCGACCCACGGCTCGGCGGCGTGCTGACGCTGCGCAACCTGCTGGCCACGGTCGCCGACTACGGGCGGCCGGTGGAGCTGGCGATCGAGACCAAGCACCCCACGCGCTACGGCGGGCTGGTCGAGAAGCGGCTCATGGAGACGTTGCGCGAGTTCGGCTGGGCCGGCAAGGAGTCGCCGGTGCGGGTGATGAGCTTCTCGCACACGGCGCTCCTTCGGATGCAGCGGCTGGCGCCGGACCTCCGGCTCGTGCAGCTGGTCGAGAAGGCGCACCACTGGCCGATGCTGCGGCCGATCGTGCCGCGCGACTGGATCATCGGCCCGGGCATCAAGCAGCTCAACCTCCACCCCGGCCTGGGCGAGCACCTGATGCGGGAGCAACGGCGCATGCACGTGTGGACCGTCAACACGGAGAAGAACCTCCGGTACTGCCAGGAGCTCGGCGTCGAAGCTGTCATCTCCGACAAACCGGCCACCATGCTGAGACTTCTCGGCAGGAAATGACAACGGATGTTGCGGACGGCACCGCGAGGGGCCTATCTTTCTCTTGCCCGGTCGTTGTTGTATCCCCCGTCGACAACGACCGGGTTTTTCATTGCCCGAACATCGGTTTCTTTATACAACTTTGACAGTTTGCCGCGTCAGAGCAGCTCGTAGACCGTGACCGCGGCGAGCAGCAGGCACATGCCGGCTCCGACGTAGTGCAGCGTGCTGAGCCGGATCCGCGCGAGCAGCCAGCGCCCGAGCAGCACGGCCAGGCCGCTGACGGCGAGCAGCCCGCCCAGGGCGCCGATGAAGACGGACAGCGGGTCGTCGTACTTCGCCGAGAACGAGAGCACGAGCAGCTGCGACAGGTCGCCCCACTCGGCGGCGAAGAGGACCAGGAAGCTCGTCGCCAGCGCCGTCCACGCCGTACGCCGGTCCCCGGCCGCGTCTGCCTTCGCGGCGTACTCCGCCTCGGTGTCGGCCTCGTCGGCGTCCGCGCTGCGCGCCTCGCGCAGCAGCAGGAAGGCACCCACCAGGAAGAGCACCGCGGCGCCGCCTCGCACGACGTCGGTCGGGAGGAACGACAGCGCCTTGCCGAGCCCGACCGCGATCGCCACCTGCAGTGCGAACGCGCAGCCGACGCCGATCCACACGTAGAGCGGGCGGAAGCGGGTGCTCAGCACCAGCGTCGCGAGGAAGGTCTTGTCAGGCAGCTCGACCACGAAGATGGTGCCGAACGTGAGCGCGATGAGGGCGAGATCCATGGTGGGCCCAAGTGTACGGAGCGCCGACCTCGCGGCCGTGGCCACCCGATCCGCGCTGTGCCCGCCCGAGCCTGCGCGTGTGGTCACGCGAACCCGCACCTGTGGTCACGCGAGCCTGCTCGGGTGACGGTCGCGCCGCGGCTACGCTGCCGCCGTGCTGTACGTCGCGATCGCCGCTCTGCTCCTCGCCCTCGCCGCCTGCGTTCTCGCGCTCGTGGCCCTGCGTCGCGGAGCGCCGTCGACGGCCACCGGCACAGCCCACGAACCGCTGCCCGAGGACGTGCAGGGCCTCCGCCAGGAGGTTGCCGCGCTCCGTGCCGAGGGTGCCTACGCGCTGAAGCACCTCGCCGTGGTGCGCTACGACGCCTTCGGCGACATGGGCGGCCACCTCTCGTGGTCGCTGGCGATGGCCGACGATGAGGGCAACGGCGTCGTCCTGACCTCGATCCACGGCCGGAGTGAGGCGCGCACCTACGCCAAGTCGATCAACGACTGGTCCTGCGACCAGCAGCTCTCGCCCGAGGAGGACGAGGCGATCGCAGCCGCGCGGCCCTGACCACAAGCGCAGGCTCGCGTGACCACAACTGCAAGGTCGGGTGACCACTAGCGCGAGTTCAGCGTCGGGGGGGGTCAGCGAGGGACGCGCACCAGCAGCCGCCCGTGCACGGTCTCGCAGACCAGCTCCTTGCCGGACGGGATGATGTCGCCGTCGATCTGACGGGGGACGTCGACCGCCGAGCGCACCACGACCCGCGTGCCCGTGAAACGGGTGAGGGAGGCGTCGACACGCTTCTGCTTCGTCAGGATCCGCACCGCGAGCGGCAGCCACGACAGGAACTTGCGCGGGTAGAGCAGCACGACGTCGAGCTGGCCGTCGTCGATCGCGGCGTTCGGGATCAGCGGCATGCCGGCCTGGAGGTAGCCGACGTTGCCGATGACGACCGTGCGCGCGCGGTGGGTGGTGAACTCGCCGTCGTCGACGGAGATCTCCAGCTTCATGGCCGGGAACATCAACGCCTTGAGCGCGGAGAGGACGTAGGCGATCCAGCCGACCTTCTTCTTGATGTCCTCGTTGACGCCCTCCATGATCGCGGCGTCGAAGCCCATGCCGGCCATCACCAGGAACGACGTGTCCTCCACGCCGTCGCCTGACAGCGACACCATGTCGATCGCCTTGTCCTGGCCGTTGAGTGCGACGTCGATCGCAGAGCGGAAGTAGAGGGGGAGCGAGAGGTTGCGGCCGAGGAGGTTGCCCGTGCCGGCCGGGACGATGCCGACCGGGATGCCGGTGCCGGCCAGCTCGGCGCAGACCTCGCGCACCGTCCCGTCGCCACCGCAGACGAGGACGAGGTCCGCGCCCGCGATCGAGGCGTCGTGGGCCTGGCCGGTGCCGGAGTCCTCGACGGTCGTGTAGTGCCAGACCGGCTCCGACCAGCCCGCGTCGGCGGCCATCTGCTCGACGACGCTGCGGAACGCGTCGAGGTCCTCGACCTTGATCGGGTTCATGACGACGTGCAGGTCGCGGGTGCTGCCGGGTGTCGTGGCGAGCAGGGGCTCGAGCCGGCGCGCGTGGCTGCGGGGGACCGGCGAGTAGAGGGCGAGGACCAGCAGGACCCAGATGCCACCGAGCGCCGCACCGCCGATCACATCGGTCAGGAAGTGGCGCCCGAGCAGGATCCGGTCGGCAGCGATGAGGACGACCGAGAGGGCAAGCGCGGCGTAGAGGACCCGGCGTACGGGCGCCTTGCGGACCAGCATCGAGACGAGGACGCCGAGCGACCCTGCGATGGAGGCCGCCCACGCGGCGTGGCCCGACGGGTAGGAGCCGTTGTGGAGGATGTCGGTGACGACCTGCCACTCCGGGCGGTCGCGGTCGAAGGCCGCCTTGAGCAGGTGCACCGAGACGAGGGTCAGCGAGTTGACCAGGGCGAAGTAGACACCGGCGCGGGGGTGGCCCTTCCACCAGAGCAGCAGAGCGCCGACGATCGCGGTCACCTCGGCTCCGATGGTGCCGGTCAGCACCTCGAACCAGTGCAGGCCCGTGATCACGTGGCTGTGGCCGTCGACGAGGCGGGCGATGGGGTCGCTGAGCTCGGCGTCGAGGTCGAGCAGCGCCTGCCAGCCGGCGCTCACGAACACGCCGAGGAGGAGGAAGAAGCCGGCCAGGACGGCAGCCCAGGTCAGGAGCCAGCGGGAGGAGCGATCGGTCACGGCGCTCAGTATGCAGGCGCGGGGCCCGCAAAAGGCTGATGTGTGAGCGGGCCGATAGCCTGTGCGCATGATCGACCCGCGCATCCTCCGCGACGAGCCCGACCGTGTCCGCGCCTCGCAGGCCAAGCGCGGCCTCCCCGACGACGTCGTCGACGCGGCACTGGTGGCCGACACCCGCCGCCGGGCAGCCATCGCGGCGTTCGAGGAGAAGCGCGCCGAGCAGAAGCGCATCGGTGGCCTGATTCCGCGCGCGTCCGCGGAGGAGAAGCCCGCCCTGCTCGCCCAGACCAAGGCGCTGGCCGCCGAGGTCAAGGCCGCGGAGGAGGCCAACCGCGAGGCCGAGGAGGCCTGGGAGAAGGCGCTGAAGTCGATCCCCAACATCTGCGAGGAAGCGACACCGCCCGGCGGCGAGGACGACTCCGTCGTCATCGAATACGTCGGTACGCCGCGTGACTTCGCCGCCGAGGGGTTCGAGCCCCGCGACCACGTCGAGCTCGGCAAGCTGCTCGGCGCGATCGACCTCGATCGTGGCGCGAAGGTGTCGGGCAGCCGCTTCTACTTCCTCACCGGGGTGGGTGCGCAGCTCGAGTTCGCGCTGATCAACATGGCCCTCGACCAGGCGCGCGAGGCCGGCTTCACCCAGGTGGTCGCGCCGGCGCTGGTGCGGGCCGAGGCGATGGCCGGCACCGGCTTCCTCGACCAGGTCGACGAGGGTGTCTACAAGGTCGACGACCTCTACCTGGTCGGCACCTCCGAGGTCCCGATGGCGGCGTACCACTCCGACGAGATCCTCGAGCCGGCGACGCTGCCGAAGCGCTACGCGGCGTTCTCCTCGTGCTTCCGCAAGGAGGCCGGCTCGGCGGGCAAGGACACCAAGGGCATCATCCGGGTCCACCAGTTCGAGAAGGTGGAGATGTTCGTCTACACCTCGATCGAGGACGCCCCGGCCGAGCACCAGCGGCTGCTGGAGTGGGAGAAGCAGTTCCTCGACAAGCTCGAGCTCGCCTACCAGGTCGTCGACATCGCGGCCGGTGACCTCGGCTCCTCCGCGGTGCGCAAGTTCGACTGCGAGGCGTGGATCCCGACCCAGGGCAAGTACCGCGAGCTCACCTCGACCTCCAACTGCACCGAGTTCCAGAGCCGCCGGCTCAACATCCGTGAGCGCGGCGAGAAGGGCACCCGCCCGGTCGCCACCCTCAACGGCACGCTGACCGCTGTCACCCGCGCGATCGTCGCTGTCCTGGAGACCCACCAGCAGGCCGACGGCTCGGTCCGCGTGCCGAAGGCGCTCCAGCCCTACATGGCCGGCCTCGAGGTGCTCACCCCGATCGCCTGAAGCCCCACCTCGACGTGAGTAGGGTCGAGGCGTGACGGACCCGGCGTACGACGACTGGCAGCCGCGCCTGGTGGCGCTCGACATCGACGGCACCGTGATCCAGTGGGTCGAGGGCACCGGCCAGGACAACGAGGAGATCGCTCCCGCCGTCCGCGCCGCCGTGCACCGCGTCCTCGATGCGGGGGGCCACGTGGTCCTCGCCTCTGGCCGGTCCATCGACGGCATGACCAGCGTCGTCGACCTGCTCGGCCTCCACCGCGGCGAACAGGTCTGGGTCGTCGCCTCCAACGGCGGCGTGGTCTTCCGCTATCCCCCTGTCGACGTGGTCCACGAGGAGCGCTTCGACGCCTCCGAGGCGGTGCGGGCGATCCTGGCCGAGCACCCGACCGCCCTTGTCGCGGTCGAGGAGTACGGCGTGGGCTACCGCGTCTCGCACCACTTCCCGCCCGGCGAGCTGAGCGGCACCCAGATCGTGGCGGACGTCGACGAGCTCGTCGCCGAGCCGGTCACCCGCGTCGTCATCCGCGACCCCGATGCGACGCCCGAGGAGTTCGTCGAGCTCGGCCGCCGTCTGGGCCTGGCCAACACGGAGTACGTCGTGGGCTGGTCGGCGTGGATGGACCTCGCCCCCGTCGGGGTCTCGAAGGCGAGCGGGCTGGCCAGGGTCGCCGACGCGCTCGGCATCGACGCGCACGAGACGCTGGCGATCGGCGACGGCCGCAACGACCTCGAGATGCTCCGCTGGGCGCACCGGGGCGTCGCGATGGGCCAGGCGGTCGACGAGGTGAAGGCGGTGGCCGACGACGTCACCGCGCCGGTCGAGGAGGACGGAGTGGCCGTCGAGCTCGCTCGCTGGTTCCTGCCTGATCGCTGAGTGATGCTCACGCCATGGGCGGTCAGCGGCCGTAGTAGCGCGCGGTCTCGGTCTGCATCAGCTCGGTGAGCTCGGTGGTCTCGGCGGCGCCGGCCCGCAGGGCCTTCGAGAGGGGGATGTGGCAGTCGCTGCCGGCACAGGCGTGGAAGCTGTTCCAGGCCTTGCGCAGCTCCGCCTTCACGTCGGCGTACGCCGGGTCCCGGGCGACCGAGGTGAGCTGGACCGGGTCGGCGCGGAGGTCGAAGAGCTCCTCCTGGCCGTTGCTGTAGCGGACGTAGAACCAGCCGGCGGTCCGGATGCCGACGGCGGAGGCGTCGCCGCCCTCGAAACCGGGGACCGTGCGGTCGTTGGGGAGCTTGGGGAAGTAGGCCTCGTAGCCGACGGCGCGGTCCCAGCCGCGGTCGCTGCCGATGGCATCGACGAACGAGTGGCCATCAGTGCCGTCGAGGCGGGCTCCGGCCCAGTCGAGAACGGAGGCCGAGAGGTCGACCGTGTTGACCGGGATGTCGTCGTCGACGCCTTCGGGGACGCCCGGGCCCGCGACGAGCAGGGGGACCCGGTAGGACGGCTCGAACCCGATGACCTTGCCGTCACGCCAGCGGTGCTCGCCCTGCATGAAGCCGTTGTCGGAGGTGAACGCGACGATGGTGTGGTCGAGCTGGCCGCTGCGCTTGAGGTTGCGCAGCACGCGCACCAGCTGGTGGTCGAAGGCGAGGAGCGTCTCGGCGCGCTGGCGCGAGACCGCCAGGATGCCGGCCCGGTCGGCGTCGTCGAGCGGGTCGCGGAAGCGGGTCAGCCCGGCCTTGTCGCTGACGTCGTCCTCGGGCTCACCGCTCTCCGGTACGCCGAGGCCGCGGGGGATCTCGAGGTCGAACTTCCCCTTGGTCCACTCCGGGCGGGCCGGGGTCGCGAACTCCGCCGGGTCGTCGAGCTCGGTCGGTCCGCCGTGGTGCGGCGCGAGGGAGTTGAGCTGGAGGTACCAGGGCCGGTTGCCCGCCTGGAACTCCTCCATCACCTCGAGCGTCTCGTCGACGAGGACCTGCGAGTTGTACTCACCCTCGTGCCCCTCGAGGGTGCCGTTGACGTTGACGGTCGTGTCGAAGTACGCGTAGGTGCTGCCCTCACGCGGGTCCCAGGAGGGCAGGCCGGTGGCGTCCGGCGTACCCCGCCACTCGTCCCAGCCCGCCGGGACGTACGTCGCCGGGTCGGCGCCGGGGTCGGCCTTCGGGGCGGCGATGCCGTAGCGGTTGAGGTACTTGCCGACGTAGCCGGTGGCGTAGCCCGCCTGCTGGAGGGCACCGGCGAGCGTGTGCCGGTCGTCGAAGGAGCCGTAGCCGAACGGCTCGTCGTGCCACCAGACCTCGTGGTTGTGGCTGTACTCGCCGGTGAGGTACGACGCACGGTTGGGGCAGCAGAGCGGCGTCGGGGCGAACATGTTGCGGAAGTTGGTGCCCCGCGTGGCGAAGAACTCCTGGGTGCGCGGCATCCACTGGAGGTCGTCCGCACGCATGTCGTCGGTCATGACGAGGAGGATGTTGGGCCGGTCGATCCGTGGCTTGACCGGCTGCTTCAGCGGCGGGTGGGCGGCGACCTCGGCGCTCGGCGTGGCACGCGGCTCGCCCCCGGCGTCGGGAGCGCCCTGGCTGCATGCGCCGAGGGTGAGGAGCGCCGTCGACAGTGCGACGAGCAGACGTGCACGCACCATCGGTGACTCCCCCAAGACCTGTAACAATTCGCCCAGCCGTAGCCGCGCCAGGAAAACGCTAAGCCCCTCGGACCGGACTTGTCCGGCGAATCGCCGTCTCCGGACCGTGGCCTGCGCAACTCCGGCGACACTCTGGGGAGGACCCCAGGGCGTCTAGGCTCGCCCCATGCCGTCCCTCGTCGCGACCGACCTCGACGGCACGCTGCTCCACACCGACGGCACGGTGACGGCGTACACGCGGGCGGTCCTCGCGCAGCTCGACGAGCGTGACGTCCCGGTGGTCTTCGTGACCGGCCGGCCGATCCGCTGGATGGACTCCCTGTGGGAGCACGTCGGCGGCCACGGGCTCGCGATCTGCTCCAACGGCGGCATCGTCTACGACGTCGCGCGCCACGAGGTGCGCACCGCCCTGACCATCGAGCCTGAGGTCTGTCTGCAGGTGGGCCGCGCGCTGCGCCGGGCGATCCCGGGCACGACGTTCGCCCTGGAGAAGACCGGTGGGTTCGCGCTCTCCTCCGACTTCGTGCCGCGCGCGGAGACGCCTCCTGACATCCCACGCGGGTCGCTGAGCGAGATCGTCGACTCGACCGTGGTGAAGATGCTGGCGCGGCACGACGAGATGGCGCCCGACGCCTTCTGGCACCTCGTCGAGGAGCACGTCGGCTCGCTGGTGACGACGACCTGGTCGTCATCGGGTGCGCTCGTGGAGATGAGTGCGAAGGGCGTGACGAAGGCGTCGACCCTCGAGCGCCTGGCCGCCTCCCTGGGCGTCGCCCAGGCTGATGTCGTCGCCTTCGGTGACATGCCCAACGACATCGACATGCTGCTGTGGGCGGGCACCTCCTACGCCATGGAGAACGCCCATCCCTCCGTACGCCGCGTGGCCTCGCGAGTCGCGCCACCCAACGACGAGGACGGTGTCGCGGTCACGCTGGCCACCCTCTTCGGCCTCGAACGGTAGTTTGGCCCCGTCCGGCCACCACCGTCGTCGAAGGAGGGCCCTCATGCGGCGCCTCGTCCCGCTCGCCCTCGTGGCGCCCACGCTGGCGCTGGGGGCCGTGCTGGCGGCCTCCCCTGCCCAGGCCGCGTGCGACAGCGGCCCGCTCCGCACGGAGCTGAAGGCGGCGAAGCTGGTCGTGACCGGCACCGTCACGGAGATCGAGGAGCGCCCGCGCCACCAGCGCTACACCGTCACCGTCAAGCGGGTGTACGCCGGCTCCGCGACCACCACGCTCGAGCTCCGCGCCCCGAGCAAGGGCGCCGCCTGTGCCCTGCCGGTCGCCGAGGGCGCGCAGTGGCTCTTCCTCAGCGACGGGACGTCCGCAGCGCCGATCGTGCGCCGCGACGGTGGCAGCACGAAGCTCTCGGCCGAGGCCGCGACCGTCGTGGCCGACGTCCTCGGCTCGGGTGAGCGGCCGGCAAAGGGTGGCAACGACCCGGTCGAGGTCACGCTCGAGAAGGTCGGCGCCGCGGAGCGCTACGGCTTCTGGCAGATCGCGCTCCCGGGCGCTGTGCTCGCCGGTGGTGGCTTCCTGGTGCTGCTGCTCGCCCGCGCCCTGGGCCGCGCGCGCGGCTGACCGTCTCGCGTCAGAGGTACATGCCGTTGGAGTGACCGTCACCCGGCACCGGCGGGCCCGGCTGCTGCGGTGCCGACTGCTCGGCGTTCGGCTCGAGGTGGATGCCGGGCGGGAGGGCCCGGCGCATCTGCTCGAGCTGTGCGCGGGCGGCCATCTGCTGGGCGTAGATCGCCGTCTGGATCCCGTGGAAGAGCCCCTCGAGCCAGCCGACGAGCTGCGCCTGTGCGATGCGGAGCTCGGCGTCGGTGGGCGTGCCGGACTCGAACGGCTCGATCAGCCGGTCGAGCTCCTCGTCGAGCTCGGGGGCGAGGCCGTCCTTGAGCTCCTTGACCGAGGTCTCGAGGATGCCGGCGAGGCGGGTGCGGCTGGGCTCGTCGAGCGGAGCCGACTTCACCTCCTCGAGGAGCTGCCGGATCATGCTGCCGATGCGCATGACCTTCGCGGGCTGCTCGACGAGGTCGGTGATGGGGGCATCGCCGCTGTCGGGCTCGTCACCATCGGAGTCGGTGTCGAGGACGAAGACCTGCTCGGGCTGCTGCTCGCTCATGCCCTTCACCTTAGCCAGCGCCGTGAACCGAGCAGTACGAACAGGTTCGCGCGCGACAGGCGTTCGTACTGCTCGTTCGCGGTCAGAGCGTGAGCAGGATCTTGCCGACGTGGTCGCCGGAGTCGATCAGGCGGTGCGCCTCGGCGGCCTCCTCCAGCGGAAGTACGGCGTGCACGATCGGCGTCACCTGGCCGTCGGCGACGAGGGGCCACACGTTGTCGACGACGTCGGCGCAGATCAGCGCCTTCTCCCCGAGCGGGCGGCTGCGCAGGGAGGTCGCGTGGACAGAACCGCGCTTGGCCAGCAGGGCACCGATGTTGAGCTCGGCCTTCACGCCGCCCTGCATGCCGATGATGACGAGACGGCCGTCGGTGTTGAGCGCGCTCACGTTCGAGGAGAGGTACTTCGCGCCCATGTTGTCGAGGATGACGTCAGCGCCGCCAGCCTCCTTGAGGATCGCGACGAAGTCCTCCGCCTTGTAGTCGATCGTCACGTCGGCGCCGAGATCGGCGCAGGTCGCGCGCTTGGCCTCGGAGCCGGCGGTCGTGAAGACCTGGGCTCCGAGCGCGGAGGCGACCTGGATCGCGTGGGTGCCGATGCCGCCGGCGCCGCCGTGCACCAGGAACCGCTCGCCCGCCTCGAGGCCGGCGAGCATGAAGACGTTGGACCAGACGGTGCAGGCCACCTCGGGCAGCGCCGCTGCGTCGACCAGGGAGACGCCCGCGGGCACCGGCATCAGCTGGCCCGCCGGTACGACGACGTGCGACGCGTAGCCGCCACCCGCCAGGAGGGCGCAGACCTCGTCGCCGACCTGCCAGCCCTCGATGCCCTCGCCGAGCGCGGCAACGGTGCCGCTGCACTCGAGGCCGATGATGTCGGACGCGCCCGGCGGCGGCGGGTAGAAGCCCATCCGCTGCAGCACGTCAGCCCGGTTGACCGCCGTCGCGGCGACCTCGACCAGCACCTCTCCCGGACCGGGTGCCGGTGTCGGCACCTCCTGGACAGACAGGACCTCGGGTCCGCCGGGCTGGGTGGCGACGATGGCACGCATGGTGCCGAGGCTAGCGGCCGACAGGACCGAGGCGGGCTGCGCCGGGGCAGAGTCCCTCCCTGCAGCTCGCCTGCGCTCGTCCCTCGCTCCGGCTCGACGCTCGGGGCTTCGCCCCGGCTCCGCCCACCTCGGTCGACGGCTCAGCTGATCACGTCGGCGACGTCCGCCGAGTGGTCGACGCCGGCGTCGTCGGGGACCTCGACGTCGATCCCGTCGACATCCGGGTCGGGCGCGCCGGCGGGCCGCTCCCACTGCTCCGCGAGTGCGGTCGCCTTGGCAGCGAGCGCCTCCATCTCGGCGGGGTCCGCGTCGGTCGCGCCGGCGGCGTACCCGAGGAGGAACGTGGTGATCGGGGCCGACGTGTGTTGCACCTGGTGGGCCGAGACCCGCGCGAGGTCGAGGAGGAGTGCCTCGTCGACCTCCACCTCGACGTCGAGGACGTCGCAGAGCTCATCGATCCAGTCGTGGAGGTTCACGTCTCCCACCTTGCTCCCGACGCACGGACCTGACAAGACCTCCAGCGACCACGAGCCCCACTTCGCGTGACCACACCCCACACTTCGGCGGACCACAAGCCCCACTTCGGCGGAGTCAGGCGAGGTCGTCCCAGGTGTCGATGTCGTGGGCCTCGTCGCGCTGGGCCGGCACAGCGGCCAGGTCGAGGTCGCCGAGGAGCGCACGCAACGACATCCCGTACGCCGCCTCGGCATCCGGGCGGGCGCTGTCCAGCGCCGCCCGCGCGAGCACGTACGCCAGGGCGCGTCGCCCGTGGCCGTCCACGAGCACCGCACCGTCGCGGCCCTCGGCTGCGTCGCGGAGCCGGTCGATGGTCGTCATCGTCACCCGCGGCATGTCGACGGCGAGCACCACGACGTGCCGGGGGGTGCCGGCGAAGGCATCGAGCCCGGCGAGCACGCCGGCCGCGGGGCCACCCTGCACGGGGTCCTCGCGGGTGAAGGTGACCGGCCGCTCGGTGGGGACCCAGTCACCCACGACGACGACCTCGGCCGCGTCCGTGACGGCGTCGAGGGCGTACTCCAGCAGCGTGCGGCCGCGCCATTCGATCGAGGCCTTGTCGACGCCGCCCATGCGCACCGCCGTGCCGCCGGCGAGGACGATCGCTCCGAGGCGCAGCTCAGGTCGCTCCATGGGGGCAGTCTGGCAGGCTGGAGCCATGGCTTCGACGGCGGAGACACTCACGGTCGCGGCGCTCCAGTGGCCCGCGTCGCTCGATGCTGCGGCCAATCGAGCCGCCCTCGAGGCTGCACCCGCTGCGGACCTGCTCGTCCTCCCCGAGGCCTTCGCGCGCGACTTCGGCCCGGTCACCGAGCCCCTCGCGCCGTACGCCGAGGCGCAAAGCGGGTCCTTCGACCTCGCCGTCCGCGACCTCGCGGCGCGCACGGAGTCGACCGTCGTGGCGGGGATGTTCGAGACCTCCGATGACCCGGAGCGGCCGTTCAACACGCTGCTGGTCCGCGGTGGTGCGGAGGCCGCCTACCGGAAGGTCCACCTCTACGACTCCTTCGGCTACAAGGAGTCCGACCGGCTCCGTGCGGGGGAGTGGGAGCCGCTCGTCGTCGACGTGCAGGGCTGGAAGGTCGGCGTGATGACCTGCTACGACCTGCGCTTCCCCGAGCTCGGTCGCGCGCTGGTCGACGCCGGCGCCGAGGTGATCGTGGTCCCCGCCGCGTGGCTGCCGGGGCGCACCGAGGCCGAGCACGAGCGGAAGCTCGACCACTGGCGCACCCTCGCCCGAGCCCGCGCCATCGAGGACGTCAGCTACGTCGTGGCCGTGGGCCAGCCTGCGCCGCGCTACACCGGCTGCTCGCTCGTGGTCGCACCGACCGGGGAGGTCGTGGCCGAGGCAGGTCCCGAGGAGACGACACTGACCGCCACCCTCGACCGCGCTGTCCTCGACGAGGCCCGCGCCACGAACCCGTCGCTCGCCAACCGCGTCCGCTGACCGAGACCCGACCCGGTTAACCTCGACCCCGTGACGACCCCGACGCCGCTCTACCCGCTCCTCGTCGTCCGCTCGATCCTCGCCGTCCTCGCGGTCGGCATCGTCCTTCTCGGTGTCGCGGTCGCGGAAGTCGGTCCCGCGTGGCTCGACCGGGCCGGCGGCGTCGCGGTGGCCACGGCGTACGCAGGGCTGCTGGCGATGCGCACCGGTGGGCGACCCCTCGTCTTCGGCGTCGGCGCTCTCGTCTTCGGTGTCGCGGGCGCGCTGCTCGCGGAGCTGGGCCCCGTGACCGGTGTCGCGCACGACCTCGCGGTCATCCTGACCACCGGCGGATCGGTCGGCACGGCGGTGGTGACTGCGGTGCTGGCCGTCATGCTGACCACCCCGGCCGTGCGCACCCTGCGGGCCATGCTCGAGGTGCTGGTGGCGTACGCCATCGCCGGTGTGGGCTCGCTCGCGGTGGTGTCGTTCCGGCCCCAGCTCGACACAGAGCGCTTCGACTACGCGGCGCTCGCGCTGGCGTTCGCGCTCGGGTTCGTCCTGGTCTTCCGGCTCGGCGCCGGCTGGCACGGGCTGGGCCGCCGCGGCCTGCTCGTCGTCCTCGGCGGCAGCGCGGTGCTCGCCGTCTCCGTCGCGTACGCCGAGCTGCTGCGGCACTACGGCACCCCCGAGCTGGTCGACGCGATCGACCGCTCGGTCCGCTGGACCCGCGACACGATCGGCGCCGTCCCCCGGCCGCTCCAGGTCCTGATCGGTGTCCCCGCTCTGCTCTGGGGCTGCCACATGCGCGCCCGCCGCCGCCAGGGCTGGTGGGTCTGCGTCTTCGGCTGCGCGGCCACCGGCTCCGTCGCCACCACGCTGACCAACCCCGGCACGACCTGGCTCGAGGCCGGTCTGATCCCGCTCTACTCGCTCGTGCTCGGCGTCGTGCTCGGCTACCTGGTGATCCGGGTCGACCTCGCCCTCACCGGCCAGCGCGGCTCCCGGGCCCGCGCGGTCGAGCGGGAGCGCGCCGTACGACCGGAGCCCTCGCGGCTGCAGCCGCTGCTCTGACGCTGTCGCGCTCGCTGCTGCCGGACGCTTCGAGCCTGCTGCCGCACCGGACGTCATAGGAGCTGGCTGCTTGAGCAACCAGCTCCTATGACGTTGTGGCAGAGGAGGAGGGATTTGAACCCCCGGTGGGTCTCCCCACGACCGCTTTCAAGGCGGTTCCGATAGGCCGCTCCGGCACTCCTCCATGCCCGCCTGGGCGGGTGCCGTCGAGTCTAGCGATCCCCATCGGCGAGAATCCTCCCGTGCCCCAGGACTACCGCCTCGCCCCGCAGTTCGCCGCCCGCCTCCTCGGCCTGACCCTCATGGGGGCCGGCCTGGCGATCGTCGTGGCGACGGTGGTGGCGGTCGGCTTCATCACCCAGCCGTGGGTCGTGTCGCTGACCGTTGCGGCCGCGCTCGCCGTGATCCTCCTCGTCATCTGGAAGCTCCGCTCCGGCACCTGGGTGGTCCGGCTCACCGACGACGGCTACAAGGTGCAGTTCGTGCGCGGCGCCGGCGTGAAGCAGGCCCGCTGGGCCGACGTCGCCGACGCCGTCACCACCGACGTCGCCGGCTCGCCGTGCGTCGTCCTGCGGCTCAAGAATGGTGGTGCCACGACCATCCCCGTCGAGGTGCTCGCGGTCGATCGCGACACCTTCGTCCGTGACGTGCAGGTGCAGCTGAAGAAGCACGGCAAGGCGCGCTGACCGGCGTTCGGAGGTGGGCGATTCCACACGGCGTGACGGCTTCGGCTAGCCTGTCCCGCGCAGCAAATTGGAGACGTCGCATAGTCCGGTCGAGTGCGCCTCACTGCTAATGAGGTATGGGGTGAAACCCATCGGGGGTTCAAATCCCCCCGTCTCCGCCACCGCGAACGGGGTGGATCCCATCGGGTCCGCCCCGTTCGGCATTTCCAGCCGACATCGGGAATCTGTTGTGCCCAGCCACTGGTCTGGGGCACGATTCTGTGAGGGAGCAGGGTCGGCGACGTTCGCCGGCACACCGAGGGAGACGTTGTGAAGACCAGGATCACCCGCATCATCGCGGCCGGGCTTGCTGTTGTCGCACTCGCCGTCGGGGGCGCCACCGCCGCCAGCGCGGCTGCAGACACCGACGACGCCTCGCGCAGTGTCCTGCTGCGTGACACCAGCTGGGGCTGACCCACCTCAGGAGTCGGTGCCGTCCTGGGCCGCCTCGAGTCCCATCCGGTAGCCCAGCTGGAACCGTGTCTGCGCGTCGTAGTCACGCTTGAGATCAGCGAGGTACGCCGCGTAGGTGCGGTCGCTGACGCCCATCCGCTTCGCGCTGGCTGAGTCGGGGTGGCCCTCGATCAGCATGCGCGTGGCCATCGCGCGCTGCTCACCCGCGATCGCCGACGCGATCGCCGCGGTGGTCTGGGTGAACGGCTTCCCTCGGTCCCAGTTGCGCTCGAAGATGTCGACGAGGTAGGCCACCAGGTTGGCGTCGCGGATCACGACCGCGGTCGTGCGCTCCTTCGCCGACGGGATCAGCGCGACCCGCCGGTCGACCACGATCAGGCGGTTGAAGAACTCGTCGAGGGTGCGCACCTCGGCGCCCTCGGCGGTCACGCGATCGACGTACTGCCGGGTGAAGCGGGCGCGGCGGGCGGCGTGCTGGTAGATCGTGCGCAGCCGCACCCCGCGCTGCAGGGCCGCGAGGTCGCGTGCGGAGGCGTCGCGGAGCGAGGCCGCCGTGCGCCCGACCTGGGGCTGTGCGGTGAGCACCTCGTCGCGCGCTCCGTTGACCAGCTGCTCGAGGAAGACGTTGAGCTGCTCGCCGTGGAGCTCGGTCATCGGCCCGTCGGCGGTACGCGGGTAGCGGCGGTAGGCCCGGGTCAGCTGCGCGAACGCCTCCGCCCACGAGCTCGCCTCCCCGATGGCCTCGGTCGCCCGCTGGCTCAGCGGCGTCACGATCGCGCCCTGCGCCATCTGCGGGTCGACGACGTCGTACCGCCCGGCCTCCTCGTGGAGCAGCCCCAGCTTCATGAGCACCGTGGTCGATGTCGGATCCGCGGTGATCAGAGGATCGTCCGCAGGTACGCCGCCGCGCGCCGCCACTTCCGCGAACAGCTCGCCCGCCGGCCCCTCGACGAGGTGCAGGTGCTCGCGGTCGATCTGTGCCACGGTGCTCCTCCCTGTGTCTGTCTCCGGGCTCGCCCGGCCGAGCGCTCGCTCGCGATCCTGCCAGAGTGGCCGATTTCGCGGGCCGGGTGCGGGTCCGCTATTCTCTTCCAGTCCTCGCGGTGAGAGCCGCAGGACGGGCGCCTGTAGCTCAACGGATAGAGCATCTGACTACGGATCAGAAGGTTTGGGGTTCGAATCCCTACAGGCGCGCAACACGCGAAGGGCCTCTGACCAGCAGAAACGCTGCGACGGGGCCCTTCGGCATTTCCTGCGAGATCGCTTCTGTAGCAACGATCTGTAGCAACGGACCCGTTCATGTGGTCTGTGCCGTCAGAGCTTGTCAGCTTCGATGAGCAGCAGCGAGAGCACAGCTGAGCGGACGTCTTCCCCGATTGGAATCGTTCCGGCTTCCGCCCGAGCATCGTTCACGACCGCGTGGCTGATGAGGTGACCCCCACGCGAGAAGGCCGCTCCAAAGCGGGAATCAGGTAACCGGTCGATGACCGGGAATACCTCGGCCACGGGCTCTTCGTGGCAGCCCATGAGTTCGAGTAGACGATCGAACTCATCCCAATCAGCCTCCGCTTCAGGCGACATGGGGCATCTTCGTCGCGGTCATCGACGCGTTGGACGTGAATTCCGAGCCCGGCGTCAAGGCACATCACGAGGAAGTTGTGCTGATTGCGACTCTCGTGGACGGTGGCGGACCATTCGAGCGGGAGGTACCGAGCAGGGGACGGAAGCCCCAGGCGCGGTCCCTCGCCCTCGATCGAGAGCGTTTCCTCGCTGATCCCCACTGCGCGGGCGAGTGCCGCCCCCAGGTGGTTGTGCTTGAACTGCTCCATGACGCGGCCAACAACCGCGTCGACTTCAGAGTCGGGCCACCGGCCGAGCAACTCAGCCAGCCAGTTCACCTCAACGTTGTCCACGCCGGTGTGGCTTCCAAAGAACTCCACGCCATATCCGTGGGTGTCTTCGGGACGAGCCAACAGCCACTCTGGACACGGTGTTCGGGCGAGTTCCTCGTAACCCCACTCCCCAATGGGTCCGGCGGACGGGCCCGGCCACATCGCCTCGTAGGAAACGGGCTCTCCGTCGATGAAGGTGTGGATGCGCACGTGCGGCACTGGATGCGAGGGCGGTTCGCCGGGGCCAGGTACGGCGACTGCCCTGCCAGCGTGTGGCTTTCGCCTTCCGAACAGTGCCATGGTCCTTCTCCTCGAAACTCAACAACTCGCGCCACTACATCGTGCCGGTCACCGGCGGTCGGCGCGGATGAACCATTGAAATCTCGCCGCGCCCCACCAAGCCTCGTGAGGACCACCGACACAACCTGGCCTCACTGCTCGTCATCTCCGAACAGCGCATCGAGCTTGTCGAGGGCGTCGCGCTTGTCGTCGAGAGTCACGTGCGCGTAGACGTTCATCGTCATTTCGAGACCCGAGTGGCCGGCGATCTCCATGACAGTCCGAGGCGGTACCCCGAGTCCCAGGAGCACCGAGACGCAGCCGTGGCGGAAGTCGTGCATCCGCACCTTTCTCGCACCAGCCCTGACCAATGCCGCCTGCACGAACTTGCTCGTGTTGTCCGGGTCAAGCGGGGTCCCGAGGGTCGTGGTGAAGACGTGCCCGCTGGCCCGCCACCTGGCACCGCACTCGGCTTGCTCCTGTTTCTGACGCTCGCGGTGTTCGAGGAGCGCACCTACGACCAAGCGTGGAAGCGGGACCGTTCGCTTCGACCGAGCTGTCTTGGTGTCCATGGTGATGAGCTGCCCGGAGATGCGGTGAAGTCCGCGGCGCACCGTGAGCGTGCCGGCCTCGAGGTCCACGTCGTCCCATGTCAGGCCAAGCACCTCGCTTCGTCGGAGACCGAGCAGC
This sequence comes from Nocardioides sp., assembly GCF_035481145.1. GTDB lineage: Bacteria > Actinomycetota > Actinomycetes > Propionibacteriales > Nocardioidaceae > Nocardioides. The sequence continues at coordinate 14,868 of NZ_DATIHB010000070.1, read as the reverse complement.
GCGATCACCACCAGCAGGGCGAAGAGTCGATCATCGCGGTTCGCCTTCAAGACGTCCTTGAGTTCGTCGACCGACAGCGGCCGGGGCTCGGACTTCGGCGCGGTAGGCGGGCGGACGAGCTTCGCGACGTTCTTCTCGATCAGCTCCTCACGCATCGCATCCTCAAGTGCGGCCCGCAACGTGGCATGCGTGTAGCGAATTGTGCGCACGCCAACCCCGCGCTTCTTGAGCTGGTCGAGGTACTGACGCACGTCGCGCGCGGTGAGGCTTCCGAGGCGAGTCGAGCCGAGGTCGGGCTCGAGGAATCTGTCGACGTTGTAGGTGTACGCGCGAAGCGTGGCGTGACGGACCCGCGGGGTGACGATCTGATCGAGCCACTCACGGAGGTACTTCCCAACCGTGAGGTGGTTCGGCGTGATCGGCGTTCCGGCATCGCTCTTGCGACGAAGTTCCTCCATCTTGGCGACAGCGTCGCGCCGTGTCCGCCCGTAGACGACTCGTCGACGCCGGGCTCCATCCGCCTCGTAGACGTAGAGGCCGGCGGCCCAGATGCCGTCGGTGCGCTTCCAGACGGAGCCCGACCCATTCGCCTTCTTCGCAGTCATGCCGCTGCCTCGCGCTCGATCGCCTGGACGTACTCGGCCAGCGCGCGGGCGGTGATCCGTCGGGACCCCCCGACCTTGATCGAGCGGAGCGTCCCCTTCCGGATCAGCTCGTAGACCTTGGGTCGGCCGATGCGGAGCGTCTTCGCGGCATCATCCGGCGTGAACAGCAGAGGCGGCAGATCGTCAGGATCCATCAGCCACAGATTGGGCTTCACGTGCAGCTCGCCGGATGCATCGCGCTCCGTGACCGAGTGCAGGTCGAACAGGTACTCCATGTCTTCCTCCGAGAACCGTGGCGCGTGACCCGCGGCCGCCCGCCGTTGGATTGTTCGGTCTCCGCCCTGCCCGTCAAGGGCTTCGTCCTTCGGATTCGCTTCGCTCACCCTTGACGGCCAGGGCGGAGACCCTGCTGGCTGGCTATCGGGCGGCCGCGGGGATGTGGTTGCCGAATGGGTTGTCCACAGGCTCACGGTGAGGGTCCCGTCGATGCGAGGGCGGCTTTCGCTGTCTCGTACTGGGTGGCCCAGGCGCGCTTCTGCTTCAGCGACAGCGCGATGGTCCTGGCGTAGTCCCGCTCGGGTGGCGGAACGTCTTCCCACACGAACCGGGGTCGGCCGTCGGTGTCGAGGACGTCAGCTGCGAGGCGGCGGGCTTCGGGTGCTTCGATGCCGGCTTCCTCGAGCACTGCGCGGACGACGGCGGAGCGGTCGGCGCGGTGGTCGTCGAGGGTCTTCCCGGTCCAGTGCCGGGAGACGAGGACGCGTCGGCCGCCGAGGCCGAGGTGGTCACGGTCGTGGGCCTTCGAGCTGCACTCACCCGGCTTCAGTCCAGGCCCCGGATCCTTCGGGCAGATGCCGAACCGGAGCCAGTTCGCGCAGGTCTCCGAGCAGGGGAGCCAGCGGACTTCCTCATGGAGTCGGTCGACGTGAGCCTCATAGGCCGCGTCGGTGTGGTCGTCGTCGGCGTAGGTGTCCGCGATCGATTTCGTCAGGTACTTGCAGAGGTAGCCGACGGCGCGGCGGGTTTCGTCGGTGTCGCCGAGGATCCCCTTGACGTCGACCTGGGCCCCGAACGACAGCACATGCATCGGCTCGGCGTACGGGTCGTCCTCGAGGTCGTCGAGGGCCTGCGCCCAGCTCGGCAGGAGCGCACCCGAGGCCGGGTCGTAGTAGCTCTGAACCACCGGATCCCACACGGGGAGGTCATCGCCGCGGGCTTCGTCGTAGACCACGCGGTCGATCGACGGCCACCACAGCGCGCAGTACGTCGCGGCAGTGACGGCCTTGATCGTCGCCCGAGGGATTGCACCCCGGAGGGCCGTGTGCAGGTGCGGGGCCAGGCGGCGCTGCGGTTCGACGACCGCGAAGTACTGCACCTTGTAGCCGGCGCATCGGCGCAGGTTCTGCCACCACCGATCGACCAACTTGGAGAAGAACAGCGCGTCCAGCGCGGCACGTCGGTAGTCGTAGGAGTCGGGGAAGGCGGGGACGCCGGTGCCGGGCTGGATCCGGCCGTACGAGGGCATCGTGAGGGTGAGGAACATCGACGGGCGGAACGTCGCGCCGGTCTTGGGGTCGGTGAATGTCCGGCCGATCGAGGAGTGCTCCGCGGCGACCTTGGGAAGGTCCGGAAACCCTTCCAGTCGGCGGGTGGAGCGGACCCGGCGATCCGTTCCATCGCCGCCGTCGTCGTTCGCTTCCTCTGGATCCGGCTCCTCTCCGGGCTCGGGCGGGAGCGGATCTTCGGTCAGATGCCAGCCTTCGCGGCACTGCTGCATGCGCAACCGCCGGGCCTTGTCCGCGCACGCCGGGCAGACCGACTCCCGCGTGGATCCGCACGGGATCGGCACGGTCGTGACGTCGCAGGTGGCACGGTCAGTGACCTTCCGGAGCAGTGGCCGGCGGCAGACCTGGACCTTGTCGGCGTAGGCCTCGACCATCGACGTCGACACGACCGGCGCCATCGAGAGCGACGGCCGGATCATGCCGCGCCGTCCTCGACCAGCTCGACCGCAGGATCGGCAGTCGTTCGGGGCTTCCGCGGTGACCGGGGCTTGCGAGGACGGTCGTCAGGTTCGGTCGACCGGGTTCGGAACGACTCGCGCTCCTCCTCTGCCGGCAGCTCGACCTGGACTTCAGTCGCGTAGCGGCTCGCGAGGTCCCGGATCAGCTCGTCAGGCCAGTAGTCCGCCCGCACCCGATCCGCAGCGCCGGTGTCCTCCACCACCCACGCCGTACCGGGGAAGGTCGGGGAGATCCGATGCGCAGGCGCCGTCTTCGTCATCCCGTCCCCGAGCACCATCGACGTCTCCTCGGTTGAGCGGAGCCGCAACGCGACGGTCTGGGTGAAGAGGCCGCGCATGGTGACGACGTCCTTGCGCGGGTCCTGCACGCAGGCCACGACCACGACACCGAGGGCCCGGCCCTGGGTGAGGATCTCCGAGAGCAGCCGTTCAGCCTCACGCCGGATCGACACGTCGGCGTAGGCCGTGAGAGCGGCGAGCTCGTCGATCACGAGCACATGCAGCGGGTCCCCGACCGCGGGCTCGTGGAGCCGGGTGGTGCCGGCCATGACCGCGCCGCGTTCGTCGATGACAGCCATCAGCGCCTTGAGCACCCGCAGGGCGTCAGCCGGTGTGTAGGCCTTCGCCGAGAGCAGACCTGAGCCCATCTCGAGTTCGACACCACGCTTGAGGTCGACACCCCAGAGCCGGACCAAGTCGGTCCGCACAGCTGGGGCGAGTCCACCAACGATGCCCCAGAGGATCGAGCCCTTGCCGGATCCCGAGCAGCCAGCGATCAGCGTGTGGCGCCCGCGGACCTGGAGCATCCAGTCAGCCCCGGACTGCGTCCGCCCGACTCGGACCGCGTCGCAGGCCGCGTAGGGCGCTGGTTCGACCGCGGTCGCTGCCGTGGTGAGTGCGTCAGCCATGACGAGTTCGATGACGGTCGTGCAGCCGGACGTGCCCCCTGAGATCGGGCGCGTCCGGTACGACACCGCCGCCAGCGTCGACGCCAGGCGAGGGACCGCTTCCTCGAGGTCCTCGATCGTCTGACCGGCACGGGCTCGGACCGTCAGTTCGAGGAGGTGACCTCGTGTGCGGACCTTCCGCAGCTTCGGGGCCACCGTCCGGTACTCGGAGACCTTGCGCCCGTCGCGACGAACCGAGTGGGCGACCCGCTCGGTCATGTGGCACCACTCCGCGATTCCGACCCACTGTCCGCGTACGTGGCGACGCCAGCCGAGGCGGCGGGCAGGGCCAGCACACCAGCGTTCGAAAGCGACTGGAGCCGCAGCCCGCCAGATCAGGCCGAGGAGTCCCGGTGCGACTGCTACAGCTGTCGTTTGGGCTGCGGTCGCGGTCGACCCGAGGAGCATCGCGAGGCTCGCCACGATCAGCCAGCCGGCGAGCCAGCGGCGGTGGTTGCGTGCCCATCTGGCGAGCCAGCGGACATCGAGCAGTCGGCTGGTCATGCCTCCTCCAGCCGTCGCAGGGTCCGCTTGACCCGGTCGTTGCAGTCATCGAGCAGGCTCAGCGTGGAGATCAGCTGGTCCGCGAGCGACTCGGAGACCCGGTCGAGCAGGTCGACGGCCCGGTTCAGGTCATTGCCGGCGGAATCGATGATCCGCGTGGCGACCTGCAGTTCCTCGGTCGCAGTGATGGTGCTCATCGCCGTCCCCGTCCGTGCGCGCCGAGCTCCTGGACCACGATCAGCTCGCGGCTGACCATGTCCTCCAGTGAGCGGGCCTGGTTGCGGATCTTCATCGCCTCATCCGCGAGATCGCTGCCGGTGTCCTCGAGGCACTTGGCGACCATGTTCAGCGCCATGAACGCCTCCTCGGCAGCGCGCGCCGCCGAGCGGGTCAGGCCCTCGATCTGAAGCACGTCGATAGCCATCACGACACGACCTCTCCGTCGACTGTGTCCGGCTCGTCGGCCGCGAGGTCTTCCATCGCCACCTGACGCAGGACGTGCCCCATGAGGTTGTCGGCGGCCAACGCGAGACTGTTCGCGGCTGCCTCGATGCGGCGGTCGATACGAGTGAGACGGTTGCCGGCGCCGGTGAGGGAGTCGGCAGCATCGCTGATCTGTGCAGCAGCGAGCAGTAGCTGGTCGTTGCGGTAGGTGCGCATCACGCGACCGCCTTGGCGTCCGAGTTGGCCTTCGCTGCCTGACCCGGGGCGTGGATGCCGTTGGCTCGGATCGACCAAGCGATACGCGGGCGCTCCTTGTTGGAGTCGTCGATCCACGCGGTCGCGGTGACGCCCGAGAACTCCACGAGCGTGAACGGCGTGCCCGACTTGTTCTCGGGCGGGACCGGCTGGACCTTGGCGGCGATCTTGACCGCCACGGACTTGTCCTTCTTGCTGGCGTCGGGGTCGGCATCGATCACGGTCACCTGCCAGACCGGCAGACCGTTCTCCTTGTCGATGGCCTGGCGCTTCGTGCCGTCCGGGAGCGGGGGAGCCTCGTAGTCGAGGACCGGCTCGAACGCGTCGAGCAGGTAGGCGCCGTGCGGGAAGACGTCGCCGTGGCGGAGGTGAAGCCGTCGCTGGATTGCCATGAGATTGCTCCTGTCTAGGTTGCCTAGCCAAATGGCTCGGTAGAACCAATCTCCCTAGGTTGGCTAGCCATGTCAAGACCCAATGACGAACTTTCCTAGGTTGGCTAGGGAAGTGTGGGACTCTGGGGGCATGAGCCTGGATCCCGACGACCCGCGTCCGCCGTACCAGCAGGTGGCGGCTGCGCTTCGGGCTGCGATCCTCACGCGGAAGATCGAGCCCGGTCAGAAGCTCCCGAGCCAGTCGGAGCTGGCCGCGACGTACGGCGTTGCCCGCATGACCATCCAGCAAGCGCTTCGACTCCTGAAGGACGAGGGACTGACGGTCTCGCGGCAGGGGAGTGGCGTGTTCGCGCGCGCCCGAGTCGAACGCCCCGTCGGGCTCCGGCCGCACATCGAAAACGCCTTCGAGGCCGAGACCGTCCGCATCGACTTTTCCGGCTACACGGCCGAGACGCTCCACGGCATCCTGTCCGAGCCGCTCGACAAGGTCCGCGCCGGCCGCCTGACGCCCAAGGCGATCCACGTCCGCCTGCTGCTCTCCGACATGGAGCGCGAGCTTGCGCTGCCCGTCCTGGACAACAACGACCCCGCTGCGTCGGGAGCGGTCCGCAAGCGCATGGCCGGCATCAGCGCACGCCATGCCGGTGCCATCCATGAGGCGCTTGAAGAACTCGGCGACCTGGGCCTCGTGCCCGAGGTGACCGTCGAGACCCGAGTTCACGGATCCGCGCCACTCTTCAAGGCCTACGTCATCAACGAGACCGACGTCTTCTTCGGGTACTACCCGGTCGTGCGCCACGAAGTCCGCATCGACGGCAAGAAGGCCGCAATCCTCGACCCGATGGGCAAGGACGCGGCCATGTTCCAGTACTCCGACGATGGCGACCCTGACTCGCGCGAGGCGCAGTTCGTCGCTCAGACGCGGACCTGGTTCGACAGCATCTGGAACACGATCGCCACGCCGTCGACATGACCAGCGAGGTTCTAGCCCTCCTCGAAGGCGCGAGCGCCCTCCTGCTCGACTTCGACGGGCCGCTGGCTGCGCTCATGCCTCCGCCGGCGAACGCACAAGCTGCAGATGCTGCACTCGCGGTCCTCGACGGTGTCGAGTTGCCGAACGACATCGCTACGACGACTGACCACCTCGCCGTACTCCGCTGGTCGCTCGAGCACCTGCCGGCGCCCCTCATGCTCGAGGTCGAAGCCGCGTGCACTCAGGCAGAGGTCGCCGCTGCCGCGGATTGTCGGGAGGCCGTGAACTGCTCAGCGCTCTTCGAGCACGCGGAGCGCGCAGGGTTGCCCGTAGGCGTCGTCAGCAACAACGCGGCTGCGGCCGTACGTGCCTTCCTCCAGCGGACCGGTCGGCTTGGATCGGTGGAGGTCATCAGCGCCAGGACTCCGGACACCGTCGAGTGGCTTAAGCCTCGGCCCGAGCTCCTCCTGACTGCCGCCGTCGCGTTGCGTGTCAACGTTGGAGAAGTGGTCTTCGTCGGTGACGCAGTCAGCGACGTCATAGCCTCCAAGCGCGTCGGATGCCGATCCCTCGGCCTGTATAAGAACGCGAGTCGAAAGGCCGAACTCGAGGAGGCCGGCGCCGATGCCGTGTGGCCGATCGACTCTCAAGTCGCTATTCGGTAAGTACCGGATGTGGCCGGATCTGGCCGAGATCCGCTCGGTAGCGCGAGACCCTCAAAACCCAACCCTGACGCGCCCCGAAGATGGTCCCGGGGCGCGTCAGGGGATGGCCTCAGTCAGCTTCGGGGGCGTCCTTCACAACGGCGGTCTCGTAGGTCGTGGTCCACATGGGGTCCTCAGGGCCGACCCAGGACTTGTCCTTTTCCGGGTAGCCCACGAGACCGCGGAATGCTCCGGTCTGGGGGTCGACCACGAACCACACGCGCTCGCCGTCGATCGTTACAGCCTTACCCGTCAGCCCGGGGCTGGTGAAGTCAGGGTCCGCAATCGTGACGCCATCGAGGCTCATCAGCGCGTTCATCACCTTCGTTCGGAACACCTCCGGCGCGGTCGGGTCGTTGGCGACCCAGAAGGCAACGGTCCAGACGCCGTGCAGGTCCCGCTGCTGGTCGTTGGCCTTGGCGTAGTCCTTGAGTTGCTCCACCAGGGCGGGGATGTCGTCGGCGTGGTCGACGTACAGCTTCGGCCCCCAGTTGTCGAACTCTTTGGTCTCAATGAGTCGGCCGGTCTCGCGCGGGTCGAGGCTGCGGTGGCGCTCGATCCACGGCGACTCACCGTCACCCGGGATCCAGTACTCCAACTGCAGGTCGCCCTTGGCAGGCCCCGGACCGTAGCCCCAGACCCGGTGGACCCGCTTGATGTGCAGGTACTCGCTCGGGCCAACTTCGGGATGGAGTTCCAGGTGGGCGGAGGCGAGTTGGGCGGCCATGGCGGGGCGCCCGGTGCCGGGCACGACGAGGCCGATCGTGACGGCCGCAGCTACCGCGGCGGCGCCGACCGTGATCAGCCGCAGGCGTCGGCGACGTCGACCCGCGAGGCCGCGTCGAAGGACAGCACGACGGGCGCGGAGGACCGTCAGGTCGTCGGGGGCGGAGACCTCAGGGCGGGCCTCACGCAGCAGGTTCAATTCGTCGATCATGGTGTGGTCTCCTCGAGGGTCTCGGTGAGGGCGGCGCGAAGGGCCGCACGGGCCCGGTGGATGCGGGAGCGGACGGTGCCTACGGGGACACCGACGACCTGCGCGATCTCGGCGTACGACAGCTCCTCCCATGCGTAGAGCAGCAGTGCCTCGCGGTCGTCCGTGGCAACCGAACCGAGGGCTGTGTGGACGACCTGCCACCGTCGGGCGGAATCCACCCCGGCGATGACCTCGTCGTCGTGGGTGCCGGTTGCGTCGGGCTGCTGAGCGGCCCAGGTGCCGAACGCACGCTGCGCGTTCGCTGCGCTCCGGAAGTGGCGGTAGGTGAGATTGCGGGCAATGCCGTAGAGCCAGGGAAGCGCGGAGCCTGTCTCGGAGGAGAACCCCGCCCGTTGGCTGAAGGCTGCGGTGAAGACCTCGGCTAGCACGTCGTCCGCGGTCTGGCTCCCCGCTCGGCGGGCAACATACGCGTGAATGGCCTTGTGGTGCCGATCGAAGATGTCGGCGAAGGACTCGGGGTGATGTCGAGATCGTCTGATCAGCTCGACGTCGGATGTCATGGTCACGTGACCTTATGCCGCGGGCGCGACCTCCGGTTCGCCGATCGCGAAGATCGCGGTACCGCGCGCGAATCCGAGTACAGAATTGATGCGAGCGGATCTGGCGCTATCCGACGGCGTTGATGACGCGGTGCGCATCGGCTCCGTCGTTCCAGATGTGGAAGCTGACCCGGACTGCGCCAGCGCGAGCGGCAACCGCGCACCCTGAATCCTGGAGACGCGACTGCAGGGAGCCGTCTGGATCCTCGAGGCTCAGCACCGGCAGTCCACGCGGCGCGAGGCCCAGCTCTGCGCGGACCAGGTCGGCCAGAGAGGCTCCATGGCTCCGCAGCAGTGCGGGGTCTGCGTCGGCGAAAAGTTCAATGGCAGGCGCCGTGCCAACCCAGGCGGGCCAGCCGGGCGAGATGTCGAAGCGTCGCGCCGAGGTGGCCAATTGCATCGACGGCCCGTAGATGGAGGACCAGATCTCCTCCCCGGCGTACCAGCCAGCCGACAGTGGTCGGATCTCGTCGATCAAGTCTGGCGCCAAGGTCATGAATGCACTTCCCCGTGGCGCGCACAGCCACTTGTAGGCGCCTGTCACCGTGACGTCGAAGTCATCCGCGCGGACCGGCAGCCACCCGGCCGCTTGTGTCAGGTCAGCCAGGGTCCGGGCACCGTGGGCGGTAGCTGCCTCATGAATCGCTTCGATGTCCGCGACCGTTCCGTCTGATGACTGCACCAGGGAGAACGCAACCCAGTCGACTCCGGAGTGGATCGACTCCGCGAGACGGGCTCGCGGGACCTGCTCGACAACGATTCCACGGTCGCGGTGAACCAGGAAGGGAAAGACAACGGACGTGAAATCGTCTTCGGGCACGACTACCCGTGAGTGGGCCGGAAGAGACGAAGCCACCAGCCCCACCAGGGCGGATACCTGCGCGCCGATGGCGACCCGGTCGGGGATTGTGCCCACGAGGCGACCAAACGCGCACCGAGCGCGACGCACGTCGTCGTCGAAGGCGCCCGCTTGACACTCGCCCGCTTTCCAGCGACCAAGGTGCTCCTCCATCGCCGTGACGACGCGTAAGGGCGGCAGGCCCATCGTGGCCGCGTTCAAGTAGCCGGGGACACGGTTCCACTCGGCGGCGAGAGGCGTCATGGAAGGAACCTAGCCACCGGCACAAACGATCGGAGCCGCGATTGGTGGCATCTGCGATGCCCTGCGCACAGGATGCGCAAGGGTGGTTGCGTGAGCGAGATCGTGACGCGCGACGCGGTGCAGTCCGAGTCGAGAACCTCAACGCGTTCTGGGCGGTCGCTGGTGAGAACGGCGCCCCGCCCCAACGATCGGCCCGACCTCGTCATGCGACTGATCGAGCACGACCCCGCCGCAGTCCTGGTTGCCGTGCACGAAGGCCGAATCGTCGGCACCAGCGTGAGCGGATGGGATGGGTGGCGGGCCAAGCTCTACCGCCTCGCAGTGGTCCAGGCTGGCGCGGTAGGGGCCTTGGCCGCAGATGGTGACCTGGCATGAGCAGTGCTCCTGGCCGTGAGCCAAATTTTTCTTCGCGCGCTGTAACGCGGCCGACCTCATGGGCGTCTAATGACCGGAACCCATACGAGGAGGGGTGGACGTGTCGGACGCTCGCAATGGTGACTTCCGTGAGTTCGCTGCTGCGCGGCTGACGCCGTTGTACCGGTTCGCGGTTCTCCTCACGGGCCATCACCAGTCCGCTGAGGACATGGTGCAGGAGACGCTCGCGCGGATCTATGTCGTCTGGGGTAGTCGAGACCTATCGGATCCGATTGCGTACTCGCGGTCTACGCTCATGAACGTCTTCCTCACGAGCCGGCGGCGACGCCAAGGCTCGCGGGAGCACCTTCACGCGCTGGTTCCTGACTCTCCAGTCGCTGGCGCCGACGTTCCGCTTCGCGTCGACCTACAGCGAGCTCTGAACCAGCTCAAGCCGGTCGACCGGGCGATCGTCGTCATGCGTTACCTCGAAGACCTTCCGGTGGAGGAGGTCGCGTGTGCTCTTCACCTGTCTCCCGGAAACGTTCGAGTGCGCGCACAACGGGCTCGGACGCAATTGGAGCGTCGTCTGTCGCTTGATCAAGTCACTGCATCGGGAGAGGAGCCGGCATCATGAGCGAGGACGCACTGTCGACGTTGCTGGAACACGTGGCCGACCACGCCGTAGGCCCTGACCCAGCGATCGTCGACACCAGCATTGCCATCGGTCAACGGCGATTGCGTCGGCGGCGGGCGATCCGTTCCGGCGGTGGGCTGGCGGCCGCATGCCTGGTCACCGCGGGCCTGACCTGGAGCTTGGCCGCTCCCCACGACGCCCCGCAGGTCGCTACGGACCAGCCAGCCGTGGCCGACGTCGTCGGCGTTCCTGCGGCAGAGACAGCCCAGAGGCTGGACGCACTGCTGCCTCGGCCGGCGAACACATCCGCGCTCGAGTCGAGCGAGGACCTGGCTGCATTCCGTCAGGTGACTCAGTTCGAAGACCCCCTGGAAGTCACCGTTGAGGCGCTGCAGTCAGGATCACTCCAATCGGGAGTGCTCGACTATCGCCGGCATGGCGTAATCGCTCGGGTCGGCGTCGCCGTGATGAGGAGCCCCGAGACAGCGGCACCCGAGTGCCGTAGATCTGAAAGGCCGTGTGTTCGTACTGCCGCGGGCGACGTCATCCGAACGGCGGAGGACCCCCATGGGCCATCGGCTGTGGCGACGTTCGTGAGCCCTGGGCGCGGGATGGTTCAGATTGCCGTCTCCGACCGGTCAGTCCTTTCGACGAGCGAAATGATGGAGATCGCGATGAATGAAGCGTGGCTGCGATGACGACGTCCTCGATGCCTTGGCGATGCATCCTGGCGATCGGGTCGGCCGGCCTGCTTCTCATCTCCGTGGCGGGTTGCGCGGATGAAGCGGCGCCAAAGGTCGCCTCTGTCTCGCCAGCGACGACCGCGGGCGAAACGGCAGCGTCGTCAACATCGGGCGAGATGAGTGTCGAAGACTACGTCGCCAAGCACCGCGAGTTCGTCGAGTGCGCCCGCGAGAACGGTGCCCCCGACATGCCGGACCCTGACGAGTTCGGTGCGATCAAGCTCTTGAGCATTCCAGAGGGCCCCACCGGCCTCAAGTTGATGAAGGAGTGCTCACCCCTGATCGAAGGGCTGGCCATGCCGGAGGAGCTCCAGCGCCGCCTGCGTGAGAAGCAGGCTGGTCGGATGACGGAGGCCCAGAAGCAGGCCGAGCGGGACTTCGCCAACTGCATGCAGGAGAACGGGGTTCCTGACTGGCCCGATCCGGATGCCAACGGGCTTCCGGTCTATCCAGATTGGGCCCAACCGGGTTCAACCCTGCCGCGCCCACCGGAGGTCGACCCGGCCAACGAGATTTGTCAGCCGATCCTCGGGGGTGGCCCCGAGGCAGGACAGCCCGATGTTCGAGGCAGCGAGTGAGAGGACACCGGCGTCGCTGGATCGGTGCAGTCCTCGTCGTCACGCTGGTCGCGGCGGCCGCAGTGGCTTGGGTGCTGCTCGGCAACCGCGAAGCGGAAGGCACTGCCGACCTCGAGGACAACCCCTTCAAGGTCCAGAGAGTCACGAGGACGACGCTCACCGTGGGGGAAACCCTTCCAGGACGTCTTGGATACGGATCAGCCAGCCCGATTCCCCTGCGGGTCACCGGAACTGTGACCCGCCTGCCGAAGCTCGGAGCCGTGGCCAGACAAGGCGACATCCTCCTCGAGGTTGACGGGCGCCCCATCGTGCTCATGTACGGAACGACTCCGGCATACCGCGCGCTTGATGCCGGCGTGCCCGCGGATGCTGAGCGCCGTGGCCAGAAGTCCGGGAACCCTTCCGCCGACCTGGGAACCCCACAGGACGAGCCAGCAGAAGCAGTGCCCCCGGCTGTCGGTACGGATGTCAGGCAGTTGGAGGAGGCCCTGCAAGCGCTTGGCTACAGCGGATTCACGGTCGACGAGGAATTCACCTCCAACACGGCGTCGGCGGTCAAGGAATGGCAGTCCGACCTCGGCCTGACACCCACTGGACGGGTGCTCGATGGAGACGTCGTGTTCCTTCCGGGGCCCGTTCGGCTGCAACCCGACGCCGCGTCCCTGGGCAGGGCAGCTACCGAAACGTCCGTGCTGCAGACGGGACTCACCCAGATCGTCACTGTGCCGACGCTCGGGCAGGACCTCGCGTGGGCCTCTGAGGGAGAGCCGGTCACGATCACTCTGCCGAACCAGAAGAGCCTGTCAGGTCGCGTTCTTCGTGCTGGCGCATCGTCCGGCAGCGCGATGGGCGAAGACGCGACATCCGAGGAGATCGTGATTGGTCTGACCCATCCACGGCGGACAGGGGCTGATCCTGGCCCGGTCACCGTCACGCACGTATCGGCGACAGCACGCAACGTTCTCGCCGTTCCTGTGCTCGCGCTGGTCGCCCTCGCCGAGGGCGGCTACGGCATTCAGCTCGAGGACGGCCAGTTCCTCGCGGTCACGCCCGGTCTGTACGCCGACGGCATGGTTGAGGTTTCGGGAGCTGACCTCCGCGAAGGACTCCCGGTGAGGGTTCCGCTGTGACGGCTGGCGCGGCAGCCATCGAATGTCACGGTCTGACGAAGACTTACCCGGGAGGCGTCGAGGCGCTGCGGGGAGTAAGTCTTGCGGTCGCGCCAGGCGAAGTCGTTGCCGTTGTCGGGCCCTCGGGATCTGGAAAGAGCACACTCCTTCAGCTCTTGGGCACCCTGGACCGCCCCACATCCGGTTCCGTCAAGCTCAACGCCGTCGACACGACGTCACTGAACGACTCCGGGCTTTCCCGGCTCAGGGCGGAGCAACTGGGGTTCGTGTTCCAAGCCTTCCACCTGTCGCCGCTGATGGATGTACGCGACAACGTGGCGGAGGGGCTTCTCTACAGCAGGGTTCGCCGCTCGAAGCGGCGGCGCGAGGCTGAGCAACACCTGGAGCGACTGGGACTCGGGCACCGGTTGTCTCACCGACCCTTCATGCTGTCGGGCGGGGAGAAGCAGCGTGCGGCGATCGCGCGCGCCCTGATGGGGAGCCCGTCGGTGATCTTGGCCGATGAGCCCACAGGGAACCTCGACACCGCCAGCAGCCACACGGTCATCGCGGCACTGAAGCAGCTGGCGGAAGACGGGACAGCTGTCGTGGTCATCACGCACGACCAGGACCTCGCCCGGGACATCGGTCGGCGCATCGTCCTGCGAGACGGTCAGATCGAGGAGGAGGTCCGCCATGGCGCTGCGGGCGGCTGACGCCGCGGGGCTTGCCTTCCAGGGTCTTCGAGGGCATCCGTTGCGCTTCTTCCTCTCTGCGCTCGGCATTGCCATCGGGGTCGCTGCCATGGTCGCTGTCGGCGGCGTGACCGAGTCATCTCGCGTTGAGCTCAACCAGACTCTGGATCGGCTCGGCACGAACATGCTGACTGTCGCGCCGGCGAAGGATCGCGATGGCAACGAGACGCGGCTTCCGGCGACAGCTGGCCGCATGCTCGGGAACATCGGTCCCGTCACCTCGACCAGCGTCGTGGGGCGAATCGATGATCTCGCGGCCTACCGGACCCCATACGTTCCCTCGGGAAGGACTGGTGGTGTCTTCGTCGCAGCAGTCGATTCATCCCTGCTGACAACGCTCCGCGGGGACCTCGCGCACGGCACGTGGTTCACCACGGCAGGGGAGTCCTATCCAACGGTCGTGCTGGGTCATCAGGCTGCTCGCAACCTCGGGATCACCCTGCCCGGCACACGTCTCTGGATCGGCAACCGCTGGGCAGTCGTGGTCGGGATCCTGAGACCGCTCGACCTCGCCGAAGGGCTTGACCCCGGGGTGCTGCTGCCCATGGGGGCGGCTCAGGACTACTTCGGCTACGACGGTACGGCTACAAGCGTGTACCTCCGTGTCGATGAGAGACAGGTCGACGCGGTCGTCGCAGTGATTCCGCAGACAGCGGCACCCCAGAGGCCGGAGCTGGTGCTTGTGGACCAACCTTCCGACGCGCTGGAGGCAAAGTTGGCAGCGGACGACGCATTGAACCGACTGCTCATCGCGCTGGCGGCGATCGGGCTGCTTGTCGGCGGAATCGGCGTGTCGAACACGATGATCATCGCGAGCCTCGAACGTCGTTCCGAAATCGGGCTCCGACGAGCCCTTGGCGCCACCCGAGGCAACATTGCGACGCAGTTCCTGGCCGAGTCCACGCTCATGGCGGCTATGGGCGGCCTGCTGGGTTCCCTGCTCGGCTGTCTGGTGACGGCCTACTACACCCGCGCCCAGGATTTGGGATACGCGCTGCCGCTCTGGTTGGCCGTAGCCGCTGTCGTTCTGACGGCGCTTGTTGGGGGAGTTGCCGGGCTGTATCCCGCCTTCAGGGCCAGCAGGGAGTCGCCGGTGTCCGCACTCACCGCGCAGTAGAACGCCGCGGAGCCGGACGGCGACCTCATGGCCCCTGTCTTGACTCCGCCCACTGCCGATTCCGGCTCTGTACTGACGATCAAGACGCGG
>NZ_DATIHB010000069.1:0-24530 GCF_035481145.1 Nocardioides sp. | reverse complement strand
AACCTGCAGGTACCCCTGCAGGTTCACGCCGCCTCGGCGTGCGCGCGGCGCAGGTTTGCGCCGCTTCGGCGATCAGACGGGGACGAGCTCGACCGCCCCGACGGCATAGCGCGCCAGGATGGTGCGGGCGAGCTCCGGGTGGGCACCGAGCGGCTCGGAGACCGCGACGGCGCCCGCCTCGACCGCGAGCTCGGAGGCCCGGTCGATCAACGAGCCGGGAGCCAGGAAGAGCGACGCAACCGCGATGTGACGGCGTCCCTCGTTGCGGAAGGCACGGACGGCCTCGCCCGTGGCCGGGGGAGCGCTCGAGGCGTAGGCGGCCTTGACCGGGAGCTTGTGGTGCGCGCCCCATACGCGGGCCAGGCGGGCGACGGCCTGGTTGGCGAGCGGGTCCGAGGAGCCGGCAGCGGCCAGGACGAGGGCGTCGAGCTCGCGACATCGAGCGGCCGAGAGGGCCTCGCGCAGGCGCTGGTCGAGCACCTCGAGGAACGACATCTCATGGCCCAGGATCGCGGTGGCCCGGATCTGCAGGCCTTCGTGACGCGCAGCCTGCTCGGCGACGGCCGACGGCACGTCGATCTTGGCGTGGAACGCCTCCGACAGCAGCAGGGGTACGACGACGATCTCGTCGAAGCCGGCCTTGACCAGGCGGTCGACGACCGTGGTGAACGACGGGCGCGACAGGTCGAGGAACGCTGCCTCGATGCGGAGGTCGGGTCGCATGGACCGGACTTCGGCTACGAGGGCGTTGATCGTCGCGGCCGACCGCGGGTCACGGGAACCGTGAGCCAGGGCAACCAGTGCAGGAGCAGCCATCGTGTGCGGCCTCCCTTCGGGGATATCGGTGCGAGAGCGACAACGCTGTCGATCAGTCGGGGTTATGGAGTTGTGGCGGTGGTCTCGCGGTGCGCGACCACGGAAGTCATCAGGTGTGGATGCCGCACTCGGTCTTGTTCTGGCCGGCCCAGCGCCCCGAGCGCGGATCGTCGCCCGGCTTGACGCGGGCGGTGCACGGCCAGCAGCCGATCGAGGGGTAGTCGTCGTAGACGAGCGGGTTGACCAGCACGCCGTTCTCGGCGATGTAGGTCTCGACCTGCTCGTCGGTCCAGCGCGCGATCGGCGAGACCTTGACCTTCTTCTTCTTGGCGTCCCAGCCCACGACAGGAGCCGTGACCCGGTTGTGGGTCTCGGCGCGACGCAGGCCGGTGGCCCACGCGTCGTAGCCGTCGAGCGAGGTGGCCAGCGGGTCGACCTTGCGCAGCTTGCAGCACAGGTCGGGGTCGCGCTTGTAGAGCTCGGCGCCGTACTCGGCGTCCTGCTCCGCGACGGTCTGGCGCGGCGTGATCGTGATCAGGTTGACCGGCAGGGTGTGCTTCACGGCGTCGGCGGTGCCGATCGTCTCCGCGAAGTGGTAGCCGGTGTCCAGGAAGACGACGTCGATGCCGGGCACGACCTTGGAGGCCAGGTGCGCCAGGACGGCGTCGCCCATCGAGGAGGTGATGCAGAAGCGCTCGCCGAACGTCGCAGCGGCCCACTCGATGATGTGCTCGGCCGGAGCGAGCTCCAGCTCGGCGCCCACGTGGGAGACGATCTCGCGCAGCTCCTCCTGGGAGCGGCCCTCGATCTGAGAGCCGCGCGACAGGCGTGCAGCACGGGTGGTGGCGGCCGTCATGAACGGTCCTCCGATCCTTCGACGGGCTCGGCGTACCCGTCAGGAGGGGAGAAGTCAGGACGGATCAAGCCGAGCAGGGTGACGGTGAACGCCCGCAGGCAGCTGCGGCATTCCCACTCGCCGGTCGTGGCGGAGTGCGGACGGATGTCCTCTTCGCCACAGAACGGGCAGTGGTAGATCTCCGCGCGGGAGCTCATCGTCGTGATGGTCATCAGCGCAGCAGGTCCTCGTCGGCGCGCTGCACCCAGGTCTGGAAGCTCTCGCCGGACTCGCGGCCCTCGAGGTAGTTGGACACGACCTTGGTCACGTAGTCGTCGAGGCCGGCGGAGGTGATCTTGTGGGCGCGCAGCTTGCGGCCGAAGTTCGCCCCGAGTGCCAGTCCGCCACCGAGGTGGACCTGGTAGCCCGACACCTGCTCGCCAGCCTCGTTGAGCACGAGCATGCCCTTGAGGCCGATGTCGGCGACCTGCGTGCGGGCGCATGCGTTGGGGCAGCCGTTGAGGTTGATCGAGATGGGGGAGTCGAGCTCCGGGAACCGCTTCTCCAGCTCGTCGATCAGGTCAGCAGCGCGCTGCTTCGTCTCGACGATGGCGAGCTTGCAGTACTCGATGCCGGTGCAGGCCATCGTGCGACGGCGCCAGTTGGACGGCGTCGCGGTCAGCCCGATCTTCTCCAGGCCCTCGGCGAACGCCGCGGTGTCCTTGCCGTCGACGCCGATCACGACGAGCTTCTGGTACGCCGTCAACCGGGCGCCCTCTGCGCCGTACTGCTCGACGAGGTCGGCGAGGCCGAGGAGGACGTCGCCATTGATGCGGCCGACGACGGGCGCGGCGCCGATGAAGAACTTGCCGTCCTTCTGCTCGTGGACGCCGATGTGGTCGCCCTGGTGCTCGGGGACGGCCGGCGACTCGCAGCGCTCCAGCGTGCGCTTGAGGTACTTGACCTCGAGCACCTCGCGGAACTTGTCGACACCCCAGTCGGCAACGAGGAACTTCAGGCGGGCGCGCGAGCGCAGACGGCGGTAGCCGTAGTCGCGGAAGATCCCGGCGACGCCTTCCCAGACGTCGGCGACCTCGTCGAGGGGGATCCAGACACCGAGCTTGGCGGCCAGGTGCGGGTTGGTCGAGAGGCCTCCGCCGACCCAGCAGTCGAAGCCGACGCCGTGCTCGGGGTGGACGGTCGCGACGAAGGCGACGTCGTTGACCTCGGGGGCCACGTCGTGCGACGGGTGGCCGGTCAGCGCGGTCTTGAACTTGCGCGGGAAGTTGGAGAAGTCGGGGTTGTTGATCGCCCGCTTCTTGATCTCGGCCAGCGCCGAGGAGCCATCGATCAGCTCGTCCTTGGCGATGCCGGCGACGGGGGAGCCGAGGAACGGGCGCGGCGAGTCGCCGCAGGCCTCGATCGTCGACAGGCCGGTGACCTCGAGCCGCTCCCAGATCTCCGGCACCGACTCGACCTCGATCCAGTGGTACTGGATGTTGTTGCGGTCGGTGATGTCGGCGGTGCCGCGCGCGAAGTCCTGTGAGACCGATCCGAGCGCGCGCAGCATGGCGCCGGTCAGGATCTGGCCGTCGGTGCGGACGCGCATCATGAAGTAGCGGTCGTCCAGCTCCTCCTCTTCGAGGGTGGCCGTCTTGCCGCCGTCGAAGCCCGGAGCGCGCTGGGTGTAGAGCCCCATCCAGCGGAAGCGTCCACGCAGGTCGGCCGGGTCGATCGAGTCGAAGCCCTTCTTGGAGTACGTCCCCAGGATGCGACCGCGCACGTTGAGCGGGTTGTCGTCCTTCTTGGACTGCTCGTTCTTGTTCAGCGGCTCGCGGTAGCCGAGCTCCCACTGTCCCTCGCCACGCTTCGGGCGCGGGATCTCCACCTTCACGGCGGCGGTGGGCTGGTCGTTCATCGATGTCCTTAGAACGGGGCAACGGGAATGCGGAGGCAGGGCGGGCCCACGTCCAACATTGACGAACCCAAGTCTCACGTTGCGGACACCGCGGTCACAAGCCGAAATCTCGTGATGTGGACGATCTGTCCGTGATCTGAGACACCTGTCGTTCCACTCGTGTTCAGCCAAGCGTGACAACGTGCAGAGCCCAAGGAACGGGGTGATCGTGGTCACCGCGGAGACGCCGGAGCCGAGTCACTAGGCTATGCCGCATGACCGACCTCAACGCCCTCACCAGCTCTGCGTACAAGCAGGCCCTCGAAGTGATCGCCTCCGTCGAGCCGCGCGTCGCCGAGGCGACTCGCAAGGAGCTCGAGGACCAGCGCGCGTCGCTGAAGCTCATCGCGTCGGAGAACTACGCGAGCCCCGCCGTCCTCCTGACCATGGGCACCTGGTTCTCGGACAAGTACGCCGAGGGCACCGTCGGTCACCGCTTCTACGCGGGCTGCCAGAACGTCGACACCGTCGAGACGCTCGCCGCCGAGCACGCCAAGGAGCTCTTCGGCGCCGAGTACGCCTACGCCCAGCCGCACTCCGGCATCGACGCCAACCTCACCGCCTACTGGGCGATCCTCGCCCAGCGCGTCGAGGGCCCGTGGCTCGAGAACGCCGGCGTGAAGAACATGAACGACCTCACCGAGGCCGACTGGGAGAAGCTCCGCAATGAGCTCGGCAACCAGCGCCTCCTCGGCATGAGCCTGGATGCCGGCGGTCACCTGACGCACGGCTTCCGCCCGAACATCTCCGGCAAGATGTTCCACCAGAACCAGTACGGCACCGACCCCGAGACCGGTCTCATCGACTACGACGCCCTGCGTGCGAAGGCCAAGGAGTTCAAGCCGCTCATCCTGGTGGCCGGCTACTCGGCGTACCCCCGCCGCGTGAACTTCGCCAAGATGCGCGAGATCGCCGACGAGGTCGGCGCGACGCTCATGGTCGACATGGCGCACTTCGCCGGTCTCGTCGCGGGCAAGGTCTTCACGGGGGACGAGAACCCGGTGCCGTTCGCCGACGTCGTCACCACGACCACGCACAAGTCGCTGCGTGGCCCGCGCGGCGGCCTGATCCTCGCGACCAAGGAGTACGCCGGCAACGTCGACCGCGGCTGCCCGATGGTCCTCGGTGGCCCGCTGTCCCACGTCATGGCCGCCAAGGCCGTCGCGCTGGCCGAGGCGAAGACCGAGTCGTTCCAGACCTACGCGCAGAACGTCGCCGACAACGCCAAGTCGCTGGCCGACGGCTTCCTCACGCGCGGTGCCAAGCTCGTCACGGGCGGCACGGACAACCACCTGGTGCTCCTGGACGTCACGAGCTTCGGTCTGACCGGTCGCCAGGCCGAGCAGGCGCTGCTCGACGCCGGCGTCGTCACCAACCGCAACTCGGTCCCGGCCGACCCCAACGGCGCCTGGTACACCTCGGGCATCCGCTTCGGCACGCCCGCCCTGACAACCCGCGGCTTCGGCCACGACGAGTTCGACAACGTCGCCGAGCTGGTCGTCGACGTCCTGAAGAACACCACCCCGGGCGTCACGAAGGACGGTGGCTCCTCGAAGGCGACCTACAAGCTGGCCGACGGCATCGCCGACAAGACCCGCGCGGCGTCCGCCGAGATGCTCGACAAGCACCCGCTCTACCCGGGTCTCGACCTGGCCTGAGTGCCGACGTGGCGCGCACCTGCGCCCTGTGTCGGTGAGACGGCGCGAACTTACGGAAAATTCCGTGAGTTCGCGCCGTCTCGGCGTTCTGGGATGAGACTTCGGGACGCTTCAGCGCCAGCGGTAGGCGACCTCGGGCCGGCCGCTGCCGCCGTAGCGCGGCGTGCGCTCCACCGAGCCCGTGTCCGCGAGGTGCTCCAGGTAGCGACGCGCCGTGACGCGGGAGGAGCCGATCCGCTCGCCCACCTCGGTCGCCGACATGCCCACGCCCGCCCTGCGCAGCACTGCGACGACCTCGCGCAGGGACTCCGCGGACATGCCCTTCGGCAGAGGGGCACTGGTGCCCCGGGCGTGCAGCGTTCCGAACATCGCGTCCAGCTCGTCCTGCGCCACCTCACCGCCGCTGGCGACGAGCCGCGTGCGGTAGGCGGCGTACTGCTCGAGCTTGCTGCGGAAGGTCGCGAACGTGAACGGCTTGAGCAGGTAGAGGACCACTCCCTGCGCGACGGCTGCGCGCACGACCTCCGCGTCGCGGGCTGACGTCACGGCGATCACGTCGCACAGGTGCCCTGCCGCACGGAGCCGCTGGAGCAGGCCCAGTCCGTGGCCGTCAGGCAGGTGCATGTCGAGCAGCACCAGCTGTACGTCGGGGTCCCCGGCGAGATGCCGCACGGCCTCACCGGCGGAGCGGGCGACCCCGGCGACCGCGAAGCCGTGCACCCGCTCGACATAGGCGGCGTGGGCACGTGCCGCGACCTCCTCGTCCTCGACGACGAGCACCCGGATGGTCATGCGTCCACCCCGATCTTCACGCTGAAGCGTGCCCCGCCGAGCGGTGAGTCCTCCACGCCGATGTGGCCGTCATGGCGCCGCACGACCTGGGCGACGAGCGCCAGACCGACCCCGCGCCCGGCCTCTGCCTTGGTCGACCAGCCACGCTCGAGGACGTGGGCGGAGTCTTCGGGGGCCACACCCGGGCCGCTGTCGTCGACCGTGATCGCCAGGCCCCCTGCGCTCCCGTCGAGGGTGACGCGGACCCGGCGCGGCTGACCGTCGGCCCGGTCCACGGCGCTGGCTGGCTGGTCGACGACCGCATCGAGTGCGTTGTCCACCAGGTTGCCCACGACGGTGAGCAGCTCTCGCGGCTCGAGCGGGAGCTCGGAGCCGGAGAGACGCCCTTCGACCGAGAGCGCGACGCCACGCTCGGAGGCCTCGGCGGTCTTGCCCAGGAGCAGCGCTGCCAGGAGGGGCTCGTCGACCGCAGCCGTGAGCCGGTCGGCGAGCAGCTGCGCAACCTGGAGCTCCTCGGTCGCGAAGGACACGGCCTCCTCGGGCTGGCCCATCTCGATCAGGGAGACCACGGCATGGAGCCGGTTGGCCGCTTCGTGGTTCTGCGCGCGCAGCGAGTCGGTGAGCCCGCGCACGAGGTCGAGCTCTCCGGCCACCTCCTGCAGCTCGGTGCGGTCCCGCAGGGTGACGACGGCTCCGACAGTGCGGCCACGCCAGGTCGCGGGGGAGGAGCTCACCACGAGCACATGGCGGTCGGTCACGTAGATGTCGTCCGCTTCGGCGCTGTCACCCGCAGCCGCGCGCACCAGCGCCGGCGGCAGCCCGAGCCCGCGCAACGGCCTTCCGATGACGTCGGGAGGCAGGCCGAGCAGCCGCCGGGCTTCGTCGTTGGCGAGCTGGACCCGGTCCGCGGTGTCGAGCAGGAGCAGTCCCTCACGGACGGCGTGGAGGACGGCCTCGTAGTACTCGTACATCCGCGTGATCTCCGCAGCGCCCATCCCGTGGGTCTGCCGACGGAGCCGACGACTGACGAGTCCGGCCCCCACAGCACCGAGTGCC
The DNA here is from genome assembly GCF_035481145.1 of Nocardioides sp. GTDB lineage: Bacteria > Actinomycetota > Actinomycetes > Propionibacteriales > Nocardioidaceae > Nocardioides. The sequence continues at coordinate 17,416 of NZ_DATIHB010000069.1, read as the reverse complement.
AGGACGCCGACGCCGGCCAGCAGGAGCGGCGCGAGCGCGTGAACCAGCTCGTCCTGCAGCCGATCGAGCGTGATCCCGACCGCTACGAATCCCGCGACGTTGCCGTCGTGGACCACCGGGACGACGGTCCGGACCGACGGGCCCAGCGTGCCGGCGTACTCCTGGCTGAAGGGGCGGCCCGCGGGTGCCGTGCCGAGGTCGCCGATGAACCGCTTCCCGATCTGGGTCGGGTCCGGGTGCGTGCAGCGGGTCCGGTCCGGCCGCATGATCACCACGAAGTCCGTGTCGGTGGCGGAGCGCACCTCCTCGGCGTAGCTCTGCAGGCCCCGGCACGGATCACCCGCCTGTTGCGCAGCGCTGGCGCGCAGCGCCGTATGGACACCGGGGGAGCCGGCAACCGTCTCCGCGACGACGAGCGTCTCGGCGGTCGCCTGGGTGCGGACGTCTCGCCGGGCGTCGTACGCCGCCAGCCCGAGCGCGAGGGCAACGACCAGGCCCACCAGCACGAGCTGGAGGAGCAGGATCTGCCGGGCGAGGGAGCCGGCGCGGCGGGGCCGGCGCATGCGGCGATTCTGCACCCTGCGAACTCTGTGAACACAACGGTGACCGCCGTCACACTCCGGCCCAGCATGGAGGCACTCGGGAGGTTCCCGACGCACCACTGGAGGATTCATGAGCCAGCAGACCGGTCAGGCCATTCCGCGCCGCAAGGACCGCACCCACTACCTCTACCTGGCGGTCATCGCCGCCGTTGCGCTCGGTATCGGCGTCGGCGTCGTCGTCCCGGACATCGCCGTGCAGCTCAAGCCGCTGGGCCAGGCGTTCGTCGGCCTGATCAAGATGATGATCCAGCCGGTGATCTTCTGCACGATCGTCCTCGGGGTCGGCTCGGTGCGCAGCGCCGCCAAGGTCGGCAAGGTCGGCGGCCTCGCGATGGCCTACTTCCTCACGATGTCGACCGTCGCGCTCGGCATCGGCCTCGTCGTCGGCAACGTCCTCAACCCGGGCGCCGGACTCCAGCTCACACCGTCGGCCGCGGAAGCCGGCAGCGGCCTCGCGGAGGGGGCGCACGCCAGCACGGCCGACTTCCTGCTCGGGATCATCCCGACCTCGCTGCTTTCCGGCCTGACCTCCGGCGAGGTCCTCCAGACCCTCCTGGTTGCGCTGCTGGTCGGCTTCGCGCTCCAGGCGATGGGCAGCGCGGGGCAGCCGATCCTCCAGGGAGTCGGCCACGCACAGCGACTCGTCTTCCGCGTCCTGTCGATGATCATGTGGGCCGCCCCGGTGGGTGCGTTCGGTGCGATGGCTGCCGTCGTCGGGGAGACCGGGGTCGACGCGCTGAAGAGCCTCGCCGTCCTGATGCTCGGCTTCTACGTCACCTGCGCGCTCTTCGTCTTCGCCATCCTCGGCACCGTCCTCCGGCTGACCACGGGCGTCAACATCTTCAGCCTGCTGCGCTACCTCGGCCGGGAGTTCCTCATCATCGTCTCCACCTCCTCCTCGGAGTCGGCCCTCCCGCGCCTGATCGCGAAGATGGAGCACGCCGGCATCGACCGTCCGACCGTCGGCGTCGTCGTCCCGACGGGCTACTCGTTCAACCTCGACGGCACCGCGATCTACCTGACCATGGCCGCTCTCTTCATCGCGTCTGCGCTGGGAGACCCGCTGTCGATCGGCGAGCAGGTCTCGCTGCTGCTCTTCATGATGATCGCCTCCAAGGGAGCGGCCGGTGTCACCGGCGCAGGCATGGCGACCCTCGCCGGCGGGCTCAGCTCGCACCGTCCCGAGCTCCTCGACGGCGTCGGACTCATCGTCGGCATCGACCGCTTCATGTCGGAGGCACGGGCCGTCACCAACTTCGCCGGCAACGCGGTCGCCACGCTGGTCGTGGCGGGATGGACCGGCGGCATCGACCGGACGCAGCTCGATCGCGCGCTCTCGGGCGAGGACCCGTTCGACGAGACGTCGATGATCGACGACGGCCACGGCCCGGCCCTCGCCGTACCCACCGCCCGTACGCCGGAGCGCACCGGGGAGACGGCCTCGGTCTGACGCGGCCGGTCTGACGCGGCCGGTGTGACGTGGAGCGGGCGGGTCGGGCACGGAAAGTGCCCGGCTCGCTCGCTACGGTGACCCCATGACGACGGAGACGCTGCTCGCGCTGCTCCGTCGTCTCGCCCGTCGGGTGGCCCATGACTTCTGGCGGCTGGTCACGGCCACCGTGTCGGCGTGCCTGCGTTGGCGGGTCACCGGCCTGGCCGCGGAGGCCGCCTTCTTCGCGGTGCTCTCGGTGCCGCCGCTGATCTTCGGTCTCACCGGCGCGATCGGCTACTTCAGCGAGCAGTTCACGGCCGCGCAGATCGGTGACTTCCGCACCACCGTGATCGACCTGGCCAGCCAGGCGATGACCGAGAGCACCGTCGACGCCGTCATCGCACCGACGTTCGACATCGTCATGGACGGCGGCCGTCTCGACGTCATCTCCATCGGCTTCGTCCTTGCCCTGTGGTCGGGCAGCCGCGCGCTCAACGTCTTCGTCGACACGATCACGATCATGCACGGCCTCGGGGGTGAGCGAGGCATCATCCAGACCCGCGCGCTCTCCTTCGGGCTCTACGTCCTCGGCCTCCTCACCGGCATGGTGACGATCCCGCTCGTGATCGCAGGGCCGTCACTGGTCCGTCGCTGGATCCCCGACCGGATCTCGTTCCTCGAGGGGCTCTACTGGCCGACCGTGCTGCTCATGTGCGTCTGCTTCCTCGCGACGCTCTACCACGTGAGCGTGCCGACGCGCGCTGCTTGGCGCTACAACCTGCCGGGCGCCTTCTTCACGATCATCTGCTGGATCGGCGGCTCGTGGCTGCTGCGCACGATCCTCACCGCGACAGCCGGAGAGTCGACCAGCGTCTACGGACCGCTCTCGGCGCCGATCACCGTCCTCATCTGGCTCTACATCGTCTCGATCGCCGTCCTCATCGGCGCAGCGGTCAATGCGTCGGTCGACGTCGTGTGGCCGCACCTCACCAACCGGTCCGTGCCAGACTGACGCCCGTGGGAAACGTGAACCTTCCGACTCCAGTCGTCATCGCCGCCGGTGTCATGTGTCTGGCCGGTGGCTACCTGATCGGCGTCGTCGCCGGTCCTGACTCGCCGGATCGCACGACAGCCGTCGTCTCGTCGTACGACGCGAGGACCAGCCGCCTCTGCCTCGAGGGCGACGGTGTCGCCGATCTGGAGGGTGCCGACGGCGACGCGCTCTGCGGGTCCTGGCAGCGTGTCGAGGGCTCGGCGAAGCCGGCGGTCGGCGACGAGTTCCGGTTCGTCTCCACGCTGCACGAGGGTCAGTCCGGCAGCGACGACGACCGGGTGACGATCTTCGGCGAAGTCGCCGACTGAGCGCGCGGCGACTGACCCGTGCTCGGTGACCTGACTCCCGACAGCATCGACCGCCTCGAGCGGTTCGGTCGGCGGCAGCGTTTCCGGCACCCGGCGCAGGTCCTCGTCGTGGCGTTCGCGGCCCTGATCGCCGCCGGCACCGCCCTGCTGATGCTCCCCGTCTCCAAGGCGGGGGAGGGCAGCGCGCCGTTGATCGACGCGCTCTTCACGTCGACCAGTGCGGTCTGCGTGGCCGGCCTGGCGACGGTCGACCCCGAGACCTACTGGTCGGGCTTCGGCGAGGCCGTGATCCTGACCCTCTTCCAGCTCGGCGGCTTCGGCATCATGACCCTCGCCACCGTCATCGGCATCGTGCTTGCGCGCCGCTTCGGCCTCAGCGCCGCCCTGCTCGCGTCCGCGGAGACCAGCAGTGTCGGCCTCGGCGACCTGCGCCGCGTCGTCCTCGCCGTCGGCAAGGTGACGATCGTGGTCGAGCTGGCCCTCTTCCTCATCCTCTGGCCCCGCCTCGCTCTCTCGTACGACGAGGGGTGGCTGCACGGCGCCTGGACGGCGCTCTTCCACTCGGTCTCGGCCTTCAACAACGCCGGCCTGTCGACGTACTCCGACAGCATGGTCCGCTTCATGCACGACTGGTGGGTGATCGTGCCGGTCGCGGCAGCCTCGTTCCTCGGAGCGCTCGGATTCCCGGTGCTGATCGAGCTCCGCCGCGAGCTGCGGCCGCGCAAGTGGAGCCTGCACGCCAAGCTGACGATCCTGACGTCCGTGGTCCTGGTCTTCCTCGGCTGGGCCTTCGTCCTCGTCTCCGAGTGGGGGAACCCTGCGACCATCGGCGGGATGAACCTCGGCGAGAAGTCGATCACGACCTTCTTCCAGGCGCTTATGCCGCGCACGGCGGGGTTCAACAGTCTCGACGTCGGCCAGATGTATGAAGGCACCTGGGTCGGCATGATCATCCTGATGTTCATCGGTGGCGGATCGGCCGGCACCGCAGGCGGCATCAAGGTCACGACGTTCGCGGTGCTCTTCCTGATGATCTGGGCTGAGGTCCGCGGCGAGCGCCGGGTCAACGCCTTCGGCTACCGCATCGACGAGAAGGTCCAGCGCCAGGCCGTGGCCATCGCGCTCCTCTCCGTGGCGGCCGTCATGGGCGGCACGCTCGTGTTGATGGCGCTCGCGCCGCTGGGCCTGGGCGAGGCGTGGTTCGAAGTGACCTCCGCCGTCGGCACCGTCGGCATGTCCACCGGCGTCACCGCCGACCTGCCCGACCCGGGCAAGCTGCTGATCATCGGGCTCATGTTCCTCGGGCGACTGGGCCCGGTCACCCTCGTCTCGGCGATCACGCTGCGACAGCGGCAGTCGAGCTACACCCTCCCGGAAGGCAGGCCCCTCCTTGGCTAGCAGGACCAACACCCTCAAGCGAAGCGTCGTCGTCCTCGGACTGGGTCGCTTCGGGAAGTCCCTCGCCCTGGAGCTGATGTCGCAGGGCACCGAGGTGATGGGCATCGACTCGGATGCCGAGCTCGTGCAGTCGATGGCCGGGCGACTGACGCACGTCGTCCAGGCCGACACGACCAACGAGGAAGCGTTGCGCCAGCTCTCCGTGCAGGACTTCGGCCAGGCCGTGGTCGGCATCGGCACCGACCTCGAGGCCTCGATCCTGACCACGTCGGTCCTGGTCGACCTGGGCATCGGCAACATCTGGGCCAAGGCGGTCTCGGCCTCCCACGCGAAGATCCTCGGCAAGATCGGCGCGCACCACGTCGTCCGCCCCGAGCACGACATGGGCAAGCGCGTGGCGCACCTGGTCAGCGGCACGCTGCTCGACTACATCGAGTTCGACGACGGCTACGCCATGGTCAAGACCACGCCCCCGAGCATCATCTGGGGCCGTGCACTCGGCGAGACCGGTGCCCGGGCGAAGTACGGCATCACCGTCGTCGGGGTGAAGCGGATCGGCCAGCAGTTCACCTACGCGTCGCCCGAGACCGTCCTCGAGCGCGGCGACCTGGTCATCGTCGCCGGCAAGCGCAAGGACGTGGAGGCATTCGCCGCGCTCGGGTGATGCATCCTCCGCAGAGCCTCGGGTACCCGTGTCAGGAACGCATCCGACACGAAGGAGGAACCCATGGGGTTCGATGACAAGGCCGAGAACAAGTTCGAGGAGCTGTCGGGCGAGGCCAAGGAGAAGTACGGCGACGCGACCGACAACGAGGACCTCCAGGCCGAAGGCAGCGTCGACAAGGCGAAGGCCAACCTCAAGCAGGCCGGCGAGAAGGTCAAGGACGCCTTCAGCTGAGCGTCACCGACCAACGACGAAGGCCCCGGAGCTGTTGCTCCGGGGCCTTCTCTCACGGTGGGTGATACTGGGTTCGAACCAGTGACCCCTTCGGTGTGAACGAAGTGCGCTACCGCTGCGCCAATCACCCGTGGTGTGCGTGAAACCTTAGCGCACAGGCCGGACGGAGCCGAAACCGGGGCGGTCGTCCGGGTCACATGCGGGGCTCACATCCCGGGCAGCTCCGGCACGACGTCGCTGATCGACTGCACCTTGTCCCACCCGGTGACCGCGAGCGACGGCCAGCCGAACTGCCAGATCAGCAGCGCGACCACGCCCGCAGCCAGAAGCACGGCGGCTGCGGTGAGCAGCGTCCGCCTCCGGCGTACGGCGGGGTCCATCGCGCGCGCCTTGTCCGCAGCCTCGCGCGCCTTCTGTCGCGCGGCCTTGACCCAGCGGTCGGCCCAGTCCCACTCCGTGGCGAGGATCGCGAGCCCCGCGGCGATGCCGACCAGGCCCGGGCCCGGCGTGACCATCATGACGACGCCGGCAGCGAGGACGGCGAGGCCGATCACGGAGACGACGATCTTGGTGACCAATCCGGTCACCGGGTTCGCGTGGAGCCGCTCGTGCAGCCGCTTCAGCGGATGGGGCCTGGTGTCGGTCACGAAGAGAGGCTAGCCGGGCGCGCCAGCGCTGTGATGGGCACCACGTCCAAGGAAGATCCGGAAACCGCGTCATGACGCCGCCGCAGGCCCGTTCCTCTTGCGAAGGGCCCGTGACGAGGGGCCCGATCCCTGGAGGTAGCCACATGAACTTCGACGACATCAGGACCGCCCAGGTCACCGAGTCCGTCAGCCTCGACTGTGTCGACGGTGCCGGGCAGACGATGACCTTGCTGGGCGAGCTGGGCTACACCTCCACGGATCCGTACGCCGTCACGACGACGTTCCAGACCTCCGGCGGCGACGTCGTCTGGACCTTCGCCCGCGACCTGATGGTCCGTGGCCTCACGGCTCCGGCCGGCGACGGCGACGTCCACGTGTGGCCCTGCCTCGACGCCGAGGGCCAGGCGGTCGTGATCATCGAGCTCCACTCGCCCGACGGCGAGCTGCTGGTCCAGGTCGCGACGAAGGACGTCTACCGCTTCGTCAACCGCACGCTCGCCGTGGTGCCGCTCGGCACCGAGAGCGAGCACCTCGATCTCGACGTGCTCATCGGTCAGCTGATGGCTGCCTGAGTCACGTCACTCGTCACCAAGGTCCGAACCCCGGAGGGAGGGGTTCGGACCTTGTGTATTTCCTGGGCGCACGTCAGTCGTCGGTGGGCAGGGCTGCGAGTGAGCGTGCCGCAGCCAGCGTGACCGGGCCGGGACCGCCGGTCGGGCGACTGCCGACCGGGCGCCCGTCCACGACGGTGACCGCCTGGACCCCGCGCAGACTGCTGGTCAGGAAGATCTCGTCGGCTCGGTGGAGGACCTCGTACGACGCGTCCGCCTCGTGCACGTCGATCGCTGCGAGGAGGAGCTGGCGCGTGATGCCGTTGAGGAGCCCCGTGCTCAGCGTGGGCGTGCGGAGCTCGCCCTCGACGACGTAGAAGACGTTGCTGGTGGCGCCCTCGCACAGGCGGCCGTCGGTCGTGGCGAGCACGGTGTCGCCGACGCCCTGGGCTCGGGCCCAGGCGACGAGTCCACGCCCCTGCGCGCCGAGCGCCTCCGTCTTTGCCCCCACCGTCGGTTCCTGGGGATCGCGGGCGGCGCGAGCCCGGATGACGCTCGTCGTGTCGGGGTGCGGCGCCTGCGGGTCGACCGTCGCAGCTGCCTCCGTGCCCTGCCACGTGATGCGCAGGCGGCCGAGGGGGAGTGGCGCCGCCTCCAGGGCGGCCGCGACCACTCGGCGTACGGCGGCGGGGTCGGGGGTGCCGAGGCCGACGATCCCTGCGCTCTCCGCGAGCCGGGCGATATGCAGGCCGAGGTGCTCGGGACGCCCGTCGACGACCTTCACCGTGGTGAAGACACCCTCGATCTGCGTTGCCTGCATGGGCAAAGCCTCCCACTCGACACGCTCCAGACCCCGGATTTTGCGTGCCCGACCGGTTCCGCTAATGTTCTCGTCGTTGCCCGGGGCGGAAACGCCAAGGAAAACATGCGGACGTAGCTCAGTTGGTAGAGCACAACCTTGCCAAGGTTGGGGTCGCGAGTTCGAGTCTCGTCGTCCGCTCGGAGAAGTCAAGTGCACCTTGACTGGGCCACACCAGGCCTCCATGGTGGGTTGGCCGAGAGGCGAGGCAACGGACTGCAAATCCGTGTACACCGGTTCAAATCCGGTACCCACCTCCACCTCACCACCACAACTCAAGACTTGGGCGATTGGCGCAGCGGTAGCGCGCTTCCTTGACACGGAAGAGGTCACTGGTTCAAACCCAGTATCGCCCACCACCTGACAGCCCCTGACCTGCGAAACGCGGTCAGGGGCTGTTGTCATTGGCGGATGACCGGTTGGGCATGGGCCATTCGGATGGTTCGCTCGCATTCGCGGGTCAGGTGTCGGGGGTCGCTTCTACGGTGACGCCGTAACCCAGGCTCCACTGACAAAAGGTCCTGCCCCATGAAGAAGTTCCTCCTCGCGCCTGTCGCGGCCCTCGCTGCTGTCGTCAGTTTCGCCAGCCCCGCCCTCGCAGACGGCTCTGTCGACATCCCCAACGGCGTGATCTATCCGAACTGCACGTATCACCAGGCGAAGTACTCCGCCGCGGACTACGCCTGGAAGTTCTCCGGCGACGTGATGGACCCGACCGGTGGCTACGCCAGCTTCCTCTTCTTCGAGGGTGCAGCACCTGGGAGTGGGACGACGACCGGAGATGACGGCTTGATGTTCTGCGGTGGCATGGACCGGGTGGGCACCTACTCCATCGCCGATGGTGAGTACTGCTACGACGACTACAGCGTCTGCGCGTCCTTCTCCGACACGTTCACCATGCGCAAGGCCTATTCCCGGACCACTCTGTCCATCAGCGACACGACCGCGGCGTACGGGCAGAGGATCACCTTCAGGGCGACCTCCAAGGCGGAGTACAAGACCGGCTACTTCGCCAACAAGTACGAGACGGTCCGTTTCCAGCGGAGGATCGATGGCGTGTGGCGTACATTCGCCACGGCCTCGACCAACACGTACGGCGCCGCGCGTGTGACGGTCGCGTGGAAGTACCGATCAGCCAAAGCCGTCCGTGCGGTGACGGTGACGACCACGGAGTACGCGGGCTCCCAGTCAGCGGTGAAGACGGTCTACTGACCCACGACGCTTGTACGCCGGCATCCCCGGGTACTCCCTCCTCATCGATGAGAGGAGCGCCATGCAGGCCGATGTGATGGATCGTGTGCACGCCCTGACCGAGCTGCCGGGGGAGGTGCTGGACAGCGCCGGCGACACCCTCGCCGCTGCGCGGAAGCGCTGGCGCCGGCGGCGCAAGCTGACCTTCCTCGCGCTCGCGTTCACGGGTGGCGCTGCGGCGGTGTGGTTCCTCGACCCCGTCAGTGGTCCGGAACGGCGTGAGCAGGCGGAGAAGTGGTACCGCGCCTGGGCGGCAACGCCCCAGGGGACGCTCCGCTGAGCGGTGGCGGCGGCCTCGTTTGGAGACTCAGGCGCGGTACTCCGGGTTCTCGAAGTCGAACCGTGCACCGGCGTCCCAGTCGCGCCGCGAGGTGCCGTACGCCGGCACGCCGCCTGCGTTCTTCAGCATCTGCGCCAGGTGCATCAGGTTCCACGTCATGAAGGTCGTGTTGCGGTTGGTGAAGTCGTTCTCGGGACCCCCACTGCCCGGGTCCAAGTAGGACGGGCCGGGGCCGGCCTCGCCGATCCAGCCGGCGTCGGCGTTCGGGGGAATGGTGTAGCCGAGGTGTTGCAGCGAGTAGAGGACGTTCTGAGCGCAGTGCTTGACGCCGTCCTCGTTGCCGGTGATGACGCAGCCGCCGACGCGTCCGTAGTAGAGGTACTGGCCCTTCTCGTTGAGCATCCCGCTCAGCCCGTAGAGGCGTTCGATGACGCGCTTCATAACGCTGGAGTTGTCACCGAGCCAGATGGGGCCGGCCAGCACGAGGATGTCCGCCTCGAGCACACGCGGGTAGATCTCCGGCCAGGAGTCGCTCTCCCAGCCGTGCTCGCGCATGTCGGGGTAGACCCCGGTCGCGATGTCGTGGTCCACCGCGCGCAGCACCTCGACCGCGACACCGTGCTTGCGCATGATCTCCACGCTGGCGTCGAGGAGCCCTTGGGTGTTGCTCACCTCAGGCGACCGCTTCAGCGTGCAGTTGATGAACATCGCCTTCAGGCCGGTGAAATCCGGGGCGTCCGTCACGGCTCCTCCTCTGTCGATGCCTCGACCATGGCATGCCGACGGCCGCGCCACCAGAGCGTCAGCCCGCGATTCCCCTGCGCAAGGTCGAGCGGCCCCGGTGCTCGGACACCGGGACCGTTCGGGCGCGGGGTCGGCCTCAGAGGACCGGGCGGCCTCCGGTGACCGAGATCCGGGCGCCGGAGACGTACGACGCTTCGTCGGAGGCCAGGAAGACGTACGCCGGCGCCAGCTCAGCCGGCTGGGCGGCGCGGCCGATCGGAGTGTTGTCACCGAACTTCTCGACCTTCTCAGCAGGGAAGGAGGAAGGGATCAGCGGCGTCCACACCGGTCCGGGCGCCACGCTGTTGACCCGGATGCCGCGCGGGCCGAGCTGCTGGGCCAGGGAGGCGCAGAAGTTCGCGATCGCGGCCTTCGTCGCGGCGTACGCGGTGAGGGTGGGGTTGGGGTCATCGCTGTTGACCGACGACGACCCGATGACCGCGCTGCCCTCCCCGAGATGGGGCAGCGCGGCCTTCACGAGGCGGAACATCGCCCCGATGTTGACGGAGAAGGTGTGCTCCCACTCCTCGTCGCTCACGTCGGCGATCGAGTCGTGGGCCATCTGGTACGCCGCGTTGCAGACGAGCACGTCCAGGCGGCCGAGATCTGCGACGGTGCGCTCCACCAGGCTCCTGCAGTACGCCGGGTCGGCGAGGTCGCCGGACAGGAGCAGGGCCCGCTGGCCGGCGTCCTCCACCAGCTGGGCGGTCGAGGCGGCGTCGGCCTCCTCGACCGGCAGGTACGAGATCGCCACATCTGCACCCTCACGGGCATACGCGATGGCGACCGCCCGGCCGATGCCGCTGTCGGCACCGGTGATGAGAGCGACCTTGCCCGCGAGCCGGCCCGAACCGCGGTAAGTCTCCTCACCGCAGTCCGGGACCGGCTCCATGTGGCCCTGCAGCCCGGGCGGAGCCTGGTGTTGTGCAGGGAATCCCACGTCAGCTCGCCGGTCGCAGCTCTGCCGCCATCGCGCCACGCGGACGCGGGACCTTGAGCACCTGGAGCGGCTTGACCGCAGCCGGAGCGCCGGGCGGCGTGCTCGGCGGCGTGGTCCCCGTGAGCTGGCTGCGCAGGTCGGCGAGGATCCGTGTGAGCAGACGCGAGACCTGCATCTGCGTCACGCCGATCGCCTGGCCGATCTCCTTCTGGGTCAGCCCTTCGAAGAAGCGCATCCGCAGGATCCTGCGGTCACGCTCGCCGAGCGTGGCGATGGCGGCGCTCAGCATCGCGCGCGCCTCGGCGGCCTCGAAGCCGGGGTCCTCATGGGCCATGAGGTCGCCGAGCGAGGTCCCGGACTCGGAGCGGATGGGCTGGTCCAGCGAGCTGGGGGAGAAGCAGCCGTCGGCGGCCATGGCCTCCGCGACCTCCTCCACCGGCTCGCCGATCTGCTCGGCGATCTCGGCCAGGTCCGGTTCATGCCCGGTGGTCTGCGCGAGCTCGGAGCGGGTGCGGACCACCTCGGCCTGCAGCTCCTGGATCCGTCGCGGCGGCCGGACGGTCCACCCGTGGTCGCGGAAGTGCTTCTTCACCTCGCCACGGATCGTCGGGACGGCGTATGCGAGGAAGTCGCCTGCGCGGTCGGGGTGGAAGCCCCGTGCTGCGCGGACCAGCGCCATGAACGCGACCTGCTCGAGGTCTTCGAGCGGAATGCCGCGTCCCGCGTACGGCGCCGCGAGGGTGCGGGCCACGGGCATGTTGATCCGGACCACTTCGTCGAGTGCCTCGTCGCGCTCGCTGGTGGAGGTGGTCGAGTGCGCCAGGGCAAGGAGCTCCCTGGTGCGCTGACGCCGCTGGAGGCGGCTGGGAGTGGTGCTGTGCGACGTGGTCGTCGCGGTGGTTGCAGAAACGGAAGAGAGGTGCATGACGATCCTTAGAAGGCTCGTGCTGGCCTGCCCACGTCTTGAGCAGGGCTGATCACCTGAACTGCATTTCGAACCTAGACCGGTCCAGACCACCTCTGCAACCCCGGACACGTCGATGCATGAAACTCGTGCTGAGGGGTACGCCGTGGCCATGAACTGGACCTACTGGCTTGCCGGAGCGATCGGGCTCGCATTCATCGCGAGCATCCTCATCTTCGCCGCCATGCGTGATCGCGGGCGGGGAGAGGAGGTCGTCGATGACCTTCCCGAGCGCACCGCGCCGGACCCCGCCGCCGATCCGCATGACCACGGCCCGCGCGGGTAACGGCCGGATGAAGGGACCGTTTCCGATCCCCAGGAGGGAGAGCCCCATGGCTCAGCTGACCGAGGCAGGCGTCGTCACCGGCACCGCCGACAAGGACTACAACCTGATCTGGTTCACCGAGACCTGCCTCAGCAACGCGCTGAGGCTCGAGACCTACATCGAGGACGCCCGGCGCTCGGGCGACGACGAGGCCGCCGCCCTCTTCGTGCGGGCCCAGGAGAGGTCCATCCGCGGCGCGGAGGAAGGCAAGTCACTCCTCCGCGACCGGCTGTCGGCCTGAGCCGTTGGCGCGCGCCGCCCCGAGCAGGGGCAGCGCCGCCCACAGGACGACGAAGAGCGCCAGGCAGACACCCAGGGCCGCGACCGCCGCAGGTCGGGGCCCGACGAGATCGATCACCAGGAAGAGGATCCCGCTCGTCGTGAGCGCCAGGACCGAGAGCCCGCCGAGCGCCAACCAGTTGGCCGCCTCGACGATCAGCCGCCGCTGCCGCCGGCGGAAGAGCACCCGGTGGAAGGCGACCGGCGCGACCAGGAGGGCGGTCGCGAGTACGGAGCCGCAGAAGACGATGACGTACGCCGTCAGCTGGACGGTGTCGAGGGAGTCGAAACGCTCGGAGAAGGGCACCGTGAGCAGGAAGCCCGAGAGCAGTTGGACACCCGTCTGCGTGACCCGGAGCTCCTGGAGCAGCTCCTGGAAGTTGCGGTCCAGGGTGCGCGGGTCGTTCGGGTCGGGGGCGGGCACGACGTCGTTCATGCCCACAGTCGTACCCCCACGGATGGAAGGAGAACAGTGATGCCTCAGCGAGCGTGGAGCAAGAAGCGCGAGCGCCAGTACGAGCACATCAAGGAAGGCCTCGAAGACCGCGGCAAGTCGGAGGACGTCGCCGAGGAGATCGCGGCACGCACCGTCAACAAGGAGCGGGCGCGTCACGGCGAGGCGAAGGAGTCGAGCCCCACCTCGACCGACGACATCTCCTCCGGTCGCCGCGGAGGGCTCCGCTCGCGCAAGGGGGAGCGCGGGCGGACACGGGCCCAGCTCTACAACGAGGCGCGGGCCAAGGGGATCAAGGGTCGGTCGAAGATGAACAAGGCCGAGCTGGAGGACGCCGTTGACGGGTAGCGGACGTGACAGCGGTCAACCCGTGGGACGAAACGGGTTCGGAGGGGGCGGGTGAGGGCTACCTTGTGAGAGGCGGCAGGATGGTGCTGACCCCGTGCTGTTGATGCCCTTTCGGAGGTGACCTGTGCCCGAGTCCCGCTCGGCGCTGAGCTTCGCCCAGCTTGCCCACCATCTCCACGAGCAGGGCGGTTTCGAGGAGACGATCGACCTGCTCCTCGACTCGGCGCCCGCGCTCGTCGGCACCGACTGCGCGAGCGTGCTGATGCTGCGCCACGGGAGGCTCGTCGAGAGCGGCCCGCGCACCGCCGAGGTCGCCGACAAGGCCGACCGCTACCAGGTCGACCTGGGCGAGGGACCCGCATTCGTCGCTGTCGGCGAGGAGCACTCCGTGCTCGTCAAGGACACCGCTACCGACGGCCGTTGGCCCCACTGGGGGCCGTCGGCCGCGAACCTCGGCCTGCACAGTGCACTCTCGGTCCGGCTCTGGACGTCCAAGCACACCCTCGGCGCGCTCACCTTCTACGCCAGCCGGCCGTCGGCGTTCGACGTCGACGAGGTCGCGATCGCCGAGATCATCGGCCGGCACGCTTCGGTGGCCCTGGCGGCCGCCCGCCAGGAGGAGTCGCTGACGCAGGCGATCGACGCGCGCAAGCTCGTCGGCCAGGCTCAGGGCATCCTCATGGAGCGCTACGACCTTGACGACGCCCAGGCCTTCGACGTGCTCCGCCGCTACTCGCAGACGACCAACACCAAGCTCAACGAGGTCGCCCGGCAGCTCGTCGAGACCCGGAAGCTGCCGCACCTCTGAGGTGGACCCGCCTGTTTCGTCAGGCCCGGAAGCAGGCGACGCGTGGCTCGACGAGACTGCCGAGCCAGACCGTGCCGTCGTGCTCGCGCACGCCGGTCACCATGTGGAAGCCGCGAGCGTCGAGGTCGTGGTCGGCGACGAGCGTGCCGTCGGTGTCATAGGCCTGCACGCGTGCGGTGCGCTTGACGCGTGGCTGGAGCCGCTCCGGAAGGCGCCACACACGCCGCTTGAGCCAGGCCGGACCGCGGCGGTGGAGCAGCTCGACGACCGGGTCGCGGGGTGAGGCGATCGCGACCCACACACGACCGTCACTGCCGAGGGAGATGTTGTCCGGGTAGCCCGGCAGGTCCTCGGCGAACGGCTCGGTCTCGCCGGCGCGCGCACCGGTGAGCCAGTGGCGGAGCAGGCGCCGCGCGTTGAGCTCGGCCACCACGACGTACGACGAGTCGGCCGCCGCGGCGACGCCGTTGGCGAAGCGGACGCCATCGAGGACGACGGAGACAGTGCCGTCGGGAGAGCGCCGGAGCAGGCGCCCGGAGGCCGTGTCCTCGACGACCTCTCCCTTCCAGTCCACGAGCGGGTGCACCGTCGAGGAGTCCGTGAAGTAGATGGTTCCGTCGCCCAGCACGGCGGCGTTGTTGAGGAAGCGCATCCGGACGCCGTCCACCTGGTCGGTGAGCACCTCGACCGCGCCGTCCTGGATGCCGACGGCGAGGAGCCCCTGCGCCGCGTCGCAGACGAGGATCCGGTCCTCGCCGAGCAGCTCGATCCCGAGTGGCCGACCGCCCGTCCGCGCAACCGTGCGGACCTCGCCGGTGGCCGGTGTGAGGGCGTGGATCCTCCCGTCGGCCGTGCCGGTGAAGACGGTGCCGTCGGGATGGACGACGACGTCCTCGGTCCCGTCGCCGGGGATCGCGAAGAGCGTGAGCGTGCGCGCTGGGGCAGCCATGCCCGTGATCGTAGGGGGCGACGGCAGCTGCCCGTCCACGTCGCTAGGATTCCGGGCGAGGCGGGGCCGTATCCCGCACGCCGTCGTCGAGGGAGTCCGCGTGTCCGACATCAAGATCGCCATCGTCACCGCCAACGGGACGGAGGAGCGGACCGTGGAGGCGGGCACGAAGGCCTGGCAGCTCTTCGCCGAGACGCCTGACGTGATCGCGGCCCGCGTGGGCGACGGAGTCGACGCCGTCCTCAAGGACCTCTCCTACGAGCTCGTCGCCGGTGACACGGTCGAGGGCGTCGAGATGGCCAGCAAGGACGGCCGCGACATCCTGCGGCACTCCTGCGCCCACGTGCTCGCGCAGGCCGTGCAGGAGCTCTTCCCCGAGTCCAAGCTCGGCATCGGACCGCCGATCGACAACGGCTTCTACTACGACTTCGACGTCGAGGTGCCCTTCACCCCGGCCGATCTGGAGAAGATCGAGTCGAAGATGAAGAAGATCGTCAAGGAGAACCAGAAGTTCTCCCGGCGCGTCACCAACGACGACGACGCCCGGATCGAGCTGGCTGACGAGCCCTACAAGATCGAGCTGATCGGCCTCAAGGGCAACTCCGCGGAGGCCGCCGAGGGTGCATCTGCCGAGGTCGGTGCCGGCGAGCTCACCATCTACGACAACCTCAACCGCAACGGCGAGACGGTCTGGAAGGACCTCTGCCGCGGTCCGCACCTGCCGACCACGAAGCGGATCCCGGCGTTCAAGCTGATGCGCTCCGCCGCGGCGTACTGGCGGGGTAGTGAGAAGAACAAGCAGCTGCAGCGGGTCTACGGCACCGCGTGGGAGTCGAAGGAGGCGCTCGACGACTACCTGCACCTCCTCGAGGAAGCCGAGCGTCGCGACCACCGCAAGCTGGGCCGGGAGCTCGACCTCTTCTCGTTCCCGGACGAGATCGGCTCGGGCCTGCCGGTCTTCCACCCCAAGGGCGGTGTGATCAAGCGGGTCATGGAGGACTACGTTCGCCAGCGCCACATCGAGGAGGGCTTCTCCTACGTCGGCACCCCACACATCACCAAGGACGGCCTCTTCCACACCAGTGGCCACCTGCCGTACTACGCCGACACGATGTTCCCGCCGATGGAGTTCGAGGGCACGAACTACCAGCTCAAGGCGATGAACTGCCCGATGCACAACCTGATCTACTCGAGCCGTGGTCGTTCCTACCGCGAGCTGCCGCTGCGTCTCTTCGAGTTCGGCCACGTCTACCGCTACGAGAAGTCCGGCGTGATCCACGGCCTGACCCGGGTCCGCGGCTTCGCCCAGGACGACTCGCACAGCTACTGCACCAAGGAGCAGGCGCCTGCCGAGGTGAAGCACCTGCTCAACTTCATGCTGACCGTGCTGCGTGACTTCGGCCTCCAGGACTTCTACCTCGAGCTCTCGACCCGCGACGACTCCAACAAGGCGAAGTTCGTCGGTTCGGACGAGGACTGGGCGGTGGCGACCAAGGTCCTCGAGGACGTCTGCGCGGAGACCGGGCTCGAGCTCGTCCCTGACCCCGGTGGCGCCGCCTTCTACGGCCCCAAGGTCTCGGTCCAGGCCAAGGACGCGATCGGGCGCACGTGGCAGATGGGCACCGTGCAGTACGACTTCAACCAGCCCAAGGGCTTCGGCCTCGAGTACGTCGGCCCCGACGGCACCAAGCACCAGCCGGTGATGATCCACTCGGCCAAGTTCGGCTCGATCGAGCGCTTCTTCGGCGTGCTGCTCGAGCACTACGCCGGCGCCATGCCGCCGTGGCTCGCTCCGGTGCAGGTCACCGCGATCCCGATCGCGGAGCGCCACGTCGACTACCTGTACGACGTCGCGCGGCAGATGAACGCGCTCGGCCTGCGGTGCGAGGTCGACGAGTCGGACGACCGCATGCAGAAGAAGATCCGCAACGCGCAGCTACAGAAGGTGCCGTTCATGATGATCGCGGGCGACGACGACGTCGAGAAGGGTGCTGTCTCCTTCCGCTACCGCGACGGACGCCAGGACAACGGCGTACTGCTTGCCGAGTCGATCGAGCGGGTGGCCGCCGCGGTCGCGAGTCGCGAGCAGGTCTGAGGTCGTGGGGGTCGAGCGCCGGCCCGTCGTCGACCTCACCGAGGAGCAGGCACGACGTGCGCTGCCCCTCAAGTGGGGCACGGTCCCGCCCGGCGTGATCCCCGCCTGGGTCGCGGAGATGGACTACGCCCTCGACCCGGTCGTGCTCGAGGCGCTGCAGCGGGCCCTCGCCGACGGCGTCACCGGCTACC